>NZ_VXCQ01000006.1:0-203061 GCF_052850415.1 Acinetobacter sp. 1207_04 | reverse complement strand
AGTGGTTGTTTTATACCCATTTATCATATTTATTCACACTTTTTAACCATATTTGTTTTAATACATTATGGGTTACACCTGTTAAGATAGTTTTAACTCTTTTTAATCCAATCATTATGGCAAAGAAAATTGCAAAAAAGGATTCCTATGCATCGTTTTAATTTTTTATGGGCAAGTATGTTTTCTCTTGCTTTCGCTGCACCCGCTTTCGCGCAAGAAGAAGCTATCATTTCTGAAGCAATAAGTGATTCAGCTGAAAACGATGCTGTAGAACCTATACCAACAGATGTGGTAAACACAACAGAACATAATAAACATCCGCGTCTTGATGCGTTGAAAGATTTGAAAAATATTAAAGCAAAAAACTTAAAAGTTGATGCAAATGCTGCACAAGACGACAGCATTAAAGATCCGTTGCAACCGCTAAACCGTGAGGTATTTGCTTTTAATGACATGCTTGATCGTAATATTGCTCGTCCTTTAGCAGTTCAATACTCAGAAAAAGTACCTGGTGAAGTTCGTGGCTCATATCGTTTATTCCGTAAAAATATGTCTGAACCATGGAATGCCGTCAATCAACTTGCCCAAGGTCGTTTTAGCCGTGCAGCCAAATCATTGGGCCGTTTTACTATTAATACAGTGACATCTTTAGGCTTGGCTGATCCTGCAAGTCGTCTTGGATTACCTACAGAAGAAGAAAGCTTAGGAATGACCTTAGGCTACTATGGCGTACCAAGTGGCCCTTATTTAATGTTACCTATTATGGGACCAAGTTCGTTTCGTGCAGCTTTAGACTATCCAGTTGAAGGTTATGCTAAACCGATGACCTACATTTTAGGTGATCATGATAAAACTGAATTAGCTTGGGGGCATACAATAATGAGTGCTATTGATGCCCGATCGAACTTACTTGATGTAGATAAAGTCTTACAAGGTGATAGGTACGCATCTATTCGTGACATTTACCTACAACGTGTAGCATTTAAAATTGCTGAGAAAAAAGGGAATGGTGAAGAAACTGTTTCTTTTGTTGATGAGCAGGATGACGACAGTGACGTAGATAGCAATTCAAAAAAATAATTGAATATTTTCTTACACTATTTTAAGAAATACGATTTAGCTAATGTTGGCGTAATTTTTTTTGTTTTACGCCAATACTTGGCGATTGATTTGACATCGTCTAATATATTTATTTTACAACGCTCAGGTTTTTAATTTCATTCTATGTATTTCATTCAACCCACTCGACTTATCCCCCATTTAGATGCTGTTCTAAATGCACTTCCGAGTTTAGAAATGATCCGCATCGAAGATCTTGGGCAATGTGACTCTACACTTGTTGCAATTGCGGATGTACATGACTATTTGGAACATCAATGGTCTTTACCTACTGTTGTTATTGCGCATGAAAATGAAGGTTCTGAACTTTCTCAAGCGTGGGAATTGGGTGCATTGGCAGGATGGATTTGGAATCGTTTACCAAACGATCCTGAACAATCTTTACAAAAAATAGATGCTCAATATAAACGCAATCAAGATAGTCGTGATTTACCTTCTGCAGCGGAACTACAAAAAAAATTACTCCCTAATCCAATTGAGTTACTCAATTATAAAGTTGAAACGTTATTTAAACCTTCGGCTTATTTATCGGGTGATTGGTATGATTATTGGAAAATAAGCGATAAAGAAATTATTTTCTATCTTGCTGATGTCTCTGGCCATGGTGTAACAAGCTCACTCCTCACTTCTTGGATGGCTGCATTTCATGGTCGCTCTAAAACACCACGAGAATTAATCAAAAAACTCAATGGTATGTTAGTTCAAGAAAATATTGAAAAACACATTACAATGGTTGCAGGTACGCTAAACCTCGAAACCCATACCTTAAAATGGTCTAGTGCAGGTCATTATCCTCCACCTATTATCTTTGAACCAAATCAAGCCCCTCGTGTTTTAAATACCAGTAGCTTTCCATTAGGTCTAACAGAAGACCTCGAAGTTGAAGAATTTACGACAACATTGACTAAGCATGCACGATTCATTATTTGCTCCGATGGTGCACTCGAACCATATAGTGGCGGTTTGAATGAACAGTTCGCTCAACTGGTCTATCATTTGCAAAATCAATCATTCCGTGCACCAGATCACGTTGCGGATGATATTGCCATCCTCAGCCTCAGAAGAATGAATTAGATTTATAATCAATAACCTACATCACTATAGACTATTTATACCTATGCAAATGCTTGAGTATCGAGTTGCGCTATGTGATAATTTTCAAATCCTTTTCTTCAAATGGCATTTATATGTCAACAGGTCATGTTGAATATGCAAGCTTGAATGGAACGCATATCTTCAAACTCATTGGTGAAGTGCGAGCCCAGTCTTGTATAAGCTTAGACAAACTTTTGGCGAGAATTGAACAGCAAGAAAACGTTACCGGCGCACTTGTTGATTTAACCCAAACTACTTTTATTGACAGTACTGTTTTAGGTATTTTGGCTAAACTAGGCTTAAAACTTAGACAAATCCACCATGTTCAAGCAGTAATGCTCTCTACAAATCCCGATATTTCTACTCTAGCCAATAGCATGGGGCTAGGGCAAGTTTTTGTCATTTTAAATTACTGTGGTGATCCTAATGTCTGTACTAAAGCACTGATTGATGACAACATCACAAACAATACAATGCTATGCACGGTATTAGATGCACATAGAACACTCATGAAACTCAATGAAAATAATCAAAATATGTTTGAGCCATTGGTGAAGCAACTTGAAAAACAGCAAGATACGATGGACTGTATATCTGCTGATAAGCAAAATGCTTAACTATTCTTCCAAAATATTTCAAGGATAGAGCATGACTTTACTTTCCGTTGTTCAAATGAATTCTCAAAATGACATTGAAGCAAACTTCATGGTCATTGAATCATTGATTCAAAAAAGTAAAGCTTTAGGTTCATCTTTGGTTGTTTTCCCTGAGAATTTTGTTTGTTTCGCCGCTGGTAAACAACGCGATACAGCTGAGCGTTTCGAAGAATTTCAACAACGTCTTGAACACTTAGCGTATCGACATCAAATTTGGATTGTTGCGGGTACTCTCCCATGCCCTTTTCGTCCTGATGGTTCAATCATTGAAGATGGTCGTGTTCGTACTGTGAGCTTATGTATTAGCCCTGAACGCACCGAAGCACGATATGACAAAATTCATTTGTTTGATGTGCAAGTTGGTGACGCAGTCGGTGGTTATCAAGAATCTAAGTTTTTTGAACCTGGTACAGATGTCGTTGTGGCAAGAACACCCTTTGGCAATATTGGCTTAATGGTGTGTTATGACTTACGCTTTCCTGAACTTGCACTGATGCTTAGATCGCATGGTGCAAATATTTTGACTGCCCCTGCTGCTTTTACCCATACAACAGGTGAAATGCATTGGCAGTTATTACTCCAAGCACGCGCTATGGATAGTCAATGTCAAGTTTTAGGCGCAGCGCAGCAAGGTTGGCATGGTGAAAAGCGCCAAACTTGGGGGCATGCAGGAGCAACCAACTCCCGTGGACAAATTTTACAAATTACAGATAATGAAGGTACCCGACTTTTAACTGTACCTTTTGATTTAGAAGAACAAAATACCATACGTGCATCAATGCCACTTATGCAACATCGACAATTAATTCAACTCTAAAGTTTTAAATAAAGTAAAACGTAAGTCTTGAGTTTTTTCATGAACTCATTTTTAATATTTTCATTGCAACTTTAAAGCGATAACAATGAAAATATTTTTACCCCTTATACCTGTATTTCTTTCGTTCACTTGTGGCTCGGTATTTGCAAAATCAAATGATCTGTATGCAATTGCAAAAAAAAATTCAGAAACAGAATGTGTTCGAGGTTTAGCCCAACCAGTACTGTTAAAGAATAAAGTTCAGAATCATACTTTTTCAATTAAAAATACGACTGATGATTTCCCTATTTTATATGGTTTAGAAACAGCACAACTCGAAAATAAGCAAACTATACGACTTGAACATGTTGGTTGTGAATCTTATGGTTTCAACATTCAGCTTATGCTAAATTCAACCTATATTGAAAAAAATCATACACTTTGTCAAAGTTGTTTAATTCAAGAGTTACGTAAAATTGCTGTTTATTTTCAACAAGATGATCGTGAGTTTTATTTAGATGGTATTACTGCTTTAGAGCAACAATTTAAAAAATCTAAGACCTTTAAAATCAATACTGAATACATGCTTAAAGGTACAGAAGAAATGCCTCAAACCTTTTCTTTTAGTCAGATTCAAAAGCAAAAAAATGGGCAATATCTGATTGATTTTAGAAATAATACAGGTCCACTTTAATTCTTTTTTATTTAGACATTATATTTACAAAAAAACTGCTTATTAATTCTGCATTTTAATACAGGATAGTGTTTCAAATAAATATTTTAGGATATAAAAATGTCTTTAGAAAAGGTGGTTTATACCGCACATGCGAAAGCAACTGGTGGTCGTGATGGTCGTGCAACATCGTCAGATGGTATTTTAGATATTCAGTTGAAAGTACCTAAAGAAATGGGCGGTGCAGGTGGTGGTACTAACCCTGAACAGCTTTTTGCTGCGGGCTATTCTGCATGTTTCTTAGGTGCAATGAAGTTTGTAGCTAATCGTGATCATTTGAAAATTACGCCTGATGTTTTTGTTGAAGGTGATGTCGGTATTGGCCCTATTCCAACAGGTTTTGGGATTCAAGTGACTTTAAATATTCATTTAGAAGGTTTGGAGCAAACAGAAGCACAAAAACTAGTTGATGCTGCACATATTGTTTGTCCATACTCAAATGCAACACGTGGCAATATTGATGTGACTTTGAATGTAATTGTTTGATTTTAAATCAAACATTAAAATAGCTTTACTTCAAATAAGCCGATTTTTTCTAGTCGGCTTCTTAATGAAAATATAGACACTTTAATTGATTTCTAACAAAATTATTAAACATAATGTCCATTATGTTTATCTAGTCATGATTACTGAGTTAAGCCTATTTACGCAAGCAGTTGTAGTAACACGGTAGGACAATCAAAACATCAAGAAAGCAATCAAGAGCCTGCAACCAAAATAGAAATGAGAACTTAAACAAATTAGTAAGATTAGTAAATAAATTGAGCGAACAATTACGGAACTTCAAGATAAAAAAAAGCTCTGATCAACAATTACAGGTTTTAGAAATAAAAGTGAGTAATTTTAAAGAATAAACCACGACAGAGTTATAGTCGCATTTTTAGAATGTAATTTAGTTTTTAAAAATATTTATCTAAAATATAAGCAAGTCCACCAAATAAAAAAAACAAGATGCTTGATGCATAAATTATGTATTGAATATAAAATAATTTAGGATACTTTATTAACATCTCATTCAGTTGAGTTTTATTTATTAGGTAATAAAATTGTTGTCCATAAAGTTTTTTAAAATTAACTCCTTTTTTTACATTTAGAGTTTCTCTCCAAAAAACAATAGGTAATAAACTAATAAAAAAGCAATTAAACGGTTCTAATGGAAATTTAAAATATTTATCATCATTAAAAATAATTTTACAGATACCTTTTAAGTTATAAGAAATATAACTGTATTGTATTAAGTAAGATAAAAAGAAAATGATTAGAAACAAAAAACCAAAAAATATTAATGGCATTATCTCTATGAACAATAAGAGTTTATTCATTATATTTTATTCTCATTAATCATAGTCTTTTCTAACAACTAGCTCTCCTAACTCGATTCCACTATACTCGTCTAGGATTTAAATGTATTTTTATAAAAACTTACTTAAAATTGTAGCTATACCTATAAAAAAAATAAATAAAACTCCTGAAAATATAATAAAATACTGTGTATTAAAAAAAACAGGGTATTTATTTATCAATTCCTTTAATTCACTTTCATTGAGGGAAAAATAATAATTTTTGGAGTATAGTTTTTTAAATTTAATATTATATTTAATATTTAAATATTCTTTCCCAAAAACTATTGGCAATGCACTTAATAAATTAAATGTTAAGGGACTTAAAGGTGTTCTATACCACATTTCATCATCAACTATAATTTTACATATATTTTTTAAATTAATATTTATATAGACATATAAGAAAAATGAACATAAAAAGAAAATAAATAAAAATACAAATCCAAACACAAAAAAAGTAAATATATAGTCTGTAGTTAGTAGATTGAAGAAGTGTTTCATTTTTTATCGCTCACTTTATCATAAATATAACCCGCCCCAAATCCTGCTCCTTCGCTAAATCCCCAACTTGCTAAAGCGCCAACACCAGCGACAACACCTAGAGCAACCCAACCTGTTCCGCCTGTTGCAAGACCTACAACAATAAAACTTACTACAGCTCCAGCTCCTAAACCACCAGCAATTTTAGAGCTTTCCACAACAGTAGTTCTTACTTTTTCTTCAGATTTAGTATTTACAATTGCATCACCTGCATTGTAAATATCTAAAGCTAGAAACAAATATCCTCCACCTTTTATAGATTTACTCATTTTCCCAAGTTCACTCATTTTGTCGATATAACCTTTTATGCCACCCTTGTAAGTTGCGCCTCTAGCTAAAGATGATTGACTAATTATACGCCTCATATTATTGGTCTTAATTGATTGATCCCATTTGAATAAATTTTTTCTGGATTCTCTATTTAGCTCATCATATAAATTAGAATATTTTTTTCTAAAAGCTTTGAAGTTTTTAGGATTCGCTAAAGAAGTACCCTTTGCTTTTTCTTCTGCCATTTTTAAGGCTAATTCGCCATGTATTTTATATATTCTTTTTGTTGCCCCATCTGAAAAACTCATAGCAGCATCAATCCCTCCCTTTGCAATTGTTCCCCATGCGACACCACTATCATTTTGTGTATTATCAAATTTCTGAACTAAAGGATGATCATTATTTATAAAAATATTTGTATTGGTTATTTCAGTTCTACTGTCATTAAGGGCATCATAAAAAAACTCATAGTTTTGGGCAAAGAACTTAGCATCGAAGTCCTTGTCTTTTTTCATTTGTTCTAAGTTTTTTTGGGCTTCTTGAGCATCTTTTTTATATTGTGGTAGCTCTTTTGCTGTTGTTGAGTTGGAAAGAACAACCACCATTCCTGGTGTTAGTAATCGAATTGGTGCCATATTGGATATATGGGGATTATTTGCTCGAAGAATGTCCCAGTCAGAAGATATCAAAGACTTTTTAAACACTCTTTTCGCCCAATCGAGCATGGTTTCAGTCTTTTTAATTAAATACCAAGCAACTTCACCATCATTTAAATAAATTTCTTTAATGTTTTCTTTTACATTTTTCGTCATTTCAGCTGTTACTTTGATGGTAAAAACGCTATGTGTTTTTTTATCTTTATATGGTTTTACAGAAATTTTTTGAAGAATGTCTCCACGTAAATAAACTTCATAAATTAAACTAGTATTCAAATTATAAATTTCAGTCCATCCAGTTAAACCTTGCTCATTAAATCGTTCTTCAAACTCAATTTTTTTCTTGGTATTATTATTAATAACGACAAACTTACAAGTTAAATCCTTTAGTTTTAAAGGTGCTTGTACTGTAAGTTTTAAACGACTGTAGTGCATATCTCAAACCTATTCTTCGTCTGTTTCTTCTTCGTTGGCTTCTTCAACATCATTCATCATTATTCTTGTGACGATAGTTTGGGCCGATGGTGTTGTTTTGAGTTTTATAAATCCATCATCGCTGGTTAAGCCACGCTGAATATTACCGTCTTCATCCATTAAAATATAAGGCTTATTGGATACTGCTATATTTTCTTTATTTTTAACGAGGTATTGTATGACATAGGGATTCTGTGCATCTGGCATCTGAGGTAATTGGACGTTTACTTTCTGTCCGCCTTCAAATTTATGTTGTCCTGCTTGAAAAAAAATTTTTCCGTTTGTAGAGATGGTAATCCCTTGATCATTGATAACAATACGAGAACCACCAGCCATTATTATTGCTCTATGTGAATTGATTCAATTAATTTATCATAAAATAACAAAAATTGGAGTAATTGAAACATGACTATGATTATTGCCGCACATTTAGATGACTGTATTCTGATCGCAGCGGATAAAAGAGCAATGACATATGATGTAGAAACAAAAATATTGCACTTGGCACATGATGAGGTACAAAAAATAAAACTCTGGAGTCGAGGAGCAATAGCGGGAACAGGGGAAATGCTTTTTCTGAATCGAATCGCTGATTACTTTATTCAATTTGAAGTTGATGGGCGACCATTGAAACAAATGGATGTGATTTATAAGGAAATAGAAAAACGAAGTTTAGAAGGTGTTTCGAAGAAAATATTGATCAATAATAGCCTTATATTCTCAATGTTTGATGGTTTAGAAACATTACTCTACCTCATTCCAATTGAACTATTTTTTAAAGAAATTGAAAAAAATGGGCAAAAAATTATTCAACCTGAAATGTATCAAATTATGTCTTTTAGCGTAGATGTAACATGTTTTAATATTCCACCCGATATGAGTAGTCTACAAAATTTTCAGGGTAATTTAAGAAGTCTATCGAGTTTTGATAGTGAAATAGAGTTTATTACGTATTACATAGAACAGCTCAAACAAGTTTTTGGAGTACATGCTCAAATTGACCCCAGTATTACAACCTCATTTGATCTATATATCCAATCTTGTAGTACGGGGAAAAGCCTTGCCTTACATGTTCCAAATTTATTTTTAGTGTAGCTAATTTCTAAAAAATTGAATTATTGGGAAAAATTTAGTAAATAAATATAAAAATGTTAAAATTTAGCGACCCAAAGTAGCAATTTTTCCAATCATTCAGGAAACTCTTTTTATATGTAAATTTTGGATTATAAATTTTGCTAAAACCAACATAATACAATTATGCGAAACTAAATTTTTATATGTGATTAATCAATATTTCACACTAAATCAAAAAGCCCAATCTCCACCGATTGCGCTTTTTTAATGATTTTTTGCGTTTCATACATAGGATTTAATCATTGTCCCACAACTTTAATTAGGACAGTAAACAAACACATCACTCTGCAGCTTCATTCGTCACACGTAAAACCTCTTCCATCGTAGTTTTACCTACCAACACCTTACGTAAACCATCATCACGGATTGAACCCGTTTGCTGACGTGCATACTCTTCAAGCTCGTACTCTGCTGCATGACCATGAATTAAACGGCGCATCGCTTCATCAACAGGAACAATTTCATAAATCGCAGTACGACCTGTAAACCCTGTATGTGAGCAATGATCACAACCTTGTGGTACAGGTAACTTCAAAGTATGTTCCGTTGTAACATTTTTAAAAATATCTTTTTCAAAATCATCGGCTTCACGGAACGTATGACAGTGTGAACATAAAGTACGCACCAAACGCTGTGCCATTACGCCAATAAGAGAACTGGCCAAAAGAAATGGTTCAATTCCCATATCTTTTAAACGAGTTACCGCACCAATAGCTGTATTGGTATGTAGCGTTGACAATACTAAATGACCTGTTAAAGACGCTTGGACTGCAATTTCAGCCGTTTCTAAATCACGAATCTCGCCGACCATCACCACATCAGGATCTTGGCGAAGCATGGCTTTTAACGCACGAGCAAAAGTCATATCTACTTTGGTATTGACCTGCGTTTGCCCAATCCCTTCGAGTTGATACTCAATTGGATCTTCAGCGGTCAAAATATTTTTAGATCCATCGTTCAAATCAGAAAGCGCAGCATAAAGCGTCGTGGTTTTACCCGAACCTGTAGGGCCAGTCACCAAAATAATCCCATGCGGACGATGTACCAACTGCGTTAAACGATCATAATCAGGTTTCATCAAACCCAAATGAGTCATGTTCAAACGCCCTGCTTGCTTATCGAGCAAACGCATGACTACACGCTCGCCATGCGAAGATGGCAATGTTGACACACGAACATCGACCTCACGTCCTGCAAGGCGTAAAGAAATACGACCATCTTGCGGCACACGCTTTTCAGCAATATCAAGTTTTGCCATAACTTTAATACGTGAAACCAAAAGCGGTGCAAGCTCACGGCGTGGTTGAACAATTTCACGTAGTTGACCGTCGACACGTAAGCGAACCGAAAGTTTCTTTTCAAAAGCTTCGATATGAATATCGGATGCACTCACACGAATTGCTTCGGACAATAATGCATTAATTAAACGAACGATTGGTGCATCATCTTCCTGATCCATCAAGTCCTCAGTTTCTGGCACTTGATCAGCAAGGCTAAGTAAGTCAGGATGATCTTCTAAACCTGCGGCAACTTGTTGTGATTCACCCGTTTCACCTGCATAACTTGAACTGAGCATATTGTTAAAATCGGTATCTGAACATAATTGATACTGTGCCACACGTCCAACGTAACGGCGTGCTTCCTGAATCGCAATTTGTGCAGTATCCTGACGACGGACAATAAAGACTTGATCGCCTTCGTAACGTAGCAACACTCCGTGTCGTTTCGCAAAACTATAAGGTATTTGTAATTGTTTCAGTGCTTGCATTACAAGTTATATTAATGATTAAAATTGCTTTGAGTGTACGCTATGCGCATGACAGCGTGAAGCCTGTTTTTTAAAAGAATTCAATATAGGAATGGCACTTTTGTTGACAACGAATGAACTTCTTGAACCTGAATTGCCCAATTTAAAATGGTGGGGCGATCAGCATTTTGAGCTCCATCAATCCAAAGCATGGCAATTTGGCTCGATGATGCTTCGCTTGACCCGTGGTTTACAGGAATGGCGACTGGAATATTATCGTCCGCAATTTCAGTACGACTATGAGCAACAATGGTATAGCATTCAAGATGTTAATTTTGCCTTTCCACAGCCTGTCCATGTTGAACGCTATATGTTCCGTGAAACACATAATACGTTTCAGTTGTTACCACGGCTTGCGGATCGCTCTGTGGTGATTCGTCCTGTCGATCCAATTTATATTCCCGCAGGGCAACGAGGGACTTTGTATATTAGTACCCCACTGTGGATTTCAGGCTATGTTCAGGCACAAAAAGAGCCATTGTTCGATATTCCCGTCATTCAGCCAAAAGATACATGGTTTGGTCCAGATCATCGTACGGGTGACATGTGTTATGCCACTTCTGTTGATGGTCGAACCGAATTAAAGCTACTGCGTCCTCGCGCTTTTCGTGCAGTGACACCAATTGATTTTCATAATGTCAGCAGCCATCAATTACGCTTTGACCGTATGAATGTTCCTGTTCCTGCACTACCTCTGTTTTATAGTGAAAGTACAGGTCGTTTATGGACATCACAAATTAAAGTGTTATACGAAGGAAGTGATCGTCCATCTCGAATTAAAATTGAAAATCGTACACCACCACTTGCAGGTGAAGTTGTTTACGTACATCCACCTCGTGCACCAGGTGGTGCATTATTTAATATGTTCGATTCATTTTTTTAGGAGTCTCATATGCCCAACTCAACGATTCCTAAAGATATTTTCGATAGCTTTAAAGGTGTATTTACCAATATCAATACAGATCGGTTAAGTGAAATTTTAGTTGCACTTGTCTTATGTGTGATTGGTTTTTTTCTTGCCCGTCTCATTTCTAATGCTTTTATTCGCACAATTGGCGTCCGATTTAACGCCCATCAACGTCTTGTATGGCGACGTGGTATTTTTTACTTTATTTTCATGATTTTTGTAATGACTAGCCTGAAAGAGGCTGGTTTTAAACTCAGTGTATTTTTAGGCGCAGCAGGGATTTTAACCGTTGCTTTGGGTTTTGCCTCACAAACCTCTGCATCAAATTTAATTAGTGGTTTATTCCTTATTGGTGAAGGTTCTTTTGAAATTGGCGATACCATTCAAATTACCCTCATTCGTGGTCATACGATTGAAGGTGAAGTTATTTCAATTGACTTATTATCGGTAAAATTACTCACTATGGACAATGTTTACGTACGCTTACCAAACGAACAACTGATTCGTGCCCCCGTCCATAATTTATCAAAGTTTCCGATTCGACGGATTACACTCACTGTACCAATCAATTTTAATGAAGATATCAATAAAGTGCGTTCCGTGCTGATTGATATTGCCACAGCCTATCCATTGGTTTTAGCCGACCCTAAGCCTCGTGTCACGGTTTCTTCTTTTGCTGAATCTTCGATTGAGATCACGTTTGCCCTTTGGTGTAAGCAAAATAATTATTTACAAGTGAAAGATGAAATTCATGAGCTAATTCGTAACCGCTTTGTAGATAATCAAATTGAGATTCCAGTCCCTAAAATTGGTTTTGTAGATCGTCCAACACCTCAACAACCATTAACCGATGAAGATTTAGATCGCTATGCCAATACACAAGAAATTAAGCGTGAACCTAAGTTATAAATTTTAGAATTTTGATCTAAACATAAAAAAAGGATGGTGATCATGCCATCCTTTTTTTGTTTTATGGATTGTCTTTTTCTACAACAACATTTCTAATTTTTAGGTTGGTCTTTACTCTCGTCACCATCTTCAGCCAATTGGTTAACAATTTTTTGTGCAGGCGGTAGCGGTGCAAAGTAACCAATCAGCAACATCACCAAACCACTACCAATAAAGGAAACAATGCGTGTAATGGTATGTGTGTGTGACAAATCTAAGAAAATCAATTTTGCAATCACCAAAGCCAATACAGCAATGCCGAGCATCCACACATGACGTAACGACTTTTTGCTCGCAAAGGTGGTCAAAATCAGTGCTAGTACCACCCAAAGAATCGTTAAACTTGCTTGAACTGTACCATTCTGCCAAGCCTCAACCGACCAATAAGGCAAGTTCATATAGTGATGTAAACTACGCAACATCACACTGCTGATCAGCATTAAACCTGTCACAATCATGATTGCCATATTGGCAATTTGTAGTTCACGCCCTTGCGTTTGTATTAATGGTTTAATAGCAAAAATACAGATCACAAAAATGCCGATACTTAAAGCATCCATCGGATTGAGTAAAGTGATATACGGCAAGTTCCATTGTCCATTTTGCAATAGACTAATGAGCCATACACTCAAACCACCAACAAGGACAATACTGATGTTGGCCTGCCAATAAGGCTGTAAAAACTGTAAAGGCTTCACTTTTAACGATGCTAATAAGACAACAACAGGCAATAACAACAGCATTGGAATAAATGCGAGTTGATTCGATGCCAACAATCCACCAAAGACTGCCATCAACAAAACAGCAAGCAACATAAAGAACTGTTTTAAGAATAACTTCATTTGCTTAGTGAAAACTTTTAGACAGAAGATAAAGACCATAAACCACAAGGCAATAGTCATTAACATCGGTATTTGATAGACAGGTTCAATCGTCCAAAACTGAAAGTTTTTTGCAATAAAAGCACTCAATACTGCAATTTCACTCACACCAATAAATAAAAGAATAATACTCAGTGACAACCAAATTTGATCAAGCACTTGATGTTTGAAGCGATAAATTAATGTAAGAATGCCCCACCACAACAACATTGGCAAAGCGATACTGTATAAATCACATTGCATCAAATCGCATATTTTATACAACACATATGGAACAAAAATGAATGACAAACTAAGATTCAAACAGGCACTTGTTCGATCAATCTGAGTGGATGCAGGTTTGACTTTATACCATAACCAATACGCAATAAATGTGCTGACTATGATCAATAAAACTACGACGATATAACGTAAATTTTGCTCACCGAAAATAGCAGATATTGCACAAATAGCACTCGCCCACAACAAAACTGTAGAGGCATTTCGTATAGATGGAACAGCGTATAAACACGTGATAATTAGCATACTTAATGCTTGCAATGTCCACCATATTGAAATGATATCGGTCTGCCATAAAACCAGTGGAATCATGGCAAAGTAAAACAGCGCACAACCTGCAAACAATTGCATATTTTTAGACAGTTGCTGAACTTGAAAAACACGCACAGCGATTACTATTGATGCAAGTGTCAAGACTGCCATTAATTCAGCATTTTTAACGAGCACATCATTTTGATCCACCATAAAACAATACAACACAACGACAAATTGTAAGATCAACAAACTTCCGAGTGTTGCAGACTGCATCATCTTGCTTAAAAATGCACTATTTTGTATTTGCTGTACCGATGGCGTTGCAACGGCATCTTCTGTATCAATATGATCTATACCAATATGATCATTGATCAATTTTTCATTCAGCTCAGGTGTGCTAAAAATATAAGCACTTGCTAAATAAGCTAAAGTCAGGAAACACACAGCAAGTACACTCAAGTTTCCATCAAATAAAATGCTTTTCAGCCAAAAAGCACTACTCGCCCCAAGTAAAACTAAACCATACAACACACTATTTTTTAAATGATGACGACAACCCATCCAAATCAGTGCCAATGCCTGTACTGCCCACCCTGTACTCGTCCATTGGGCATCAAAAGCAAAAGGCAAAATGAGTGCAAGGAAAGTTAATCCTAAACCGTAAAAACTTTGAATCAACAATGTCAAAGTTTGTGACTTCTTATGTAAAACATAGCCCACCACAAAATACACCAATGCTAATACTGCACTTGCAACACTCAATGCTGTCTGATTGTGATAGACCAAGCCTGCATATAAGGTAAACGCCATAAATGGTGTAGCAAAAATCAATGCAGTATCTATCAATGGTATGTTTTTAAAAGCAATTTTATACTGTGCAATATTTTGGCTGTAGCGAATTGAAACAAACAGATATAAAGCAAAATGTAGCCAAACCAATATACTCAACATGGCATATTGTTCAGGTTGTGCTTTGAGCCAAATACTTAGTCCACCGACACCAAAGGTTGCAAGCAATGAAATGGTATTTAAGATACGCCACGGTTTAAAGAAAGCAATCACAGCTAAAGCTATATTTAGCACAAGATAATAGCTAAACAGTGCAGGTATATTATTACTGCCTGTATTTAAAATAAACGGCGCAATAAAACCACTTCCAAGGGCTATAAATGCCAAAATCAGTGCATTTTGTTTCAAAGCAAGTAATAATGTCACGGCGAGCAAGCCAATGAGTAAACCGTAACTCAGTGCGACAGAAGTGATAACAGCGAGCTTAAAAGCACTAAATAAAACAAGGAATAAAATTCCTAAGCCCGCACCTTGCACACTAATCGCATAACCATAACGTTTGTTGCGTAGCCAATACCCGACTGCGGTCAGTACGCCACCTGCAACAGCAATGCCTGCTAATTTTGTACTTAATGTCGGTTGCCAATATTCACTAGCAAAACGTAATAGTAAAATCACCCCAATCAATAAAATGATAATAGCGATACGGACAATACTATTTCCACCTTTGAACCATTCAACAAAAGCACTCCATAGCGAAGTCATACCTTTCAGGTCTTTTAATAAGGTACTTTCTTTACTTTGATCAGATTGGTTTATAGATTGTGCATTGTGTTCTGCTTGTTGTGACTGACTCTCTGCATAACGTACTTGTGAATCTTCTATGTACTCGCTCTCTTTCACAAAATCGTCTTTTACATAACTACCTTCTTCATTCGTATCTGCTAAATTTGAAGGATTTAAACTAGAAGTTGTGGAAATATTCTGTTGATCCGATAAAACTGAATCATGTAAAACTTCTGCGCCATTATTTGGTGTAAAGACTTGATCAAAATGATCTGACTCCATCTGTTCCAGCATTTGAACATGAATATTTTGTTCATACCTTTCTAATTCTTTACTTTCAGCTTTGAGAAGGTCTGAGGATTTCTCTTTATTCAATTCTTTAGCTGTATTCAACCGCTGTACTTGCAATAAATCTTGAATTTGCCTTTGTTGGAACAAGATCATGTGTTGTTGCTTACTCAAAGCATTCAAGACAAAAATCAACATAAAACAAAAAAATAATCCGACTGCACTAATCCATCTCGGCTCATCGTCTAAAATCAGGAAAGCCATCCCAAAACATGCTAAAACCAAAAAATTGAGTTTAGTCAACCAACCATAGTCATTTGGTATAGCTGAATATTGGGGACTTATACCCGACTCCATGTTCGATGTTGTATTGTGTTCTTCTTGTTGTGATTGCATGGACTATCCTGAATTAAAAAGAAAGATCAGTCATTCATTTTGAATCATAGCATCATAGTACATCCGACCTTTCCCGTCACCCTGAGCTCATTTTTATCCAAACTCATGTAAACTATGCCTAGCTTCATTATTTTGAGAAATCATCAATGCCACCATTTGTATTAGTCGATGGGTCTTACTTTTTATTTCGTGCCTTTCATGCACTCCCACCGTTAACGACATCGACTGGACTACAGACCAATGCGATCCGTGGTGCGATTTCTGCAATTCAAAAATTGATGCGCCGAATTCAACCTACGCATATGGCGGTGATTTTTGATACGCCCGAGCCAACCTTCCGCCATGAACTTTCACCGATTTATAAAGGTGACCGCCCAAGTATGCCAGATGAACTTGCACAGCAAATCCCCTATCTACATGCGCTCATTCGTGCATTGGGTATTCCATTGCATATGCTTCCTGGTGCAGAAGCCGATGATATTATTGGCACATTAGCAAAACGTGCCGAAGCCGCAGGTCATCAAGTCCTGATTTCGACAGGTGACAAAGACATGGCACAGTTGGTCACGGACAAAGTGACTTTGGAAGATAGCTTTAAAGATAAACCCATGGATGTAAATGGGGTAATTGAAAAGTTTGGCGTACGTCCCGATCAAATTATTGACTATTTAACCCTGATGGGCGATGCATCAGATGGTATTCGTGGTGTACCTGGGGTCGGTGCAAAAACAGCAGCAAAACTATTAAATGAATATGGTTCAATTGGTGGCATTTTAGAAAATGTCGATAATATCAAAGGTAAAGTTGGTCAAAACTTAAAAGACAATGTTGAAGGTATTGCACTTGATCATCAACTTGCCAGCATTGTGATTGATCTTGATCTCAATATCACTTATGAAGATTTAAAACTCACCGACCCCAATGTAGATGTATTGCGCAACCTTTACACCGAATTAGAGTTTCGTAATCAATTACAATCCCTTGACCACCCGAACAATCCAAATGGAGCAGTTTACAAACAAGCATCTACGCAAATTGTAAAAACTGAACCAACCACAGAAGCAAGACCTATTACCGATCAAGCCCAAAGTACAAGTGATGATGATCTCTTAGGGGGAGCACAGTACCACACAATACTGACTCAAGCCGATTGGGAACAGCTTTTCCAACGCTTAAGTACAGAAAAACGTTTTGCGATTGATACTGAAACAACAAGTTTAGATTACCGTGTTGCTGAAATGGTTGGGTTTTCAGTGGCTTTTGATGCAAAAGATGCTTACTACGTTCCACTTGCACATGATTACGAAGGTGCACCTGAACAGTTGAATCGTGAAGCCATTATTCAGCAAATAAAACCGATTTTAGAAGATACTAGCGTTGAGAAAATTGGGCATCATTTAAAATATGATGCACATATTTTTGAAAATCATGGTATCCATTTACAAGGATGGTACTTTGATACCATGTTGGCATCTTATGTGCTCAATTCAGTTGCAACCCGTCATGGTATGGATGATGTTGCGCGTGTTTATTTAAGCCATTTAACTACGACATTTGAACAAGTTGCAGGTAAAGGTGCAAAACAAAAAACGTTTAATCAAATTGAGATTGAAACGGCTGCACACTATGCAGCAGAAGATGCACATGTTACCTACCGCTTATACGAAGTACTTGATCGTAAGTTGAAGGAATTACCTGAGCTTTCAAGCATTTTACATAACATTGAAGTGCCTGTTGCAAGTGTTCTAACACGTATGGAAGAAAACGGCATTGCACTCGATTTAAACTTCCTCGATCAATTGAGTATTAGCTTCTCTGAAACCATTCAAGATCTTGAAAACCAAATTATTGAAATTGCAGGTGAAAGTTTCAATGTATCTTCACCTAAACAAGTCGGTGAAGTACTGTTTGAAAAAATGGGACTAAAAGGCGGTAAAAAAACTGCAACAGGTCAATACAGTACCTCAGAGGCCATTTTAGAAAAAATTGACCATCCGATTACAGCACTCATCATTGAATACCGTGGTCTAACTAAGCTCAAAAGCACCTATACAGATGGCTTACTTAAACAAGCCAATCCTGAAACACAACGTGTGCATACAAGCTACCATCAAGCTTTGACTGCAACAGGTCGTTTGTCTTCTACAGATCCAAACTTACAAAATATTCCTGTTCGTGAAAATATTGGTCGTCAAATTCGTCAAGCATTTATTGCACCTGAAGGACGCATCTTACTTGCAGCCGATTATTCTCAAATTGAATTGCGCTTAATGGCTCATTTTTCACAAGATGAGGCTCTCGTTCATGCTTTTAACCACGGTCAAGATGTTCACAGTCGTACTGCTTCAGAAGTTTTGGGTGTTGCCCTTGAAGATGTAACTTCAGATCAACGTCGTCAAGCTAAAGCAGTAAATTTTGGTCTACTGTATGGCATGTCTGAGTTTGGTTTAATCCGTCAGCTTGGCTTTACCCGTGAAGAATCACAAAACTATATTAAGCAATACTTCCATCGCTATCCGGGTATTTATGAATATATGCAACGTACCCGTCAGATTGCGTTGGAACAAGGTTTTGTTGAAACGATTACAGGTCGCCGTTTGTATACGCCTGATATTAAAGCCAGTAATATGATGGTTCGTAAAGGTGCTGAACGTGCTGCAATCAATGCACCATTACAAGGTTCTGCTGCGGAAATCATTAAAATGGCAATGATTGAAGTCGATAAAATTTTGCCAAAAAATCAAGCAAAACTGCTTTTACAAGTACACGATGAATTGGTCTTTGAAGTCGATGAAGACATTGCAGATGAAATTTCTGTAAAAATTCAAGATGTCATGCAAAAAGTTGTTACCTTATCTGTACCGCTTTTGGTTGAAGTGGGTAAAGGTAAAAACTGGGATGAAGCACATTAAAACACCTATAATCCAATATTAAAATTTAGACATAAAAAAGGACTCGTTAAAGAGTCCTTTTTTATGTCTTCATTCATATTTTTAGAATGAATTAAAAACCAATCAACAATGTACGTGCAACTTCATCCATCAATCGCTCAGCAATCATCAATGCCAAGAACGCCAAAATTGGAGATAAATCAATCATACCCATATTCGGCAACAAACGGCGGAATGGTGCCAATAATGGTTCTGCAAGCTCTTGAATTACTTCAATATAAGGTGATCGAGATTGGGTAAACATTACCACCCAACTCAAAATTATAGTCGCGAAAATTAAAATTCTACAGAAGCGAATCAAATCTTGAATCATACTGACAAAAGTTAAAATGAGCAGATGCACAGGGCTTGTGATCATATGACCACTTAAATACATCACACCAAACATTTTAAGCAAATACAAAATAATGATTAATACCAATGCCGCAGTATTAACACGTCCTTTCGCTAAAGTAGGAAAAATACGACCAAAAATATCGACAATTTTAGTCGCTTTCACAGTTGACAACACAACTGGATTATATGGGCTCACCATCGCCAATTGCGTTAAAAAACGGAAAAATACGAGCAAAATGGCTACGTTTATCACAATGCCAAACATCTGAGCAGAATCTATACCCATACTGGAGCGTTCCTAATTCAATTAATTACTTACTGTTATTGCTAATTTCTTGTGCAAGTTCTTGGCTACGTTTTTGTGCAGCAGCAAGTGCAGTCTGAATATTTTGAGAGATTTGGGCACGATCAAAAACTTCAAGTGCCGCTTGCGTTGTACCATTCGGTGATGTGACATTTTTACGTAATTCAGCAGGTGAACTTGCACTTGTAATCGCCATCTGTGCCGCACCTAAAGCTGTTTGCAAGGTCAATGCTGTTGCAACTTTTTCATCTAGTCCCATGTTTTGACCTGCACGAATCATACTTTCCATCATATAGAAAAAGTATGCAGGACCTGAACCTGACACCGCTGTGACTGCATCAATTTGTGCTTCCGTATTAACCCAAAGCGTTAAACCTGTAGCCGCCAAAACTTGACTAGCAAGATCGCGATCCTGAGTATCCACGTTTTCATGTGCATACATACCATGCGCACCTGTTTGTACCAATGCAGGTGTATTTGGCATCACACGGACAATACGCGTAGCATTGGTCAGGTCTGCAATAGTTTTAATCTCTGCACCCGCCACAATCGAAATGATTAATTTATCATCAAGTAAACCATGAAGTGGTTTTAGCACTTGACTCAGGACTTGTGGTTTTACTGCCAAAACTACGACATCGGCATTTTGAATTGCAGTAATATTATCACTAGTAACATGAACATCTTTTTCCTGTAATCGTTCACGAATCACATCAACAGGATCTGAAACTGTGATGCGAGTAGCAGGCAAACCACGGCTGATCAGACCACCGATCAATGCCTGTGCCATATTACCACCACCGATGAAACCAATATTACAATTTAAAGCTGTACCCATGAAACACACCCGACCATGATTTATAAACTGGATTTTTAAAAACAGGAGATCAACGTTGGTTGCCATCCAGCCTCAACACAATACTCAGATTGCGCAAGCCAGAAACCTTTTGGCGTAAAGACCCCAAGCATAACATTATCTATGCTCAATATTTGAATTGTATGACGCATCCATGGAAAAATATGTGCTTGTTGAATAGCTTTTTTCAACGGCCAACTGCCGACACGTCCATATAGATGAATTTTCTCACCACCTTGTCGCAGTGTGAGCTGTAATTTTTTTCCTAATAATAAAGGACTTAATCCCATTGTTATGTTTTTTTCAAGTTGTTGATCTTGCCCAATAAGATTCGTAAATACATTCTCAATATGAAACTGCCCTGCTATTAATTTTTGTACAGTATTAAGTTTAAAAATAATATCCGCATGCTGTGGCACGTTATTTTTCCGTTCAGCTAAATATACATCTTCAGTTAAACGATACAATATGCCCTGATAGCGTACATAATAAAAACCATGATTGTGCAATGCCGATTGAGCATCTTCACGTGCTTCAATCACTTCACGTTGTAGGCGTTCTACCATATCAAAAGTTGGACGATATTGCTCATCACCTCTCATCCAAGCAGATAAGAATTGCCTTTGCCTTGCTTTCGATAATTGTAAAAAGGCGGTTAAATCAAGTTGTGTTGCATCGCCACATTTTGCCAAATCTTGCTTTAAAACTTCATTTAAGATTTCATCAGCATCTTGCATAAGCACAGTCGTTCTTGCCAAAGCCTGTTGCATTTTGGGGTAACGGCTTTGCAAAATCTTCCACAATTCATGCCGACACCATGCACGATCATAGTGTGTATCTAAATTTGTCGGATCATCAACATACTGAATATCGGATTGTTGTACCCATTGGCAAATCTGCTCACGAGAGATATTCAATAGTGGACGCCAAATGTGAATATCCTGATCTATTTTTTGTTGAACATCGATACTTCGCATCGCCGCCATTCCTTGAACGCCTGTACCCGAAAGTAAGCGCAAGAGTAAAGTTTCAGCTTGATCTTGTTGATGATGTGCTAAAACTAAAATTTCACCCTTATCTAGGTGCTTGGCAAAAGCCTGATAACGTGCTTCTCGTGCTTGATTTTCAAGATTACCCTGCTGCACATCAACATTTTGAATGATGCAAGGAATGTTTAGTTTTAGGCATTGTTCTTGTACAAAAATCGCCCACACATCACTGACTTTTTGCAGTTGATGATTAATATAGATTGCACGGACTTTTCGCGGAAAAAGCGCAGACATTAAATGCAGAAGCAGCATGGAATCCATGCCGCCACTGCATCCAATCAGGAAGGTTGTTTGGTCGGTGAATCGACTGTACTGACTTAGAGTGTCAGTCCTGAATTGTCGCTGCCAAATTTCATTAAACGTTGGTAACGTGCTTCGCATCGTTCTTCAGCACTCATCGGTTGTAATTCTTCTAGCGCCTGTTTCAGCACAGCTTTGAGCTGATCCATAATTTGCTCAGGATGTAAATGTGCACCTTCACCTTCATCGACAACGTATTCTACAATGCCCATTTTTTGCAATTTATCTGCTGTTAAAGCCAAAGCTTCACTTGCTTGTTCTGCTTTTTCAGCTGTTTTCCACAAAATAGATGCACAACCTTCAGGTGAAATTACAGAGTAAATACTATGAGAGAGCATAATCACACGGTCTGCAACACCAATACCTAAGGCACCACCAGAACCGCCTTCACCCAATACCGTTGCAATTACAGGCACTTTCAAACTTGAAAGTTGCGCAAGACTTGTCGCAATTGCTTCTGCTTGACCACGCTCTTCTGCACCAACACCAGGGTATGCACCCATGGTATCAATAAAAGTAAAAACAGGTAAATTAAAACGCTCAGCCATATCCATTAAACGCTGTGCTTTACGGTAACCTTCAGGATTACTCATCCCAAAATTATGTTGCAATTTCTCACGGGTACTGCGACCACGGTGTTGTCCTACGACCATCACTGGCTGACCATCAAGGCGAGCCAATCCACCAATCATTGCACCATCATCACCATACACACGATCGCCGTGCAATGTATCAAATTCAGTGAATATATCACCGACATAATCTAGAAATTGTGGACGCTCTGGATGACGTGCAATTTGAACCGTTTTCCAGGCTTTAGACTGGGCAGCTTTACTTTTCATAACTCGAGAATGATCCCTGATTCACCGAAAGATAACTCTTCAATCAGTTGTTAATTGATAAACTGTTCCGAATGAATACTCAGCTCAATATCCCAATGCTTAAACTGTACTTGCTCATCATGCAAATCCGCTATAAGCAAAGGCCATTGTTTGGCATCACCGGAAACACTGAGTTGCCATTGTTGCTCATTCACTGCCTGTAATTCAATGGCAGGAAGCATCTCATCACTTCGACTATGATTGAGTAAAACAGCAAGTCTTAACAAGAGACAAAGATAAACAAGCTTGTTTCCACCGACTCTGAGCGCATCAATTCGCGCATCGCTACGTAACTTTCTGCGATGATGAGCGACCAAATGTGACAAATAATTTTGATCAATTTGTGAAAAACCGGCTATATCAGAATGCTGTAGTAAATATGCACTATGCTTATGGTATCCACTATGACTGATGGCTAGACCAATTTCATGCAAATATGCAGCACGACGTAATAAATCACTATCATCACTATTCAAATTCAGTTTTGTCGCAACACCATCAAACAAATGTTGTGCGGTGCTTACCACACGTTCAGCTTGTTTCGGATCTGCACCATAACGCCCCATCATTGCTTGTACGCTACGATCACGGATATCTTCATGCTGAAAACGTCCCAATAGGTCATACATCACACCTTCACGTAATGCGCCATCGGAGTAAATCAATTTATCAATATTTAAGACTTCAAAAATAGCATATAAAATAGCGATGCCCGCAGGTAGTACCGCTCGACGATCTTCTTTTAAGCCATCAAAATCCATATCTGAAATATGTTTAAACTTCAGCAATTTCTCTTTGAGTTTATCCAAGCCTTGACGAGTCAGGCTTTCTTGATCATCACTCCAACCCATATTGATACAAATCTGACGACAAGCCTTAATTGTGCCACTTGAACCAACAGCCGTATCCCAACCTTCAGCCTTATACGTATTAGCAATACCTGACATTTCTTTACGTGCGGCAACCACAGCTTTATCAAAATCTTTTGGGCTGATTTCACCCTCAGGGAAATACGCTTTTGTATAAGCAACACAGCCCATTTGTAATGATTCAGTATGAATAGGTTCAAACTCTTCACCAATGATCAGTTCAGTCGAACCACCACCAATGTCAATCACTAAACGACGACCACTGTTCGCCATAGTATGTGAGACACCCAAATAAATCAGGCGGGCTTCTTCACGACCTGCAATAATTTCAATCGGCTTGGGTAAAATTTCTGCCGCTTTTTGTATAAATTCTTGTCCATTTTTGGCTTGTCTTAATGCATTGGTCGCTACAATTCGCAAGCGATTGGCCTGTACTGAACTCAAACGCCCAACAAAACGTGCTAAACATGCCAAACCACGTTGCTGTGCAGCTTCTGTTAAATTTTTATTTTCATCTAACCCTGCGGCAAGCTGAACCTTTTCTGACATCGAAGCAACTTTTTTTACTTCACCATGATCTACACGGGCGATCGCCAAATGGAAACTGTTTGATCCCATATCTATGGCTGCAAGTAACTCTTCATCAATCAAAAAATCAGACATGATTTGTACAAACTCATTTAGAATTGTTGCTTAGATTAATTCACATACATGCAATTTAAAAGCCATTTATGCACACAATTTAACAGTCTCCCATTTTTTATACATATATGACATTTGTATGACAATAGAGATGAATCCGATAACCAGTATCGTGAGCATCAATTGGACAAAGTCACCCTAAAAGACGAAAATTTCAAACATCCCCTACATAGTTAAAGATGACTATGTAATACTTATATTCATAGCATAGATACATCTTTTCAATTTTTGGAGCCAAATCCATGTCTGGTAATATCGTAAATACAACTGATGCAAACTTCGAAGCAGATGTTTTACAGTCTGACATCCCTGTCATTGTTGACTTTTGGGCAGGCTGGTGTGCGCCTTGTAAAGCAATCGCACCAGTACTTGAAGTACTTTCTGACGAATACGCAGGTAAAGTAAAAATCGTTAAAGTTGACGTGACTGCATGTGAAGAAACTGCTGTGAACTATAACATCCGTAATATTCCTGCATTATTGATGTTTAAAAACGGTGAAGTTGTTGCCCAACAAATCGGTGCTGTACCTAAATCAAAATTGACTGCATTCATAGATGACAACATCTAATTTGTAGATCAATCGGTTTTTCAAATACGCTATCCTCGATAGCGTATTTTTTTGAGCAGAAAATTGACAAATCACTTGATCTCACTTATATTCTTTCATCAAGGAATCCAAAGTTACATTTCTAGTTCCTTAAAAGACAACACATAAGACGCCGCTCGGCAATAGAAATTGTATTACACTTTTTCTCCTCGAAAAAATTATTTGAAATCTGAGTTTTGTTATTGTGCACATACAATTGCTGCTCGTTTTTCGATCTGCGGACGACTTTTGCTTCCTTTCTTATCTATCTGTGTACCACACATTCTTATATCAATCTGATCACCTATGAATTTAACTGAACTCAAGAAAAAACCGATTGGCGAACTCATTAAAATTTCTGAGTTTATGGGCCTTGAAGGAATGGCTCGTAACCGTAAACAAGATATTATCTTCGCCATCTTAAAACGTCATGCCATGAATGGTGAAGAAATTTTCGGTGATGGTGTACTGGAAATTTTATCTGATGGTTTTGGCTTCTTACGTACTGCTGCAGGTTCATATCTTGCAGGTCCAGACGATATTTACGTAAGTCCGTCACAAATTCGTCGCTTTAACCTACGCACAGGTGACACCATTACAGGTACGATTCGCCCACCAAAAGAAGGCGAACGCTATTTTGCACTATTAAAAGTTAACCAAATTAACTACGACACACCTGAAAACTCACGCAATAAAATTCTATTTGAAAACTTAACACCACTTTTCCCAACAGAGCAACTTGTGATGGAATTGGGTAATGGTTCATCTGAAGATTTAACTGCACGTGTTGTCGATCTTATCGCACCGATTGGTAAAGGTCAGCGTTCTATTATTGTTGCACCGCCTAAAGCGGGTAAAACAATGTTATTACAAAGCATCGCGCAATCGATTGTTCGTAATAACCCAGAAGTCTTCCTTATTGTTCTTCTTATTGATGAACGTCCAGAGGAAGTAACGGAAATGGAACGTACTGTTCGTGGTGAGGTTGTTGCATCAACATTTGATGAGTCTCCTGCTCGTCACGTTCAGGTTGCTGAGATGGTGATCGAAAAAGCAAAACGTTTGGTTGAGCATAAAAAAGATGTTGTCATCTTACTTGACTCAATCACTCGTTTAGCACGTGCCTATAACACTGTAATTCCAACATCAGGTAAAGTGCTTACAGGTGGTTTAGATGCACATGCACTTGAACGCCCTAAGCGTTTCTTCGGTGCTGCACGTAATATTGAAGAAGGTGGTTCACTAACCATCATTTCTACCGCCCTAATTGAAACTGGCAGTAAAATGGATGAAGTGATCTACGAAGAGTTCAAAGGTACAGGTAACCAAGAAATTACGCTTGATCGCCGTATTGCTGAAAAGCGTGTGTTCCCAGCCATGAACATTAAGAAATCAGGTACACGCCGTGAAGAGCGTCTCATGAGCGAAGAAAATCTACGTAAAGTTTGGATTCTACGTAAGCTACTTCACCCAATGGATGAACTAGCTGCAATGGAGTTCTTGCTTGATCGTATGAAAGAAACCAAAACAAATGATGATTTCTTTGATCAAATGAAACGTAAAGCTGCAAATTAATTTTTTAAATCTCAAAAAAAAGCCACTCAAATAAGTGGCTTTTTTTATTGGTTGACATTAGTTACATAAGTACACATTTTCATCAAAACCCTGTATCTAAAATTACAAAGTGATGATTTTTCAATACATTATCTATATTTTTAACTTATTTTTTAATCACTTACTATTAACCTTCCAATCTAGAATAACTTTTCAATTGTAAATTACTGTTAAAAATATGTCATTTTTTCATCAAATTTTCTACTTTTTTTCATCTAGCCAGTAGAAATTCAAAATATACAGTGATAGCATACTGACATACCAGTTAGACTGCTCATGCAAAAGCAAAAAACAGGCTAACCTGGGTTTTTTTTTCTCTAATATTTATGAGAGTGATGCCATGTTATTCAAAAAAATCGCTATTGCTGCTGCAGTTGCTACTACTTTAGCTTTCGTTGGTTGTGCTAAAAAAACTGAAGAAGCTGCTACTGATGCTACTGCTGCTGCATCTCAAGCTGTAGAAGCTGCTTCTGAAGCTGCTGTTGAAGCTTCTGCTGCTGTTGAAGCTGCTTCTGTTGCTGTTGAAGCTGCTTCTGCTCCAGTTGAAGCTTCTGCTGTTGACGCTGCTCCAGCTTCTGCTGCTCAATAATAATCGTTTAGATTATTATCAAAAAAGAGAACCTTTGGTTCTCTTTTTTTATACCTCAATTTTAATATTACCATCCAAATAAATAATAATATTCAAAGAATTAAATAAACACAGCAATACCCTTCAAGCTTTAACCACGAGATCAACCAGTAACCCTATTCACAACTCAAGTAACAAATTCACTATCAAATTTAGATTACTGAAATCTACAAGTATAAAAAAGCTTCAGGTAACGAATCACCTGAAGCTTCTGTATAGAGAAACATACTAGGAAAAATTAATCTTCCTGTTCTGTACCCACACGCTGTCTAAATTTTTGACCTGCACGAAATGTCACAACACGACGTGCTGAAATTGGAATCTCTTCCCCAGTTTTTGGATTACGACCTGGACGCTGGCGCTTGTCACGCAGCTCAAAGTTACCAAATCCTGAAAGTTTGACTTGTTCACCAGCAATTAATGCTTGGCTAATTTCATCAAAAAACAATTCAACCATTTGCTTCGCTTCACGACGGTTTAAACTCGTAAGCTCACTCAAATGATCAGCCATTTCTGCTTTTGTTAATGCTGTCATGAGGCCCTCAATGTCGCCTGATAAGTGCTTTCCAACACTTGAATAATATGATCCATACCGGACTTAATTTCAGCATCCTCGAGCGTACGAGATGGGTGTTGCCATAACAATGCAAATGCAAGTGAGCGTTTGCCGTTTTCAACACCTTGACCAGTGTACACATCGAATAACCAGGATGAGTCTAAAAGCTCTCCGCCCGCTTTTCCGATAAGTTGCTGAATTTCACTAACATTAATATTATCACTAATTAAAAGCGCAATATCACGTCTAACCGATGGAAATCGTGATAATTCTGTAAAATTAGATACATAAGTTTGCAAAACAGCCAACTGATCGAGTTCCGCAACCCAAGTTATACCTAAATCAAGTTCATCCTCTAGTGATGGATGTAAACGACCTAGATAACCAATTGATTTTCCAGCGACTAAAATTTCAGCAGACTGACCTGGATGTAACCATTCACGTGTTGAGCGAACATAATCTGCTTGTACACGCGCAGCGCCTAAAAGTTCTTCCACTTCACCTTTAAGATCGAAGAAGTCCATAGACTGCGGCTTTCCATGCCAAGATTCAGCAGTTTTTGCCCCAACGGCAATCATTGCCAAAGTTGGGATTTGCTTTAGATCATTAATATTTTTTGCATTTTGATAATCGAAACGTAAGCCTAACTCAAAGAAGCGTACACGACTTTGTTGGCGGTTAATATTATACTGAACACATGGAATCAAACTTGAAAGTAGTGTTGAACGCATCACTGCTAAATCACTTGAGATTGGATTTGCCAATGCCAATGGATTTACTGATGGATTCAATTGTTTTTCAAGTTTTAAATCAGAGAAGCTAAAGCTAATTGCTTCTTGGTAACCCAAAGTCACTAAAGTTTGACGCAATTGTGGCAATTCAAATTGATCTTGATGTTTTGCAAGTTTCACATCAATTACAGGTAGACTCATTTGAATATTGTCATAGCCGTGAATACGTGCCACTTCCTCAATCAAATCTTGGTAAATAGTCATATCATAACGATGTGATGGTGGAACTACTGTCCATTCACCTACAGCTTTAACAGTCACTGTACAGCCTAGACGAGTCAATGCGTCGGTAATGAAGTCTGATTCAACCTGATAACCCAACAATTGATCAACTTGAGCTTGATTTAATTCAATCGCTTCACGAGTCGGAAATAATTCGGCTTGTTCCGCAACGGTAATTGGACCGAACTCACCGCCTGCAAGCTCTTGAATCAATTGTGATGCACGATGCATTGCAATCATTGGTAATTCAAAGTCCACACCACGCTCATAGCGTTGTGATGCATCGGTATGTAGACCAAAGCTACGCGCACGACCTGCAATTGCAAGCGGAGCAAAGAATGCAGACTCTAAGAAAATTTCAGTAGTTTCATCGGTCACAGATGAAGATAAACCACCCATGATACCTGCAATTGCCAAGGCTTTTGCATCATCTGCAATCACCATTACTTTTTCAGACAATTCAACTTCTTGCTCGTTGAGCAATGTTAATTTTTCCGCAGCCGTTGCTTGACGAACTTGAACTGAACCCTGAACTTTATCACCATCAAAGGCATGTAAAGGCTGACCCAATTCAATCAACACATAGTTGGTAATATCAACCAAAATACTATGCTGACGAATCCCTGAACGTGCAAGAGCTCGCTCCATCCATATCGGTGTAGACGCTTTAGTATTGACGTTTTTAATTACACGACCCAAATAACGTGGGCAACCGTCTGTTGAAATTACAACTTTCTTTTCATCAGTAATAGTTGCAACAACGTGTTTAATATTAGGTACAGTCACAGACAATTGGTTAATTACACCAATTTCACGTGCAATCCCGCGGATACTGAAACAGTCACCACGGTTTGGCGTAATGCTGATATCAATCACGTGATCATCTAAATTTAGATATTCACGGATATTTATACCAACAGGCGCATCGCTTGGTAACTCTAAAAGACCATCAATTTTATCTTCAAGGTCAATTTCAGAAGCACCGCATAGCATACCTTGTGATTCAACACCACGAAGTTTACCTTTTTTGATTTTAAAATCGCCTGGCAAAACCGCACCAATAGTTGCTACAGGTGCTTTCATACCTACACGCACATTTGGTGCACCACATACAATCTGTAATGGCTCACCCGAACCAATATTGACCGTGGTAACACGTAAACGATCTGCATCAGGATGTTGAACAACGGTGAGTACCTCACCAACTACAACACCTGTAAATGGTTTTGCCGCAGGATCCATACCATCAACTTCTAAACCCAACATAGTCAGTTGATTGGATAAAGTATCGCTATCAATTGCAGGATTAACCCATGTGCGAAGCCAATTTTCGCTAATTTTCATACATTCATTTCCTTAACCCCCCTAGCCCTCTTTAAAAAGAGAGCAATCCTTACTCCAGTTCAGGGATGTAAGTCCCCCTTTTTTAAAGGGGATTTAGGGGAATTTATAAAATCTAAAAAATAATTCGTTTCATCCTTTTCTCATAATTACGAGAAGATGAATAAAAAATCTGTTTAAGCAAACTGGCGTAAGAAACGCACATCATTTTGGTAGAACATGCGTAAGTCATTGATGCCATAACGCAACATTGCAAAACGCTCTACACCTAAACCAAAAGCAAAACCTGTATATTTTTCAGGGTCAATGCCTGCTGCACGTAGTACATTTGGATGCACCATACCGCAACCTAAAACTTCCAACCATTTACCACGTTCATCCATAATATCCACTTCGGCACTTGGCTCTGTAAATGGGAAGTAAGATGGGCGGAAACGAACTTTTAAATCTTTTTCGAAGAATTCATTGAGTAGATTCACAAGTAAGCCTTTTAATTCAGCAAAGCTCGTCTTTTCTGCAACATACAAACCTTCGATTTGATGGAACATTGGTGAATGCGTTTGATCCGAGTCATTACGATATACACGACCTGGACACACGATACGAATTGGTGGCTGTTGTGTTTCCATGGTACGGATTTGTACACCCGAAGTATGCGTACGTAATAAATGATTTACATCAAAGTAAAATGTGTCATGCATTGCACGTGCAGGATGGTGTCCTGGAATATTCAATGCTTCAAAATTATGATAGTCATCTTCAACTTCAGGACCCGTTGCAACTAGAAAACCTGCTTTGGTAAAGAATTGGCAAATACGCTCCTGAACCTGAGTTACAGGGTGGATACTACCCACAGTTTGACCACGACCCGGCAAAGTAATGTCAATCATTTCACTTGCAAGTTTTTGTTCTAACGCTGCTTTTTGTAATTCTGTCTGGCGTTCAGTCAATGCAGCAGTAATCGCTTCTCGCACAGCGTGAATTTGCGCACCAAAGACTTTACGTTGCTCAGGATCCATTTTACCGAGTGATTTTGACTGCTCAGCAAGTTGGCTTTTTTTCCCTGTAAATTGCACTCGAACTTGATCGAGTGTCGCAAGGTCTTGAGCTGCTGCAATCGCAGCGAGCGCTTCAGTGGTCAGGGCTTCCAATGACATAGTAACTCTCAAAGCAACAATTTAGAAAAAATAATATAACCCTTTATTCTAACAGTTTTTATGCAATAGGATGAAGACCGAACACAGGAAAATACCGATGAACCACCCCACTTTGAGCACTCATTCTCAATCTGACAACAAATATTCAATCATCCTGAGAACTTAAGCGCATTTTTTCCATCTAGATTTACGTTGCAGTGCTAGAAATTTAAATTATAAAGTGTATAAAATAACAATCTCATTATAGAGATTTACAAGAATGGCACTCGATCAAATTTGGAAACAGCAACTTACGCTTGTGAGTTATGGCAATGAATACCTCACTCAAAATATGAGTTTTAGCCATTGGGTCGATCATGCCATTTTTAATCAGCATGCTTTTGCATTTCGAGATTTAATCAGTCAACATTTATTAGCACAGCATTTTCAAATTTGGCTAGAGGGCTTAAAAAAGCAAGGCGTATACAAACTCAGTCTGCACAACTCATCTATTTTAAATGATGAAAAAAATCCGAATAGCAATGTTGAACTTTTACCTATCACACATTTTATTGTCAGCCATGACAAACAAAAAAAATCCGCATGGATTTTCGGTAAAGAACTAGCTGAATGGTATCAAGCAGACAATGATTTTGATGTACCCACATCACAACGAAGCAATGTCCGCTTCGAGTCACTTTGGCGTTTTGAACTAAATAGCAAACTCATCAAACGTGTAGAACAAGATTTAATACAACCAAATTGGGATGATATTCAGGCATATACAGACAATGAGCTTTTTAATAGTAAATTTGCTCAAGATTTCACACCACCTGCCAATTTACATTTACCTTTTAGTGGCTCTAATTCATCGACATCGACTTCAAAACAAGTGCAAACAAGCGAAGATCATTCAACTCAAGCCTCTCTAAGTCCTACAAGCTTTAATCCAAACAATGTAAAAATGTCACTATTACCTACCGATTATCAGGCTGATTATGCACATGAAAGTTTGCATCGCTTAGATGCATTATCACTATTTATTACACAAAAAATCCAACACCCTTATCATGAGGATGGCACTGTATTCACACCCGATGAGCAATTGAATTTACGACATTTTTCGCAAAAATTAGATGATTTAATGGCGAAGTTTATTGTGAAAGTTGCCAATCACTATAAAACTGCACGTTTAACACCCAAAGAAATTACCTCTCCATTTGATTCGGATTCATCGAAACCAAAAGTTTCACCAAAATCCAGTGCTCACCTTGAAGTTAAATCAGCAAAATATGGAGTTATTCCTTTAATTTTATTGACGATTATTATTTGCGTCTGCGCCTACTATTTTGGTTTGTAATTTTATCTTACATTCGCTAATAGCAATAAGAGAGCAACTGAAATTAAAAGAGTTGCTTTCTAACATCCATTAAGGCAAAACCTAATAAATTCAATCCATCCCACAACAACGGATTTTGGACATGTTCATGATTCGCAGCCAAGCCAATGCCCCAAATTTTGTCAACTGGAGAGGCTTCAACCAATACACGCTCATGGGTACTATATAAAAATTGTTTTAATTTTTCATTCTGAGAAAATTTTGCTAAATTTCCGTCGACGACAATCGCATAGCGATGTTTCTTCCAAACATCATCCTCATAATTTTCAACCTGTCGCCCAAGTACCTTAATCCTATCAGGATTCTCTGTTTGTAATATCTTTTGGAAAATTTTTTCATCCGCAAAAAGTTTTGCCTTTTGTGCCATCATATACTGTTCTGTATTTTGATATTGCACACCTTTAACCTCAAATTTTGTAGGAAACCACTGACTAAAACAGCTTTTATCAATCAGATCTTGTACTTTTTGCGTATGTCCCCAAAAGTATAGATATTTATATTGTTGCCCTTTGCGAACGTTTTCCTGCAATTCTTTTAAAAATTGAATATCACCCATCTTTCACCCTTAATTCATCTCGCCTTCAATTCATCTCGTTTTACATCATTTCAAATTTTCTAAAAACTGTCTCATCTGCTTTCTCGTTGTAATATGAATAAATTGAACATGCACAAATTGAGGATCATTCATTTTATCAATATACTTTTTTCGGTTCTTTTTATAGGTTTTAATCATCCATAAAACAATAGAATCACGTGTAAACATTCGGGAAAAACTTTCAGTATTATTTGAATTTTCCCAAAATGGTTTTTGGCTCAGTGCCCGACCAAATGCACGATGTAAAGACTGAAATAAATTGAGATAAAATGGTAAATCAAGCCAAATTACAGTGTCGCTTGCCTTCCAAGTCAAATGTGTTGTACGACTATAATTTCCATCAATCACATACCCCTGTTTCGTCGGATCCATATCAGCAAAAGCGATAGCTTGTTCAATTTTCTGAAAAAATTCAAAATCAGGAGTTTCCTGCCAATCATCTAACCACAATAAATTATCTAATTCGATATGAGTTAAATTTAATCTTTCTGCCAATTTTCTAGAAAATGTGGTTTTTCCAGATGCCGATGTCCCAATAACATTTATTCTTTTCATCATTTTTATAAATATATACACATAAAAAAGGAGCCCATTTTAGCTACTTTTATTTGATTTAAAACAACTTAATACGATTCACATTAAATAATTGGGCGAATTGTTAAAATAACACTATGATCATTAGCATGTTGATTAATGTAATGCTCTAACCCTATCACCTCACCTGTGACCTCTGCATCCGCACCATACATCACCCTTATGGTTTCACCAATGCGAGGCAAGAGCATTAGTTCCACTTCAATTGTGCCCTGCTGTACGCCATGAATGTCTACACGCATGTTTTTTCCTAGCACGATTATTTTTATGTTATCTCTAATGTATGCGAGTACGTATTAAAGTGATAACCTTTTACTGTTAATATTGTGTAATTTTTACTCAAACATTCTCACTTCTATTCATCATAATCCAAATCATCTTCATCAACATTGATAAAATCAGGCTCAGGCATATGCTTAAAACGTACTGCATGAATATGAGTATCTTTTTGCAATTGAGCTTTTGCTACTCGATGTATACCATCCATCACACGCCCATCTATACATAAAATAATTGGGTAACTAAGATCCGCATCCTGAATGAGTTGAATATGTTCAATAATTTGCTGTGTCGTTGGAGAACCTTGAGGAAACCAATAAGCTTCATGAAGTTCTTGAATTTCAGTCAATAAAACTGATTTTACAGACAGGTCTTGCGTTAATTCAACCAAACGATGTACATCCCAGATATAAGTGTTATCACCGACTTTGCGAAAATGGTATTGTTTACGCATTCAACTGTCTCCTATAGTCATTTAAAACAAATAGTATCCATATAAAATCAACATAATATAGAGCAATTCAAATGAAAGACTTCAGCCAGATTCAACTTCATACCATACAATCTGTTTTCACAAAATCTAATACAGGTGAAATTCATTTCGGTGATGCTATTCAGCAATTAATCGCTATTGGTATTGAATCCTATTTTGTCGATTATCGTTGTGGCGAAACCACATATTATTTCCCCAATGGTAAATTTATCCGTCATTCCTTCAAGGCTGAAATTACTGAAATTACTGAAATTACTGAAATTGCTGAAATTGCTGAAATTGCTGAAATTACACTACATTTTGATCTACAGAAAATCAAACAGGCAATTGCAGGTGCTCAATCTGGACAAGTTATGTATCCACAATTCAAAGAACTCACTTACCTTGCTGGATGTATTGGATATTTTGTATGGATTAAAGGTAAACATGTGCAGTATTTAGGGCGTCTGGGAGAAGCTCATACTGAGAAATTTCCAGAATCAATATAGGATTGAGATACCAAAATAAAAAAGACCGCTAAAAAGCGGTCTTTTTTAATCATCAAAGATGATTAAGCAGCTAATGCGCCTTTAGCTTTTTCAGCTAAAGCAGCAAATGCAACTGAGTCATGCATAGCGATGTCAGCAAGTACGCGACGGTCGATGATCACTTGAGCTTTTTTCAAGCCATCGATCATACGGCTGTACGACAAACCATTTTGACGAGCACCAGCATTGATACGTGCAATCCACAAAGCGCGGAATTGACGTTTCTTTTGACGACGGTCACGGTAAGCATATTGACCCGCTTTGATTACTGCTTGGAACGCTACGCGATAAACACGTGAGCGAGCGCCATAGTAACCTTTAGCACGAGCAAGAATTTTTTTATGACGACGATGCGCCTGTACACCACGTTTTACACGAGCCATTTATAAATCTCCTTAGATGTATGGGCACATACGGCGAACTGAAGCAACGTCACTCACGTGAACCATTACACAGCCGCGTAATTGACGAATACGCTTAGCAGATTTTTTGGTCAAAATGTGGCGTTTGAACGCTTGTTTACGCTTGAAACCGTTAGCAGTCGCTTTAAAGCGTTTAGCTGCACCACGGCGAGTTTTCATCTTAGGCATAACAACCTCTTTTGAACACCTGTTCGGAACGTTCGCACCATTGCGATGACGACCTGCAGGTAAGGGAGCAGATATTCTAAAGGATCTTTGCTTAAAACAAAAGCGAAACATGATGCCATTCAACATTTGTTTAGCGTAATTTCCGATCTTAAATTCAGGAATATGTTAAGCCAAATATAATAAAATCTTTATAATCGTCACATCATGATAAAACAAGACCAATATGAACACTGCACATGACGCTTTTGCCGCACTTCGTTATCGTGATTTTTCGATTGTTACAATCAATCAATTTTGTCTGACGCTTGCAATTTTGATCCAAGAAATAATTGTTGCTTATTCTTTGTATCAAATTACTAAAGACCCATTAACACTTGGTTTCATTGGACTTGCTGAAGCCGTCCCCTTTATTGCTTTGTCTCTTTGGGGTGGCTATTTCGCAGATAAATTTAATAAACAAATGATTATGAGAATTTGTCTATTTTTCGCCGTTCCCATGCCTTTAATTTTATGGTGGCTGTTTCATCAGTTCGATCATGGGCAAATTGCTGTAAGTACCCTCTCTTTAGGTATCTATGCAGTAATTTTTGGCTTGGGTACCATTCGTGGTTTTTACAATCCTTCCGCGACTTCTTTAAAGCCTTTTTTAATCCCTCGTGAACTGTATGCCAATGGGGCAACATGGACAACCATTGGTTGGCAAAGTGGCGTAATCATTGGTCCAATGCTGGGTGGTTTCATGCTTGCAGGAATTGGACGTGAAACAAGCCTGCTGTCTGTTGCAGTCTTATTGAGTGTTTGTTTTATTTTAATTTCTTTGCTTTCTAAACGTATGTTCCCGCCTATAGAACACAGCAATTTAAAAGACAGTTTAAGTGAAGGCTTTCGGTTTATTTGGAAAACTAAAATTGTTCTTTGGGCAATTTCTCTTGATTTAGTTTCAGTTCTGTTTGGTGGTGTGATTTCCTTATTGCCTATTTTTGCTGAAGATATTTTAAAAATTGGGCCTGAAGGTTTAGGCTATTTACGTGCAGCTCCCTCTATTGGTGCATTGGTCACCATGATTGCGCTAACCAAATTTCCACCTACACATCATGCATGGCGTAATATGCTCCTCGCTGTTGCTGGATTTGGCGTCTTTACCCTCATTTTTGCATTCTCAAATTATCTTTGGTTATCTTTATTTGCCTTAGCCATGACTGGCGCTTGCGATAGTATTTCAGTGGTTGTTCGTCAAACCATTTTACAGATTTATCCGCCTGAAAATATGCGAGGTCGTGTGGCTGCTGTGAATGGTATGTTTGTATCGAGTAGCAATGAACTTGGGGCTTTTGAATCGGGACTTGCAGCAAAATACATGGGAACAATTGCCGCTACAGTTTTTGGTGGTTGTATGACCATTGCTGTTGTCGTTTTAAGTTGGATGAAGACTTCTGACTTATTTAAACTTGATATTACTCAAGCTGAACACCCCGATAAAGATCTTTAAGGTGTACTGTCAACTCATGTGTAAAATAATGATTAAAAACTGGCAATACATAATTTTCTATTGCGATCATTCTCATTTAAGGAAATACTTGACGGCATTTTAAACCTGACATGTTTTGCATCGGTCTGTGCTCTGTGAATATCAACATGAAAAAACTCATTCAACTTACGCTTTTATCTATAAGCAGTGCTTTTAGCTTGGCACATGCAACAGACTCAAGTCAGTTACAAAAACTTGAACCTGAAACCATTACGGCTGAGTCTACACATCTCACAACACGTATTGAATGGACTCAATTTCCACGCATTCAATACAACAGCTCAGAGCTCTCAGGACAAAATCGTTCTGCAATTATTCGTGTAAAAGCCAATAAACAAGGTCATGTCACTGATGCTGATATTCAAGAAAGTACAGGTGTTAAAGCACTCGATCAAAAACTGATTCGCGCAGTAGAACAAGCTGAAGTTAAACCACATCAAGAAAATGGCAATAAAAAATCTATCGTGGGTTATCAAACATTTACGCTTCGTTTAAAAGATGCGACTGATCAAACTCAAAGTAATGCTATATGTAAATATAGTTTCAACTCAGAAGTTTGGCATAGGCAGTCCAAAGATAAATCAACAGCATTTAAATACTCGCAACAACCGAGCTTAAGCCTAGATCAAACTCTTTTAAAATTTAAAGATCGTACTGTGAAATTTAAATTTAAGGTCAATAAGCAAGGTGAAGTAACGCAAGTTAAATTGAAAAAACTTTCAGGTGTAAATGCGATTGATCAAGCTGTTTACAATGCCCTTTCAAACAGTAAAGTTGAGTTAAAACGCACTGCATCAACGCTATGGATGTATAAAAAGCATACGTTAAAAGATGAAATTCAGTTCAAAATGGATGATTGTCATTAAAAACAAATCACTTTAAAAAATGCCTAAAAATATCAGGTAGATAAATATATATCTACCTGTTTTTGCTACAGCAATAATCAATAAAAAACGCCAAAAATTTTCTTTGAATAAACCTGCAATTAGCGTAATCGGATCACCAATAATCGGAGTCCAACTCAGCAATAATGACCAAAAGCCATATTTTTGATAAATCACAGCAGCTTTCAGCATATTCTTTTCTGAAATAGGAAACCATTTTCGATCTTTAAAACGCTCAATGCGTAAACCTAAAAACCAATTCACACATGAACCTAAAATATTTCCAACAGATGCACAAATCAATAATAAAGCAACAGAATAGTGGTCTTGCCACAAAAGCCCAACCAATATGGCTTCAGATTGCAAAGGAAGTAAAGTTGCTGCACCAAAAGCAGAAAGGAATAATAAGAAATAAGCCATCGTAATCAACTTACTTTTTTGAGATCATAAGGACATAAAACAAAAGAGATTATCCTCAAAATGTATAAAATAATTTTCTTAACCATACTTTTAGTCGCTTTATCAGCATCAAGCATAGCCAATGAATACTCTCAAAAAGCTGAAATTGTCACATATGAACAAGTTCAGTGGTTGCAAAAACCGCATTTAAAAAACCATGACTTATTTAACTTTCCCACAGGAAATTATGAGCTTACTGTCAGAATAAACGCTAATTCAGAAGGAATAATTAAAAGTATCTATATTCTTAAAAGTTCAGGATTGAGTCAACTCGATCAGTATGTGACAGAACAAGTCCATAAAGCGCAATTTAAACCCTATACGAAAAATGGTATCGCATCTGATTTCAATGTAGAACAGCCCTTTGTTGTCATTATTCCTAAAATACAAGAGAAATCATGGTGGCAAAAAATTTTGTGGTATTAATTTCGGTATAAATCTTTATGAAAAAATACTTTATTAATAGGCTCAACTTTTTTATTTAAATTTATATTTCAAAAACAACAAGATAAAAATGAAATGTAAGTGAAATAAAAAATTAAGCATAAAATGCTCTTAAGAGAAAAATAAAGAGCCCAAAATACTCAAATACCGCGTTGGTATTGTAAAAACGATAAAAACTTACTGTAAAGATTAAGCATTCAAAGGAAATAAAGAAATGTCGAAAAAATATTTACGTCATCTTCATTTCCTTATCCAACATTGTTATCTACACATCATAAGTTGAGCATTTTTTTCGTTTTACGATACTGAACATTTGAAGCAATCAATGCAATTAGAATCGCTCCGATCCGCACCCATTGATAACGCTGTGCAATTGAGTCAAGGATAGTACGAACTATCGTTGGATCTTGTGATGAAATATGTGGATAAACACTTTGAATATGAATAATTTCAGCAATATATAAAATTAAGCAGGCAACAATACCAGCAATAATACTCCAATAAATTTTTGAATTGGTTTCTAAAATTTTCGTAAAATTTAAAAAGAAATCTTTCATCACCAATACCTACCGATCAATCAATCATCATGAATCTAAAAAAGAAAAAACCACTCAAAGTGGTTTTTAATCTTAACACAAAATATTTACTAAACTTTTATGGATAATGCTCTTTGCACCGCAGGACGTGCCGTTAAACGCTCGACATATTCTTTCACATAAGGATAATCATCAAGATCAATCTGTTGCCATTCATGACGTAGTACCCAAGGAAGAATTGCCATATCCGCAATCGAGTATTCCCCTGCTACATTTTTTTGACCAATCAATTGTTTATTCAGCACAGCATAGAGTCTTTTTGTTTCAGTCACATAGCGATCAATCGCATATGGTATTTGTTCTTTGGCGAATTTTCCAAAATGATGATTCTGCCCAAGCATAGGTCCAAAACCACCCATTTGCCACATTAACCACTGTTCAACTTCAACACGGTCTTGTTCATTTTCAGGATAATACAAACCTGTTTTACGACCTAAATATTGTAAAATTGCACCCGATTCAAACACAGAAATCGGTTCACCATTGGGACCATTTTGATCAACGATTGCAGGAATTTTATTGTTTGGAGAAATCCGTAAAAAATCAGGTTGAAATTGATCATTCTCTAAAATATTGATGGGAAATATTTGATATTCAAGCCCCATTTCTTCTAAAGCAATCGTAATTTTATGACCATTGGGTGTACCCCAATAATACAAATCAATCATGTTGGTTACCTTTTGCCTTTATCGTTTTTTACATCACATTATTGAACTTTATCGCTAGTTATAGCATGTTTCATTACAATAAACAGTAGAATTTATTCTAATTAATCCTTCCACTTAACAACCTACCCTTAAGAAAAATTTTTTTTTGATTTTTTTCTTGAAATCTAAAAAAGCATTCCTATATTTAAAGTACAGCAATAATTGCTGTAGGTTCTGCAAATGCAGAGACAAAAATATTATTTATACAACTTTGCTAATTTTAGGAGGTTCTATCAATGAGCAATTTAAGTCTCAGCCCATTATTCCGTCGTAGTATTGGTTTTGACCGACTCAATGACTTGTTCGATTATGCTATGCAAAGTGAAGTATCAAATTATCCGCTATATAATATTGAAAAAACGGGTGACAATAACTATCGTATAGTTGTGGCTACAGCAGGTTTTACTGAAGATCAAATTGAGATCAATCTTGAAAACCAAGTGCTCACTATTACAGGTAAAGCAACTGAAGAAAAGTCAGATACGACGGTTGAATTTTTACACAAAGGTATTTCTGATCGTTCATTTAAACTATCTTTACGCTTAGATGAACATATTGAAGTACAACGAGCAGACTATGATCATGGTTTGTTAAAAATAGAATTGAAACGTATTATTCCTGAAGAGAAGTTACCTCGGCATATTCCAATTAGCCGAAAAGTAACACAACAACTTGCTTCACCTGAAGTAAAATAAAAGCAATAAAAAAAGCACTGCTTATGCAGTGCTTTTTTTTAAATCAAAGAGCGATTACTTTTTCTTTTTAGGACCAAGTAACATACCCATTTGACGACCTTCCATTTTTGGTGATTGCTCAACGATACCAAACTCAGCAACATCAGCTTCAATTTTTTGCAATTGAGCTAAGCCGATTTGTTGGTGAGCCATTTCACGACCACGGAAACGTAAAGTAATTTTGACTTTATTACCTTCTTCTAAGAAACGAAGAATAGCACGCAGCTTGATATTGTAGTCACCAATGTCAGTACCTGGACGCAACTTAATCTCTTTGACCTGAACCTGATGCTGTTTCTTTTTAGCATCTTTCTGTTTTTGCTTCAGATCAAATAAATGTTTGTTGAAATCCATGATTTTACAAACAGGTGGTTCTGCATTTGCCACAATCTCAACAAGGTCAAGATCTACTTCTTCAGCAGCACGTAGCGCTTCAGCAAGTGAAACGATACCTTTTTGTTCACCATCTGCGGCAACAAGACGGACTTCTTTAGCCTTAATCTCATCATTTAATGCAGGGCGATTGCTTTTAGCACCTTGTTGTTGGTTACGGTCAGGCTGTTTAATCTTTCTTACTCCACAATATACCGGCCACGTTCGGCTACGGCTACTTTCACTAGGTCAATAAATGCATCAACTGACATAGTCCCTAAATTTTGTCCAGAACGGGTACGAACATTTACAGTACCTTCTTCTACTTCACGATCACCAAGAACCAATAAGTATGGAATACGTTCTAAAGTACGCTCACGAATCTTAAAGCCGATTTTCTCATTTCTCAAGTCTGAAATTGCTCGAATTCCATTTTCTTTGAGTTTTGCGACCACTGACTCGCATGCAACCGCTTGAGAATCGGTAATATTCATGACACATGCTTGCATTGGTGATAACCAAGGTGGCATGAATCCTGCGTAATGTTCAATCAGTATACCAATAAAACGCTCAAAACTGCCAAGAATTGCACGATGCAACATCACAGGGTGGTCACGATCGTTATCTTCAGTTACATAAGATGCATCTAAGCGTAATGGTAAGTTGAAGTCACACTGAATTGTACCACATTGCCAAACACGACCTAAGCTGTCTTTAAGTGAAAATTCAATTTTTGGACCATAGAATGCACCTTCACCTGGTTGAAGCTCCCAATCTAAACCTGCTGCATTTAATGCATCTTCAAGTGATTTTTCAGCAACATCCCAAAGTTTATCATCACCCACACGTTTTTCAGGACGTGTCGACAATTTCATTTGTACATCTTCAAAACCAAAATCTTTGTAGACATCCAAAGTTAATGCAATAAAATCTGCAACTTCTTTACCAATTTGTTCAGTCGTACAGAAGATATGCGCATCGTCTTGAGTAAAGCCACGTACACGCATAATGCCGTGTAGTGAACCCGATGGTTCGTTACGGTGACATGAACCAAACTCAGCTAAACGAATTGGAAGATCACGGTAAGACTTCAAACCTTGGTTAAACACTTGAACGTGACATGGGCAGTTCATCGGTTTAACCGCATAATTACGGCTTTCAGAATGTGTCGTAAACATGTTGTCTGCATAATTTGCAGCATGACCTGATTTTTCCCACAACGTAAAGTCTACGATTTGTGGAGTTTTAATCTCTTGATAGCCATTGTCTTGCTGAATTTTACGCATGTACTGTTCAAGTACTTGGTAAATTGTCCAACCATTTGGATGCCAGAACACCATACCTGGTGCTTCTTCTTGCATATGGAACAAGTCTAAAGCTTTACCAATTTTACGATGGTCACGCTTTTCAGCTTCTTCAATACGTTTTACATATGCAGCTAATTCTTTCTTATCTGCCCAAGCTGTACCGTAAATACGTTGTAGTTGCTCATTCTTCGCATCACCACGCCAGTAAGCACCAGAGATTTTAGTGAGTTTGAATGATTTTAAGAATTTAGTATTTGGAACGTGCGGACCACGGCACATATCTAAATAATCTTGATGGTAGTACAAGCCCATTTGTGTTTCTTCAGGCATGTCGGCAATCAAGCGTAATTTGTATTCTTCACCACGTGCTGTGAATTCTGCAATCACTTCGTCACGAGGAGTCATTTTTTTGATAACGTCATAATCTTGATCGATGAGCTTTTTCATACGCTCTTCGATTGCAGCCATGTCATCTAAAGTAAATGGGCGTGGCATCCAAATATCATAGTAGAAACCTTCTTCAATGACAGGACCAATCACCATTTTAGCTTCTGGGAAAAGTTGTTTTACTGCATGACCTACCAAGTGAGCACATGAATGACGAATGATTTCCACACCTTCTTGATTTTTAGGTGTAATAATTTCAAGCGTAGCATCTTCGGTAATGAGGTCACTTGCATCAACCAAACGACCATTTACTTTTCCTGCAACTGTATTTTTTGCAAGACCAGGTCCAATACTCTGTGCTACTTCCATAACAGAAACAGCTTGGTCAAAACTTTTTTGATCGCCATTTGGCAATGTGATAATAGGCATAAAAAATCCTTAAGGAGTGATGCCCCGTACCATGGAGCATGTCACCGCGAGATTATGATCGAGACGAGCTCAAAAGATAAAATCGGTGGAACAAAATTAAAGTCCGTAGAATTTTACACCTTTAATGCAGTTTGATAAACCATTAGCTACATCTTACCCTTAGCTATTCTTAAAAAAATCGATTGAAGTCATCTCTAAATATGTTTCGCCTCAATGATAACAATTACTCTCTAAAAGTTTCCCATGCTTCAAAAACATTATTTTTATAACAATAAAGCTGAGAAAATTGCGGAATAATTGCTTCACTTTGCGTTGGTCTTAAAAAAACATAATCATCGACATCAATTTGAGTCGTTTTTGAAACATTCACTAACTCTTGATTAGAACTTCGTCCGTACAACAAATGTGGATGCGCTCCTTTCGGATAAACATAATCTGCCATCCAATATCCACCATAAATAAATAAAGCCTTATCTTTATGAGGTAATTTATTCAGTAATGGCATTCCTGGTAATTCTGTATTTTCAAGCACTTTTAGCACTGGACTAGCAATCCATAAGGCGGGCTTTAACGCTTCTAAATGTGTACTGTCAAAATCACTTGGTTTGAGTAACATTGAACCAAAAGATAGATCATTACAGACACTTTGTTTCACGTGAAAATTAAAACTTGGACTACCACCACCATTTAAACAAAGTTCCTCATGCCAAAGCTGCGGAAATTGTGCTTGAATAATTTCTATAAAATGTTGATAAATTTGCTGTGATTCAGCATATGCCACATCGGCTTTTTTGATAATAGAAGGTAGTTTGGTCACATGTGCATCGTAGCCCATTAGACCACTGAATTTAAGCTGTTCAGGATGTGCTTCTATGATTTTCAACAGTGCAACCAATTCTTGTGTACTTGATACTCCCCCTCTGTGTAATCCCACATCAATTTCAATATTGATCTGTAACCGTACAGCATAACGCCTTGCGATATCCAAATAAGCAATTAAACGCTGTGGTGTATCGACAAGCCATTGAATATTTGAAGTATTCCAAGATGTAAATCTCAGATAAAAATATTCAACAGTACTTGCAGGCATAGGCTTCCCCATCAATACATCTGCCGAGCTAAAGCTTTCTAAAATGGGTAAAATTTGCGGTAAATGAAATACCATAAAGCGTTGTGTTTGAAAATGTGTAGCGACAGTTTGCAGAAGTTGTAAACTCGCTAAAGACTTCACTACCAAACGTGGTTTTAAATGCTTATTTTTATGTAGCTGTTGCTCTGCATGCTGTATATTTCGTTTAAGTTGATCCTCATCTAGAATTAAACGAGGTAAACCGAATGCTGAATGACGCAAATCCTGATTTAATTGTTGAAAAAAGTCATGTGCTTGAGCATTTTTAACCATTTCATTTCCCTCGTTATTTTCTATAATTTTCTTTAACAGTTATTGACTATAAAATAGCTTTTGTAAATATGGATTTAAAAACTTTTTACTTGGATCAAGCTGTTCACGAATCTGCATAAAATCACCCCATTTAGGATATAGTTCACGTAATTGTTGATGATTTAGCGTATGCATTTTGCCCCAATGTGGTCGCCCTTGATACTTACGTAATATCGGCTCAATAACATTGAATAGCAAATATGGATCTTGTTTATAGTATTGATGCACTGAAATGGAGATCGAATCTTGCTGATAAAAAGGACTCAACCAAATATCATCACCTTTCACAAAGCGAAATTCTAAAGGGAAAAAAGTCTGTACTTTATGCTTTCGCATCACCACTAAAATTTCTTGCAAACACGCTAAACCTTGATCGACAGGAATTTGATATTCCATTTCATTAAAACGTGTATTGCGTGGTGTTGGAAAAATCTGACTCGACCAATCAATAAAAGTCGTCGGTTTTACAAAGACACCTAATAATTTTTGCAAATACGGATTAGCCGATGGAAAGGCTTTACTTATTTCAGAACACATCGTCAGTAAACCATCTTCCGATGGCCAAGATTCTTTGCGAGGTTGAATTTCCTCATCAGTCATATCCAAAGTTTTCAACATGAGTTGAGCATTGTGTGAAAAGACAAAACATTCAATATGCCGATGCTCGGTTTTCCATTGTTGAATATTCGTCAGCATATCGGTCACAGGACAGAGTTTCACATGCTCTTTGAGTTTATAACGTGGCTTATTTTGCATAGTAATTTTGGTCAAAATCCCTAGACTGCCGAGTGATACTCGTCCTGCATTAAAAATATCGCTATTTTCCGTAGGACTGCATTGCAACAATTCACCCGATGCTGTGAGCAATTCAAACTGCTCTACATAACCTGAAATACAATACAAATCTGCGCCTGTACCGTGTGTTCCTGTTGACACGGCACCAGCTAAACTTTGCTGATCAATATCGCCTTGTTGCATCAGCGATTGATTCAGTGGCTGTAAAAATTGATCTAAATCATACAGTCGAGTCCCTGCTAATATTGTTGCTGTGCATTGTTCTTGTTCAACATGTTCTACACCTGATAAGTGATCAAGTGACAATAAAGTTGCATCTGTTGCCACTAAAGGCGTGAATGAATGGCTTGCCCCTGCGACACGAATTTTGTCATGATCTCGGACAATGATTTTGAGTTTATCAATATTGTGCGGTTTAAAAATTTGCTGTGGATTTGATGTTTGAAATCCCGACCAATTGTTCCATGTATATTTTTTTAATATGCTCATTGGCTACTCCTTAGCCCTTATTTTCCTATGATGTGGATATTGCGGATGGCTTTGCTTATTCATCTTGATATCAATTTTGAGTGACGGCTGTTTTAGAATTACCCCGATTGGTGCGTAAGTCTAATTCAGCTTTGATTACGTCTTTTGGGCGAGTGACTGCATCATAGTGCCGTTGCTCTTGAGGTATATTAAATTGCTGAGCAAGTTGTTGATAAACTGTCTGAAATGCTGCATGTGTCCATTGACCATATAAAGTATGACCACCCTCATAGGCTTGTTGCTGATATTCCTCATACGTCGTGATATAGCCCATATAATCATTACAATACGATGCCAACCAAACCTGATCTACCGAAGTCGATAATTGGTGTTTCACTGTTTGTACTAAACGAGCACCTGCCACTGTAGTAATTTCACCCGCACAACAAATCAGACTAAGTCGCCCAATTTTTATTATTTGTAAAGGAATAACCTGTGGAACCAATAAACTTTCTTTAATTGCTCCTGCTTTATATTGACGATTCATCTCAGCAATTACAGGATCAAAAATACTTGGAACAACATCCAAAGATTTCCCTAAAAGCCGATGATCACCTGCTTCAATCACAATATTTTTCACCCCTTGCGATGCATACAGCGCTTTGTGCTTTTCATATTCAGCAGAGGTTGTATTTTTTAAACGCTTTATACGCAATGCTTTAGAAGCAAGATGCATGATATAAATAATCGCTTTTGGCGCACCCAAACCATCCACTGGTGTTCCTGCAAAAAAAGGGACACCGTGACACGGCTGACTCGTTTTCTGCCCCAATTGTCCAAATGCAAACTCAGATGAAATTTCAACATTAGCCAAATCGCTATACATTAGGATTGCATCAATACCTCCCTCAATAAGTTGTGTATTTTCAACATTTAGAGCTTGAAGGGCTTGTTCTGCCTGATATTGTCCATTTTTCTGGGCATATAAATATTCTTGCTCGCCTTTAATTTTTTGACGAATTTTTAACTGATTTTTACCATGAAAATGTGGGGATACATCCCCCGCTGTCGCCTGTGCAAAAATAGCTATAGCATCATCAGATTGAGTCAATTGCAGTAATTGCTGTTCTGCAAATGCAGCGGCATAACCTTTATTGTCACCATCGTGGGCATTTAAGGTATTACCTAAACAAGTCGCATGCACACCAAAGAACGAAATGAACGATTGTAATTTTCCTTGCCGATAAAACCCGAGTAATTGCATTTCACGTTGAATAGCTAAATGGGTTTGCTGCTCAGTTTTTTGTTCAACATCTGTATTTCGGTTATATGCCTGCAATGAACGATTCCATGCCACAGGAGTTTCAGGCAAAAATGCCGTAGATGTCATACGAATTTCAGTATCTTGTGCAGATGCAATCGCTTGAACAACACTCTCAACAATCGAATTCACTATCGCTTGTAAATACTCAGGAACAAATCCTGGTGTTGGCATATTATATAAAGCCTCAAAACCGCAACCACCGGGTGCTGAATGTGTATGTGTTGCCATCAAAGCGAAATAGCTCTCTTGAAATGCTGTTCCCAATTGTTGTTGTAATTGCTGCACTACCCCTTGACGCATCGCATAAGTAATGCAGCCCAAATCTACACAACACAATAATAAACGCTGCCCAGATGCATCTTGAATACTAAAACTTCGTGCATAAAGTGCGGTTCTTTTTGTTGTTGCACGATGCGTCCACATACCATAACCAAACATTGCATAACCTGTTGGCTCAATTTTTATTTCTTGTTTATTCCAACCCACATGATACATAGACCATCCCTGATATTTTAAACCCATAAATCCTGATTGAAAGTTAAGCAGATTTATGCAATATACAATAGGGGAAACTATCATAAAAATAGGGGGCAAATCGGACACATGCCATATCATCATCTACATAGAAATCAAACACATTTCATGCCTCCTACACTCATTTCAGGCTTAATTCATTATGCTGAACAACATCAACTCGATTATTCTTCATGGTTTGATGGGCTAGATATTCATCTTAATCAACTTCGCCAAGGTGAAGGTTTCCTTGATTTCCAAACCATCAGTCACATCATTCAACGTGCGGTAGAGCACCATGACCCCAAATTACCTCTAGGTTTACTGATTGGTAGTAATGAAGCATTAATTTCAATGGGAATTTTAGGCTTTACCATGCGCTCATGTAGAAATATTGAAGAGGCATTAAACCTTGGCCTGCATTACCATCCTATTTCAGGAAGCGCACTCGATTTACACGTTCAAATTAACCATCAAATTTTAGAACTGACTGTTACCGAACGACAGCCCAATGCTTTTCTTCTGCCTTTTTTCTGTGATGAAGTGCTTGCAAGTATTACCACTTTTTTAAAAAGCATGATTGGGGAGCACAAGAGTTTACTGAGCATTGAGTTAAGTTATGCAGCCCCTGAGAATATTTCGCTTTATCAAGATATTTTTAACTGTCCGATCAGCTTCAATGCAGCTCGAAACTGTATTCGTTTTGATGCCAATATTCTAAGTCATCCCTTAAATAGTCACAGCCCTGCAAACTATATGGCAGCGATTCAAATTTGCGAGCAAACTTATGCTTCTTTTCAAAAGATGAATCAAGCTGATTACCATCAAAAAATTTATCATCTCATTGAACAACATTTACCTGAACGCTTAAATATGGAGCACATTGCACAACTTTTTAAGATCAGCGAACGACAACTACGCCGAATTCTACTGATTGAAGGTCTAAATTTTCAGAGTATTCGTCAAGAGGTTTTACAAGATAAAGCAATGCAATTAATGAATAAAAACTGCTCTATTACTGACATTAGTACGCAATTGGGTTTTAGTGAACTACGTGAATTTAGACGGGCATTTAAAAAATGGACGGGAGAAGCACCATTAAATTATAAAAAAACTAAACTGCTTAGTTCAGTTTTTTAAACCATGATCAATCGACATCATTAACCAACTTATTAAATACAAATAATAACCATAAATATCATAAACTTAAAATATAAAACCTGATATTTTATTACACATAAAATCTCTCATTATTTCAACATAAAAGATACACCCGACTAAAGAATAAATGCATTCGCATCAAAGAATGCATATCTTTTAAACATGGAAATACAATAAATATAGATGGAGTTGAACATGGTTAGTGCTTACGATGAATTACCTCGCACGGCAGCAAATTTTGTTGCATTATCGCCTTTGCGTTATTTAGAACGTGCTGCATACATTTATCCATATCAGGATGCGATTATTCATGGTGAGCGCCGTATTTCATGGCGCGATACTTATACGCGCTGTCGCCAATTTGCAGATCAATTGCAAAAATTGGGGATTGGTAAAAATGATACTGTTTCAGTTTTATTGCCCAATATTCCAGCCATGATTGAAGCACATTTTGCTGTACCCATGGCAGGTGCAGTACTCAATACACTCAACACTCGCCTTGATGCAAAAACGCTTGCATTTATGATTGAGCATGCAGAATCTAAAGTTTTGCTGGTCGATCCTGAATTTGCAGCGGTAGCTCAAGAAGCACTAGCTCTAGTTTCACAAGAAATTTTCGTGATTGATGTTGTTGATGTTGAATATGAAAATCATGCAACAGCAATCAGCATTGGTCAGATTCAATATGAAGATTGGCTCCAAGCAGGTGATGAAAATTTTGAATGGAAGTTGCCTAATGATGAATGGGATGCGATTAGCCTGAACTACACATCAGGTACAACGGGTAATCCAAAAGGCGTGGTCTATCACCATCGTGGTGCGTATATTAATGCTGCAAGTAATATTATTGCCTGTGGAATGACCCCACGCTGTAAATATCTATGGACACTCCCACTCTTCCATTGTAATGGTTGGTGTTTTGCTTGGACAATTGCTGCGAATGGCGGTACCAATATTTGCTTACGAAAAGTCGATCCTATACTTGTTTATCAATTGATTGATCAACACAAAGTTGATTATTTCTGCGGTGCACCTATTGTACTTTCTATGCTGATCAACACACCAAAAGCACAACAAATTAAATTTAATCATCGTGTAGAAGTAATGGTTGCGGGTGCAGCACCTCCTGCGGCAATTATTGAAGGCATGCATCATATTGGTGTACAAGTGAATCATGTTTATGGCTTAACTGAAACCTATGGTCCATCTGCACTTTGTGCTTCACAAGCAGGTTGGAGTGAGCTTTCCATTCAAGAGCAAGCCCAATTGCACTCACGTCAGGGTGTCCCATATCCGCTACAAGATGGTATGCGTGTACTTGATCCTGAAACCATGCAACCCGTTCCCAATGATGGCACAACCATGGGAGAAATCATGTTCCGTGGTAACATTGTAATGAAAGGTTATTTAAAAAATACCCAAGCCACTGAAGATGCCTTTAAAGGTGGATGGTTTCATACAGGTGATCTTGCTGTTTGCCAACCTGATGGCTATGCAAAAATCATGGATCGCTCAAAAGATATTATTATTTCAGGTGGTGAAAATATTTCATCCCTTGAAGTCGAAGAAGTACTTTATACCCATCCTGCCATTATGACTGCTGCTGTAGTTGCAAAACCTGATCCACGTTGGCAAGAAGTTCCATGTGCTTTTATTGAACTTAAACAAGGTGCTGAAACTACACCTGAAGATGTAATTGAGTTTTGTAAGCAACACTTAGCACGATTCAAAGTACCTAAAGATGTAGTAATTGGGGATATTCCAAAAACATCAACAGGTAAATTACAAAAATTTATTTTACGAGAATGGGCAAAAGAACGCTCAGTAGGTGAATTTAGCTAAGATTCCCCTCTTCATTTGATTCAATAAAGAAGTCAGTCACTTGAGAGTGGCTTTTTTATTGACTTTATATCGCGTACAAATAACTTAATTTTTTTTCTATTTTCTAAAAATCAAGCAAAAAAAAGCGACTCATTTGAGTCGCTTTTTTTCAATCATTAATCATCGAAATGATTATTGACCTACAGTACGGCTACCAGAAATCGTCGCGAATACACGACGGTTCATAGCACGACCTTCTTTAGTTTTGTTGTCAGCAATCGGTTGATCCCAAGCGAAACCTTGAGTAGACAAACGAGAAGCATCAACGTTGTATTCATTTACAAGTGCAGATTTAACAGAGTTAGCACGAGCTAAAGATAAACGTTCGTTTAACTTACGTGGACCAGTGTTATCTGTATGACCTTCAATACGAGCAGTCGCATTCGGGAATTCAGCTAATTTTTCAGCTACTTTCGCAACTTCTGGTTTGTATTGATCTTTGATGTTTGATTTATTTGTATCAAAGAACACACGAAGTTCCATGTTCAAATCTTCAACAACTGGCTCAGCTGGAGCAACAGGCATTGGAGCTGGTTCAACTGGAGCAACTTCTACTACAGGAGCAGCAGGCTTCAAATGACCACCAAGAACTACGTTAAGACCAGCTAAAGCTGTATAGTTCCAGAATTGCTCATCAAAGTTATAAGTACCACGAGCTTCTGTACGAAGAGAAAGAACGTCGTTCAAACGCCAGAATACACCCGCACCAGCATTACCAAGAGTACCTTCTTCACTGCTACGATTAGCAACGTCATCGATATCATATTTATAATGACCAGCACCTAATAATACATAAGGTTTAATTTTGCTGTCATAGTTTTTAGTGATCAAATCAGAAGTAGCATAGAAGTTACCATTGATTTGAGTTTGCTTGTATTCTGAACCAGCTACGCCAGTACCATCAACATCGCCTTTCACTTGATTATATTCAGCCTCAAAGCCTAACCATGGCGTAAGTTCAACACCAAGTGCAGCACCAACGAATAGATCGTCTTGCAATTCTTGACCAGGAGTCAAACTACCTTTATCACCATTGTTGTTGTGTTGAGAATCTTGGAATGTATAACCAACCATTAATGGGGTTACAGTTACGCCAGCATTAGCAGCAGCTAAAGGTGCAGCAACAAGCATAGCAAGTGCGATACGACTCAATTTCATGGATATCCTCCAGAGATAACAATTGTTGTTCAAGCTCAGCCTAAATATTTCGGCTTCCTGAGATAAGCTTTCTATATACCCCAGTATTATTTTTAAGCTACTCACGTTGAATCATACAAACACTTAGTGAATTTTCCAAGTGCTTGATAACTTTAATCAAGCAAATTATTGACAAAATTACTTACAATTTCCGTTGTAATTCGGTAATTTTTTACTCAATTTTATAACGAGTATAGCTTAGTCTTCCTAATCGCTGTATTTTAACAGCAATCGAAAGCGATAGTAATAAATATTTTATTATGAAAGCCTTCGATAACAAATATAAATTAAAAAGCAAATTAGTTAAAGAACTATAAAAAATAAATTGGATAAAAACATGTACTTATATTATAAACAACGTGCGTTTACGTTGATTGAGCTTGTCATCACTATTGCTGTACTGTGCATTATTGCGACGTTTGCACTGCCAATGTATCACAAATTACAAGAAAACTTAGAGCTAAATAGAGTACCTGCACTCGTCCGCCAACAAGTCGCTTTAGCTAAGACTCAAGCTTCTACTCATCACAATACAGTTGTAATGTGCTCATCTGAACACATGGAAAAGTGTGAAATCAACCAATGGCACAACGGAATAATTATTTTCTCAGACATTAATAACAATAAAGCACTTGACAATAATGAAATAATTTATTACGCGATAAAAACTGAAATTCGTTATGGTACTTTTCGCTTTATCAACAATGCCACCAATACTAAAAATACCCTCACCTTCCAAGGTGATACAGGTCTACCACGTGGTGCAGCGGGCGGATTCCACTATTGTAGTTTTAATGATAAACAGCAATATAAATACTATCCAGTGAGTCCAATGGGTCACGTTCGTATTGATAAATCTGATAAATGCAATTAGAACCCATGGGTTCACTTTCTCGATTTAGTTCAGACTTTTATCCTGAGTAAATTGCAATATACTGCTAGCGTTTAAAATGGAAACAACAACACATTAGGAGAGACAAATCATGACTGACATCGTCATTGTTAATGGTGCCCGTACAGCAATGGGTGGATTCCAAGGTAGCCTTACAAGTGTCACAGCACCACAACTCGGCTCTGTAACCATTAAAGAAGCTGTTGCTCGTGCGGGATTACAACCTAATGATGTACAAGAAGTCATTATGGGTTGTGTCCTTCCTGCAGGCTTAAAACAAGGTCCAGCACGCCAAGCAATGCGTCAAGCGGGCTTACCTGACTCAATAGGTGCTGTAACCATTAACAAATTATGCGGTTCAGGTATGAAAGCCGTCATGCAAGCGGCTGATGCGATCAAAGCTGGTTCAGCAGATGTAATTGTTGCTGGTGGCATGGAGTCGATGACCAATACACCATATATCTTGCCAAAAGCACGTTCAGGTTATCGTATGGGACATGGCGAAGTGAAAGACCATATGTTCTTTGATGGACTAGAAGATGCTGAAACAGGTCGTCTTATGGGCTCTTTTGCACAAGATATGGCAAATACCCGTGGCTATACACGTGAGCAAATGGACGAATTTGCTATTCGTTCTTTACAACGTGCTCAAAAAGCGATTACCGAAGGTTATTTTGCAGATGAAATCGTTTCTGTAACCGTATCAGGTCGTAAAGGTGATGTGGTTATTGATAAAGATGAACAACCTTTCAATGCCAATATTGAAAAAATTCCAACCTTACGCCCTGCTTTTGCCAAAGACGGTACGATTACCGCTGCCAATGCAAGTTCAATTTCAGATGGTGCATCTGCATTGGTACTTACAACAGCCGATCATGCTGCAATTAAAAGTTTAAAACCATTGGCAAAAATTGTGGCCTACGCATCAAATTCTCAGCATCCATCAGAATTTACTATTGCACCTGTGGGCGCAATTGAAAAAGTTTTGAAAAAAACAGGTTGGGATGCACAAGAAGTTGACCTTTGGGAAATCAATGAAGCCTTTGCAATGGTGACTATGGCAGCAATGGATGAGTTCAAACTTGATGCTGAAAAAGTCAACATTAATGGTGGCGCATGTGCGCTTGGTCATCCAGTTGGTTCTACAGGATCACGTATTATTTTGACACTGATCCATGCATTAAAACGTACAGGTGGTAAGAAAGGTATTGCAGCGCTGTGCATCGGTGGTGGTGAAGCTACTGCAGTAGCGATTGAAATTCTTTAATTTATTTTTAAATTAAAACTGCTATAAAAAATCCCTCGCCCATTGAGGGATTTTTTATATTTATAATTTTTATATTCTTATTTCCCATTCACATTTAAATACATAAGATTCATCTTTTTTTAAGATTTATTCTGCTAAATTAAATGCCTCAAAACAATAAACAAGGCTTACCATGCAACTTAATCATTATCTCAATTTCCAAGGTGAAACCGAAGCTGCCTTTCTTTTTTATCAATCCGTTTTTGGAGGTGAGTTTTCTTTTCTCAAACGTTATTCAGAACTACCTGATGTACAAGTTTCTGAACATGAGCAAGATTATCTCTTACATATTTCACTACCCATTAATGAATTTACCGTATTGATGGGTTCTGATACCACTGAACAGTTTTGTGCACAAAGCCATCCCTCTTTCAGCAAAGGTAATAATCACTATATTTCAATCAACTTAGAGGCACATGAGGTCGAAGAAGCTAGACGTTTATTTCAAAAACTATCCGTAAACGGTCAAATTGAAATGGCTTTAGCAGAAACATTTTGGGGAGCTTTATATGGAGCATTCACCGATCAATTTGGCATTAAATGGATGGTCAATTGCCAACTTAACGCTGAATAAACTGGCATTTTCAATATAATTTTGACTAACCACAGCCTATGGACTGTGCAAAATATCGGTTATAGTGTAAAGAAAATAACTCTCTTGCGACAAAAATGATTACAGGCTTAAGTCACACATTACTGATTATTTTAATTACGATTCTCACCTCCATTGCGGCATGGCAACATCGTAATATTATGAATCGACTGATTTTTAATATATCAGCCATTAAACATGGACAATATGACCGCTTTCTCACACATGGATTCATTCATAATGACGGCGTTCATCTTTTCTTTAATATGTTTACGTTGTATTTCTTTGGGCGACATGTAGAGTGGTTTTTTAGAGACTATTTACATGGCATGGGCTTTGTCCTTTTTTATTGTAGTGCAATTATTATTGCGGCAATTCCTGGTTATTTACACAATAGAAATTTCAATGCTTACCGTAGCTTAGGGGCATCTGGTGCAGTCAATGCAGTTTTGTTTAGTGCAATTCTATTCGACCCATGGAGCATGATTTACCTCTTTTTCATTCCAATACCAGCGATTGTTTTCGGTACCATTTATCTTTGTTATAGTTTTTATGCGCTTCGTACAGGACATTCACCTTCAATTGAACATCGTGCTCATATTACGGGTGCGGCTTATGGTTTTTTAGTCCCGTTATTATTTGAGCCCACACTCGGTACAATGTTCTTCTATAAATTTATTGATACACCCTTATTTTAAAAATAAACGTCCTTTTAAAAACTCGTAATGTTAAATAGAAGTTAAATATTGCATATAAAAAGGTGAACTTTAACATTCACCTTTTTATTCACTTAGACATTTTAGAATTCAATATTTTCAGATCATCATCAATTTTGATCTAAACGGAATGAAGTCATTGTAATTGAGCCGCCGACAGCCTGCGTATTAAAAAGACTTAACTCATCTTTATCTTCTTGCAATGCAAGTGCATAAATCATTGGATAATAATGATCAGGTGTTGGAATGGCTAAATGAAACGCTTGCCCTTGCTTATCCCAATTAATCAATGATTGATGGTCATGTTCTAAAAGAAATTTCTGCATTTTCGCATCGGCTTCTAAAACCCAATCAAAACCATAATAATCATTCATTTGACCGCGCGGAATCAACCTTAAATTATGGACGAGATTACCACTTGCCACAATTAACACACCCTTACGGCGTAATTGGGAAAGTTGTTTGGCTAAATCATAGTGATATTGCGCACCTTGACTATAATCAATACTCAGTTGAACAACGGGAATGGTTGCTTGTGGAAACACATGACAAAGCACGCTCCATGTTCCATGGTCTAAGCCCCATTCGTGGTCTTGATGAATTTGAATACTTTTTACTTCATCAATGGTTGCATCCACTAAAGATTTATTTCCTGGCGCAGGATACTGCACATCAAAAAGTGCTTGTGGAAAGCCACCAAAATCATGAATGGTTTTCGGCATTTGCATTGCAGTGACAGCCGTCCCACCTTGCGTCAACCAATGTGCAGAAATACATAGAATTGCTGTAGGCTGCGTTTTCAATTCGGCACCGATACTATTCCAAGTGCGTGTAAATTCATTGGTTTGTATTGCATTCATTGGCGAACCATGTCCGAGAAACATCACGGGCATAACATCCGTATTCGGCAAGGTTGCATTCCAACCTTTGAGTAGCGAAAGATCACCTGTGCTTTGATTCAACATTGCATTCACCATAAATTATTTTTATTAATTATGCAGAGATTCATGCTGTAGAAGTAGGCAGTTTTACAACATAGAACATTGCAAATTTAGAACGCCGAGGACTAAAAAAAATTGTAGTGATTAACTTTTTCAAATATTTTTCAATAAAAAAGCCGAATTTTCATTCGGCATTCTACTCAGTTTTCAATAATGGTCTTAAAGTAATTCTTTGCGTAATTGTTCTGGGCTTTTCATCGACAATAAACCTGGCGCAACATCAAATGCTGTTTTCGCACCATACTGTTGCATTTGGTTCAAGCGATAACATGCTCGTGCATACGCAACCAATACGCTCGCAGTAAATTCAGGATTACTCTCCAATTTTAATGAAAACTCAACCACTTGATTCTGTTCATCACTCGTATTACCACTACGAATCACAAAACCACCATGTGGCATTTTTTGATGGTTTTGTTTCAATGTCGCTCCATCAATAAAATTCACAGTCGTGTCGTAATCTGCAAAATAATCTGGCATGGTTACAATCGCTTGTTCGACTATTTTTGCATCCGCACCATCTTCAAGTACCACATAACATTCACGTTGATGTTTTTCTTTAGTCGTTAAAGTTGGACGCATACCACTACGTACTTTTTCAATCGCATCTTTCGATGGAATCGTATATTGTACGCCTGCTTTCACGCCATCTATACGACGGATTGCATCTGAATGCCCTTGGCTTAAGCCTTTCCCCCAAAAGGTATACGTTTCCCCGTCAGGTAATAAGGCTTCACCAAATAAACGGTTAATTGAGAACATCCCTGGATCCCAACCAATTGAAATCATCGCTGTTTTTTTATTAGCAATCGCAGGTGCATCTACCGCAGCAAAATATTCAGGAATACGGGCATGCGTATCAAAGCTATCTACTGTATTGAACTGACTCGCTAGAATCGGACCTTGTTGTGGCAAATCATCTTTAGAGCCCCCACATAAAATTAAAACATCAATTTCATCTTGGAAATCACTTAATGAATCTATAGCATAAACTTGCGTTTCCACAAAACATGGAGAAACCATTTTTGGTTCACGACGGCTAAAAATACCGACTAATTGTAAATCTGGATTTTTTTGAATCGCAGTTTCAACACCACGCCCAAGATTGCCATAACCAGCAATACCAATACGAATAGAATTTTGCATAAAAATGATGTCACTTAGTAAATAAAAAGACTAAAAATAAAAAGTGAATGCCGAACCTTTTTAAATCAGGTATGAACTTTTATTTTGAATATTCCAAAAACAATAAACCTATTGCCTTAAACTTAGGTAACCCCATATTACATGAGCACGCACCAAAATGGAGCATCATCAACTATATAAAAAATATCTAAATCTTTATTCAACACCACAAAATAAAAAGCCTGCATTATGCAGGCTTTTAGTGATCAAACAGAATTAAGCACCTGTTTGATAACTTGCTTTATCAACAGCAGTAGATGCTTGGTACGGATTTTTAAAATCATTCAAACCTGCAGCAGCCTCTTGAATATCTTTACCTTCTTTAATTACGAAAGTATCAAAACCTGAGCGCTTCATATAATTCAAAACATCTTTAAAAACATCGCCCGTTGCACGAAGCTCGCCTTTGTAGCCTTGACGGCGTAACAATGCAGCAAACGAGTAACCACGACCATCATTAAAGCCTGCAAATTCAATAAAGATTGCATCAAGCTGATCCAACGGAAATGCATTGGTTTCAGGTGAAGCATCTACAGTAATATAGAGTGCTTTTTTACCTGAAATATTGCCAATTTGATCTAACTGCTCAACAGTTAAAACCACATCACCTTGCGGTAATACACCATCTTCACCAATCACTTGATAAGTATTGTCTGCAATTGAGCCATCTTTAGAGAGGACTTGAAGTGCTGTATTAAGCATATGCGCGCTCCTTAAATGGTTGAATGCCGACACGGCGGTAAGTTTCGATAAACTCTTCGCCTTCTGCACGTAAATCTAAATAGGTATTTAAAATTTCTTCAACAATATCAGGTACAACGTCTGCTGCAAATGATGGACCGAGAATATCACCAATCGATGCATCGTGATCCGCATTACCGCCAAGTGTAATTTGATAAAATTCTGCGCCTTTTTTATCTACGCCTAAAATACCAATATTACCCACATGGTGATGACCACAGGCATTCATACAACCCGAAATATTAAGATCAAGTTTACCTAAGTTATAAATGGTATCTAAGTCATCAAAACGGCGTGAAATCGCTTCTGAAATTGGAATTGATTTTGCATTTGCCAATGAACAGAAATCACCACCCGGACAACAAATAATATCGGTAATAAAACCAATATGCGCACGAGCTAAGTTATTTTGATCAAGGATTTGCCACAATTCGAACAAATCTTTTTGTGGTACATCGACCAAAGAAATGTTTTGTTCGTGTGTAGTACGTAATTCACCGAAAGTATATTTATCTGCAAGATCTGCAATCAAATTCATTTCTTCAGTGGTCATATCACCCGGTGCAACACCTGTACGTTTCAATGAAATCGTCACAATACGATAACCTGCAACTTTGTGGGCATTGGTGTTGATGTTAAACCACTGTTTGAATTTTGGATGTTCTGCAAACTGTGCAGTAAAATCTTCATCTACATAATTTTGATAATCAAACGGTGTAAATTCTTCGTCTAATTTTTCCAAAATTTCAGGCTGAATTTTCAAAGTTTTAATGGTTTCAGCAAATTCAGCTTCAACTTTTTCAGCAAAGACAGCAGGCGTCAGAGCTTTAACTAAAATTTTGATACGTGCTTTATATTTATTATCACGGCGACCATGCAAGTTATACACACGCAATACCGCTTCTAAATAGGCAATTAAATCTTCACGTGGCAAGAAGTCACGTATGAAGCTACCAATAATTGGAGTACGACCTAAGCCACCACCCACTTTGATTTTATAGCCCATCTCGCCTGTTTCATTACGTACGATATAGACACCGATGTCATGAAATGCAGTTGCAGCACGATCTGTTTCTTCTAAAGCAGATACTGCAATTTTAAATTTACGTGGTAAAAATGCAAACTCAGGATGGAAAGTTGACCATTGGCGAATCAATTCGCAGGTTGCACGTGGATCAGCAATTTCACCCGCTACGACACCCGCATATTGATCCGTTGTGGTATTACGAATACAGTTTCCTGAGGTTTGAATAGCATGCATTTGAACCGTTGCAAGCTCAGCCAACATATCAGGGACGTTTTCTAGCGCAGGCCAGTTAAACTGAATATTCTGACGTGTTGATACGTGTGCATAGCCACGGTCATATTCTTTTGCAAGCTCTGCGACTTTGCGCAACTGATTTGAGTTCATCAAACCATAAGGAACTGCAATACGAAGCATCGGTGCATAACGTTGCACATAAAGTCCATTTTGTAAACGTAAAGGGCGATACTCGTCTTCTGTGAGTTTACCCGCTAAATAACGTTCCGTTTGATCACGGAATTGGGCAACACGTTCATTGATCAGTTGTTGATCGAAATCAGTATATAAATACATGGCGTACAGCTAGTAGATTCATTATAACGATGCACAATATAACGAGATTTCATCTATCAATAAAATGTTTTTTTTCCATACTTTATAACGGTTTTATTGATAAGCATTCATCAAAGACTTGATTAGCAACACTTTCATCTTAAATTGTCATTTTATACAGATCATTGATGTTTTTATTCATTACTTATGATTTTTTATGATAAGTATTTTTAAAGAAATACGCCCGATATGTCCCTTGTTTATTCTGCATCTAAAATTTGAGGTGACCTTTACTTACAATGCTATTATCTTTTTAGATATCAGGTTCTGTCTTGTCTGCATTATACGCATTACTGTTATTTTCAAAAAAAAACTCTACAATTGTAAATAAAAAAACAAAAAGCCTGACGAGTCAGACTTTTTGGATATATCACTAAAGAGAATTATTATTTGTCAGGCAATGCATAAGCAACGATAGAATCACCCATTTTGGTACCAAATGAACCATGACCACCAGCCATGATTACAACGTATTGTTTACCATTGCTTTCATACGTCATTGGTGTTGCTTGTCCACCTGCTGGTAGACGACCTTTCCAAAGTTCATCACCATTAGTGACATTGATCGCACGAATGTAATCATCTTGAGTTGCACCTACGAACATCACATTACCCGCAGTTGAAATTGAACCACCCAACATTGGTACACCCATTTTAAATGGTGGTAATGGAATACCTGGCATACTATCTCGAATTGTACCAATACGACGTTTCCAAGCAACATCATGCGTTTTTAAATCGACACCAGCAACATAACCCCATGCAGGTTGTTTACATGGCAAACCAAATGGTGAAAGAAACGCACTAATTTCAACGCCGTAAGGCACGCCATACATTGGTTGAACACCAGCCTCTGTACCTGCACCTTTGGCCGTTTTTTCACGATTTGGATCTTGTGGAATCAGTTTCGAAACAAATGGTAAGCCAATTGGATTCATTACAGCAATTTGACGGTCAGGATTGAGTGACATCCCCCCCCATTCAAATACACCTAAGTTACCTGGAAAAACGAGAGTTCCATTTTCAGAAGGTGGCGTATAAATTCCATCATAATTTAATTTATGGAACGAAACACGACACATCAACTGATCAAACATGGTTGCACCCCACATTTGTTTATCGGTTAAATTATCTTTAGGCGCAAGGTTGAAGTCAGAGAATGGTTGAGTTTTAGCATACCACTCACCTTTGGTTTGTGGACCACGTTTCACTGTTTGTGGTACAGGACGTTCATTGATAGGAATAATTGCTTTACCCGTACGACGGTCTAGAACAAAAACATTTCCTGTTTTAGTCAATACATAAATTGCAGGAACAGTTTGCCCTGTTTTATCTTTAATATCGGCTAAAGTAGGTTGCGCAGGTACATCCATATCCCACAAATCGTGGTGTGTTGTTTGGAAATTCCAAATCAATTGACCCGTAGTTGCATTAATTGCAAGCATAGAATTTGCATAACGTTCATGTAATTCCGTACGGTTTCCGCCCCAAATATCAGGCGTACCAACACCAGTAGGCACATAAACAATATCTAGTTTTGCATCATAAGCCAACGGTGCCCAAGCATTCGGTGAGTTTTGAACATATTTTTGACCTGGAGCAGGGATCTGATTTGGATTCTCTGCACCCGTATCAAAAACCCAAAGAAGCTCACCTGTATTTACGTCATAACCACGAATCACACCAGAAGGTTCTTCAGTTGAGAAGTTATCTGTAGTCGAACCACCAATAATAATGGTTGTACCAGTGACAACAGGAGGAGATGTTGGGATATAACCACCTGGATAAGGGAATGGCATATCTTTTTGTAAATCAACTTCACCATTATGACCGAAGTCAGAACAGGCTTTACCAGTTTCAGCATTAACTGCAACAATACGGCCATCATTGACAGGTAAAATGACTTTTTTAGGGCATTCTGTAGAAGATGATTTTTTAGCTTGTAAACTTGTAGCAAAGCCAACCGTATTATTTGCATCGTAGTAAGAAACACCACGACACGTTAAATGTTGGAAAGTATTATCAGATTTAAGTTTTGGATCATATACCCATTTCTCTTTACCTGTTGTTGGGTCAAGAGAAACCAACCGTTGGTGAGTGGTACACAAGTAAACATTGTTTCCAACTTTAATTGGTGTGACCTGATTGGTGGTTTCGCCTGAATCATTCTCAGTTTTAAACTCGCCCGTATGATATTCCCAAGCAACTTTCAAATCTTTGACATTCGTTTCATTAATTTGAGTGAGTGGTGAATAACGTAAACCTGATTGAGTGCGACCATAAGCAGGCCAATCGCCATCAGCAATACCCTCAATCGAAGCAGGAGTCGGTTGTTTCGTGGTTAAAGTGCCACGGATTTCTTGCGGATCATTAAAAACTGAATAGACCATCACTGCAATGGTGATTGCCAATGTACTTGTTAATGCAATTTTTGCACTTTTAGTTTCACGGAATCCACGAGTAACCGCAGGAATTAATAAGAATAAACCAAATACGCCCAATATATCTAATCGTGGTGCGAGTGCAAAAAAGTCTGAACCAACTTCCCACAATCCCCATACGACTGTACCTAGAACAAGTGCAGAATATACAATCAGTGCTGAACTTTTTAATTTATGCAATAAAACTGCTGTAACAATGAAGAGTAAACCTGCAATGATGTAGTACCAAGACCCACCAAGCACTGCAAGATAAATCCCTCCAAGCAGAAGTACTAAACCAATGATTACAGCAATAATTGCTGCAATGGTTCTCAGTACTGAGCCTGCCGAAGATGGAGTATTCATAATGACCACCTATTTTTAAGACTTATAAAAGCCCATATTGAGACAACTCAACTATGGACACCTTTTATAATTTTTAGATAACAGATATCTGACCGATCTAACTTAAAGATCATCATTTGACATAAAAGATAGAGCGACCAAACTCAAATACCTGCCATCTAAAAATTAGAATGCTGTTTGAAATTTAATGCCGCCAACCCATGTATTTTCGCCATTTTTATAAGCGCCAACATGGCGAATATATTGAATATTTGGACGAACTGTTAACCAGTTTGTCGCATGAATGCCATAATAAATTTCGGCATCGTATTCTTCACTTTGTAAACCACGTGCATCAATAGTGTTGTTAACACGATTTGCATCATTGACATCATCATTCATGCTAATACGTGCAAAGCCCATTGCAATTTCATCTTTCGGGCGAGCATCAAATGCGCCTTTATAGACCAAGCCAACGTTTTGCATATCACTAACTGCATTGGTCTTTGAATCATGCAACGTTAAATTTATAAAGCCAGTTAATCCACGAGAAGTATCACCATGATGTGCAGTAAGTTGTTGTTTCACAACGACCCATCCACCTTGTTTGTGATCAGTTTCATTTGAGTTTTTAATTACGTCAGCATCTGCGGTACTGTAGTAATATCCTAGACGATACTCACCAGAGAGGTTTTTATTCCCTATTTTCGGCTGCCAAACCACTTCAGCTGGAATAATTGCGCCTTTTGAACCATCGGTACTGAGATTCCAACCTTTTCCACGCTCAAGATTTTCAGGGTTATATTCATAAACACCAACTTGAGCATAAACTTCAGGGTTAATATTATATTTCACACGAGCAGCCCATTGACTCACAGGCCAGTTGTACCATTGATCACCAACCCAGTTACCAACTTGTGAACCACACAGAGCTAAATTTTGGAAATCACAATCAAAGCTATTAAAATCCTCGCCTTCACCAAAACGTCCAACTTTGACATCTAACTTTTGATCGAGAAATTGCTTCTTGATCCAAAAATCAGTTAAACGCCAAGTTTGTTCACGTCCCCAAACTTCTTGTGATGAACTTAAATGACCATTAAGTGCATCTGAGGTTTGAGAAAGCGAACGACCATTACGTTCAGTCACGGTAATTTGTGCTTCGGTGTCCTTCCAACCAAGGACTTTTTCTAAATCGATATGCGTACCAATCGCAAATTGGTCAGCGTATTCAGTACCATGGCTTGAATGCTCTTTCGAATCCAATAGCGTTGCCAACTCCCCAGTATAGCCAAAGTTAAAATCATAACCTTTTTGCTTCAATGCGGTACGTTGGCCATTCCAATCACCCAGCATCCATGGACTTTCTGGGCTAAATGCATCAGTAGCATGGCTAAGAGAAGCACCTAAAATGAAGCTTCCCAAAGCACAACAAACTGATTTAGAGATAAATGAGTAATACATGGCTATGTATCAACCTTAATATTTTTATGTGTCTTAGATGTAGCTTACGCCTATTTTTTGTAAATTAATGTTTGAAATTTATACACACATCCCAAGTTATTGTAATTTAGTTCTTAATAAATATTTTTAATTTGTAAAAAGCAACTCGACTTAAGTATAAATTAATCAACACATACGTAAGTATTTTCCCATTGATTGGGAAAAAATTGACCTTCAAGCAGTCTAATGTAGCGCCCGCCAATGCAATCAATGGGTAAACAATCATCTACCTCTAGTACACGATCTGTATGTTGTTTTTGCCAATGCATTGCAAAGTACGCTTTACCTCGTTGTTTTGCTAAATCTGAACTTGGAGCAACAATCAAAATATAACGATGCAATTCACCAAATTCACGAGCATCATAGCCTCCTAAATTAATCAGCCAAAGTTTTTCATCATGTAAATTTGGCTGTGTATCTGCAAATTGGATTTGATAATGTCTTCCTTCACCTTGTACAGCATTGATTTGCATCCATGCATCAATATGTAAACCTTTCTTTTCACCAAACCATACATTTTTTAATTGAGGGTAGGTCTCTTGTAAGGTATCACCGATTGCGAAAACCACATCATGCACTTCTGTATTTGCTCGTGCATGACGACCACCGAGCATAACCATAAATAAGTTGGACATTTTCAATCCTTAAAAATAAAAATCCCCCTTTTTAAAGGGGGGACTTAGAGTAACTCATTTTAAAATCCACTCTTTAGAAACAATATTCCTCACATTTATAAAAGGGGGAATATTGAATCCTTACATATCAACCATTTCTACGCCATCAATACGCGCAACGGTCATCAAATCTTTATCTCCACGACCTGAAACAGTCGCAATAATAATTTGATCTTTCGACATCGTAGGTGCAAGTTTCGTCACGTATGCCATTGCATGTGAGCTTTCAAGCGCAGGAATAATTCCCTCAATATGTGTTAAATCACGGAAACCTTGTAACGCTTCATTGTCATTGATTGGTACATATTCCACACGATGCATATCTTTTAAGAAACTGTGTTCAGGACCAACACCAGGATAATCCAACCCTGCTGAAATTGAGTGCGTTTCAATGATCTGACCCTGTTCATCAGACATCAAATAAGTACGGTTACCATGAAGTACGCCAACATGACCTGCATTTAATGGTGCAGAATGTTTACCCGTTTCGATGCCATAGCCAGCCGCTTCAACACCATACATTTTCACATCTTGATCATTTAAGAATGGATAGAACAAGCCCATCGCATTTGAACCACCACCCACACATGCTACAAGGGCATCAGGTAAGCGACCTGCTTGCTCTTGAATTTGTTTACGTGCTTCACGACCAATAATCGATTGGAAATCACGAACTAATTGTGGGTATGGATGTGGACCTGCCACTGTACCAATCACATAATACGTCGAATCTACGTTTGTTACCCAATCACGCATTGCTTCATTCATGGCATCTTTTAACGTTTTAGAGCCACTTTCTACAGGTACAACCGTCGCACCAAGTAAACGCATACGGTACACATTCATGGCTTGACGTTTTACATCTTCTGCACCCATGAACACGACACATTCAAGACCTAAACGTGCTGCAATTGTTGCCGTAGCAACACCATGTTGACCTGCACCTGTTTCGGCAATAATACGTTTTTTACCTGAAAGCTTAGCCAACAACGCCTGACCAATGGTGTTATTCACTTTGTGAGAACCTGTATGATTTAGGTCTTCACGTTTCAAATAAATTTGTGCACCACCTAACTCTTTTGACCATCGCTCTGCATGATATAGCGGACTTGGACGTCCAACGTAATACGCCAAATCACGGTCGAACTCTGCCAAAAACTGTGCATCATCTTTCATACGGAAATAGAGTTTTTCTAAATCCTCAAGTGCTGCCATTAAAGTTTCTGATACAAAACGTCCACCATGGATACCAAAATGCCCGTTTTTGTCAGGAAATTGGGTATAGTCAATCACTTGATCTTGTAAATTATCTTGTTGATTACTTTGCTGATCCACGTTGGACTCCTTGCATAAAGCGTTCTATGAGTTGTTGGTCTTTTATACCTTTGCTTGATTCTACCCCACCACTTACGTCTACGGCATAAGCACCTGTGGTATGAATCGCATCTTCAACATTTTCAGGTGTTAAACCACCTGCCAAAATTAAAGGAATATCGAGTTTTGGGAACTGTGTCCAATCAAAACGATGCCCTGTGCCACCTTTGAGCTCAGGATGCCATGCGTCTAGTAACATAGCACTCGCACCTACTTGTTGATATTGCTGAATCGTTTCGATCATTTCAGCACTAGTCACATCAGGTTTAACCTGAATCGCTTTATACCAACGTCGCCTAACGTGATTGGCAATCTGCTGACATTGTTCAGGGCTTTCATCACCGTGAAACTGTAATATGTCTAGATGTACATCTTTCAGAATTTCGGCAATTTCATCTGCCGTCGCATTGACGAACAAACCCACCACTTGCACATAAGTAGGAACTGCCTGTACCAATGCAATTGCTTCGGCTTTATTGACACTACGTGGGCTCGGTGGAAAAAATACAAAACCAATGGCATCTGCGCCTGCATCGACCACCGCTTTTATATCTTGTACTCGAGTAATACCACAAATTTTGGCACGGGTACGCATATTCAACGCTCTGATTTTATGGGTTACATCGCCATATAGAGAATATCAAGGCGAACCATTGTAATCCAATTTTTTAAACTTGCGTGTAGTTCAGTCTGATTATTATTCTAGAGCAATCAATTTTATTGTGTATTTTTCTGTAGATGGAATCCAGCTTTAAGAACAAACTTATGGTTTCTATCATCTGATCGAAAGGACATTGTTTAAATGTTCCGCAAACTTTATACTTCGCCCACTTACAGCAAGCGAAGCTTTTTAGCTTTAGGGAAGTTGGTGGAAATCCGACACTGCCCCCGCAACGGTAAAATGAACCGCATATCGTTATAAGTCATAAGATTTACACCACTGCAATTTTTTTGTGGGAAGGTGGATATGTCAATATTGCAATGCAATATTTATATTTAAGTCCGGATACCCGCCTGTTGTGCCCATCCACCAATCATTCACGGGGAGTGAATGTATGGAGCATATCATGTCTATTCTTTTTAAACCTACCGCACTTGTAGGTGCTATTGCGATTGCAATGGGATTTTCTACTACTATTTCTGCTGAATCTTCTGTAAATAGCTCAGCCAAATTACAACCTATTGTAATTACAGCGACGCGCTCAGAAGAAAAAATTGAAAATATTCCTGCACGCATTTCAATTATTGAACCTCATATTTTAGATCAATCGCCAATTGCCGAATTACCTCACTTGCTCATGAGCGATGCATCAATTGATATGATGCAATATGGCGGTTATGGTCAAACGGCATCAATTTTCACCCGTGGCACAAATTCAACGCATACCCTTGTCCTACGTGATGGCGTACGTCTCAATACTGGTTCAGCAGGTTCAGCTTCACTTGCCTTTATTGATACCACGGACATCAAACAAATTGAAGTCCTTAAAGGCCCTGCATCTGTATTGTATGGTACAGATGCAATTGGTGGTGTTGTTCAGCTAGTGTCAAAAACACCTGAAAAAACAGGTGCATTTGTTACAGGTGAAATTGGCGAACACAATACTTATAAATCGGTTATTGGTGCTGACCTTGCTGAAAATGGTGTATATGCCCAAATTCGTGGACAACGTCTTGAATCAGATGGTACACAAGTTACCGATTTTAAAGACAGTAATGTCAAAGCAGGCGCTTATGATCAAAAAGGCGTAAGTGCAAAATTCGGTATTGATAAAAAACGCTATGCAGCTTCTGTTGACTATTCAGAAAACCAAGGTACTGCAACTTATGTTGATGGTATCAATGATGCAAATTGGAATCTGATTGGTCTTAAAAATGTTTCACAAGATTTTAAAAATGAAGTGATAAATCTTAAAGGTCGTATCAATGTCAATGATAGCCTTTCAGTGAATGCTCGTTTGTCACAATTTAAAGATGACTTAGAGCAAAATGACTCAAATGATTCAATTTTCAACACTACTAAAGAAGCTGAGTTGACTGCTAGATGGCAATTTACGCCAACACAAAATATCTTAGCAGGTGTCGCAACCAAAAATATTGAATCTGATGTTGTGTCAGGAAGTGGTTTTTATGGTGTAGATTACGACAAAGAAGTCGAAAGTACGGGTTACTTTGTTCAACATCAATATCAGACTGAAAAACTTCATACACAATTGGGTCTTCGTGTCGAAGATCATGAAACCTTTGGTACACATACTGTAGGTCAAGCTGCTGCTCGCTATCAAGTTTTACCTTCTACTAGCGTCTATACCAATATTGGTACAGCATTCCGTGCGCCAACCAATAACGATTTATATGCTTTAAGTTGGGGGGGTAATCCTGATCTCAAAGCTGAAGAAAGCATGTCGTATGAAATTGGTTTAGATCAAAAAATTACGGATAATTTAAAAGCAGGAATTTCGGCTTATCGTAATGAAGTCGATGATTTGATTACTTATGTAACTGATCCTGTCACTTACGAAGGTCGTTTATATAATGTTAAAAAAGCTACTTTTACAGGTGGTGAGTTCAATTTAGATTGGGCAAATGACGATTTATTTGCCAACTTGTCTTATGCTTATGTACAACCAAAAGACAAAGAAACAGATAAAGATCTCGCACGTCGTTCACGTCAAAGTTTGACATTTACGACAGGAATTCAAAATGACGTATATGGCATCAGTACATCTGTATCGGCAAAGTCTAAACCGAAAAATAGCAGTGTTTCAGGCTATGCAACAGTTGATGTGAATGCTTTTTGGAATGTAAATCCAAATGTTAAACTTTTCACAAATATTCAAAACATTGGCGATGTCGAATACAAAACCACATCGTATAGCAATGGTTACTACTATGTGAATGGTGGTCGTCTTGCATCGGCAGGTGTGACATTTAAGTATTAAGATAAATGCTAAGATTTTAAAGCACAATCTAAGTACATAAAATTTGAGGATAATGTCATGTACATGGCATTATCCTTTTTTGTCTCTAGACAAATAAATTAGCAATTTAAGGAAAAACATTATGGGTCACCGTTTAAGTAAAATTTATACTCGTACAGGCGATTCAGGAACGACTGGTTTGGGCGACGGCTCACGCGTAGCTAAAGATGATTTACGCATTGATGCTTTAGGCGATGTCGATGAACTGAATTCTATTGTCGGTGTATTGCGTTCCCAAATTGCGGTGAGTGCCATTGCAGATAAAGCACCTTGGGATAAATCACTGAGCCTGATTCAACATTGGTTATTCGATTTAGGCGGTGAAGTGTGTATTCCCAATTATCATTTATTACAATCAGTTGCGATTGACTATTTGGAAAACGAAATTGACAAAATGAATGAAGATTTACCCATGTTGAAAGAATTCATTTTGCCATCAGGAACATTAGTGTGTAGCTATACACATCAAGCACGTTCTGTATGTCGTCGCGCAGAACGTAGCTTAATGACAGTACACAGTCGTGATCAAAATATTCAAGCTACAGCTTTGCAATTACTCAATCGTTTATCTGATTGGTTCTTTGTGGCATCTCGTGCATTACAACGTGCGGAAGGTGGTAGCGAAGTGCTTTGGCAAAAAAATATTAATGAGACGATTTGATCTAATTTTGCTTAAATATACAATAAAAGTTCCCTCTCCTCTTAGGCGAGGGCTAGGGCTAGGGAGGGATCTTCTCCCCTTTATACTCTTGCGGAGCAAATAGTACTCGATACTTTTTAAAATTCATTTAACGTTTCAATACAATATACAGTTATGTTCAACTTATACTTTTAGTTTGAAAAAAAGCAAATAGAGTTCATTATGAAAATCATCGGACATCGTGGTGCGCGCGGAGAAGCACCTGAAAACACACTCGGTGGATTTCAATATATCCATGACTTAGGCATCCGTGCAGTCGAATTTGATGTACGGCAACTCAAAGATGATGCGTTAATTGTTATGCACGATGACAACTTCCTCAGAACCACTGGCATAGATCAAAAACTCTACCAACTAGATAGCACTCAACTCGAAGCTTACAATCAAGCCAATATTTGGATGGATTGGGAAAAGCAAGTAACACCAACCTTACGCCAAAGCTTAAACATCATGCATGACTTTGATCATCTTGAAGTCGAAGTCAAAGCAGTAGATACTCAAGTACAAGCTGAAAAATTAATTGCCGAATTACAACAACAACTCAGAGGCTTTGAGCATACAGCCGTAATCACCAGTTTTGACCTTAAAATTCATCATGCATTAATCCTTCAAAACACCCATTTTAAACATGGCTTACTCATAGAAAATGACATTGGCGAAAAAGCCATTGAACAAGCTATAGAATTACAATGTTGTCAAATCGGTTGGATGAATCAGTTGGCAACAGATGAGATAATCAAAACAACACAAAAAGCAGGTTTAGCGGTCAGTGTATGGACAGTGAATGATATTGAACGAGCCAAACATTTACGTAACCTAAAAATTGATGGGCTGATCACTGACTTTCCGAAAATGATGCAAATAGCGTTAGAACAAATCAAATAAATACTTTTGTTTTGCACAAAAAGCCTATTTTTTTATATAAATTAAATTAATAAACAATAGGATTGAAGTTCAATTCTACAGTCTTATAGGATTTCAATTGAATAAAAAACACTTCCGTATCTACTGACTTTAGTGCCATTCTTTTTTTTCGATCGAACCCTTAAAATCTATGTTTTATTCTGTTACTGTTTTATACAATACAGATGTACACTAATCATAGTGAAGCCCTATTCACTCATGTTAATATGTGGTCATATATAGCCTGAAAACAGAAACTATATTTTTGACTTTTAGCCTTAATGCAAGGTTCTCAGGAGTGCTGTTGGAGATGAATGCTCCCCTACCCAAAGCCCCGATTAACTGGATCGCTGTTTTTGCTCTAGTTTTTCTTCCTATTGTTGCTGTGATCGCCATTCCACTTTATGCGTGGCATCATGATTTTAGCGTAGCTGCTTGGATCAGTTTGTTTGTACTGCTTGGTGTAAGTAGTCTAGGCATAACTGCGGGTTATCACCGCTTATGGGCGCATCGTGCCTATGAAGCAACACTGCCATTAAAAATTATTTTAATGATTATGGGAACTTTTGCCGTTCAGAACAGTATTCTTTTCTGGGCTTCAGGTCATCGTACCCATCACCGTCATGTTGATGATGTGGAAAAAGATCCGTATTCAATCAACAATGGTTTTTGGTTCGCACACATTGGTTGGATGCTTCGTAACTATCCATCTGGTGGTTCAAACTATAAAAATGCACCCGATTTATTGAATGATAAAGTCGTGATGTTCCAAGATAAATACTACATTCCATTGGTTATTGCAGTCCATGCAGGTATTTTATTGCCAATTGGTTGGGCAACTGGTGATATGTGGGGTGTATTGTTATTAGGTGGTTTATTGCGCTTAATCTTCAGTCACCATGTTACATTCTTTATTAATTCACTGTGTCATATGTGGGGCAAACGTCCTTATACAGATGAAAATACAGCGCGTGATAATTTCGTCCTTGCCATTGCGACTTGGGGTGAGGGTTACCACAACTACCATCACATCTTCCAATATGACTATCGTAATGGGGTTAAATGGTGGCAATATGACCCAACAAAATGGCTGATTTGGTCTTGCTCTAAATTGGGTTTAGCCAAAAATTTACGTCGTATTCCTAGCTTTAATATCAAAAAAGCTGAACTTGCGATGCGCTTTAAATATGCCCAACAGGATCTTGCTGTATATGGTCATGATGTCAATGCTGACATTCTTGCAATGAAGCACAAAGTTTCACAAGAATATGAAGCTTTTACGCATACGCTTAATGATTGGGCTGCTTTAAAAGAGCAAGAACTTCAAGCGAAGAAAGCGTCTGTGGCTGAAAAGATTCACCAAATGGATGTCAAACTTAAAGTTGATTTTCAATTGGTTGAACAAAAACTTGCTTTCCATCGTGATCGTTTAGAAACGTTGATGCGTGGCATTAAAAAGAATACTGTTTAATTTTAATGAATATTGAAAAGCTCCGAAATGGAGCTTTTCTTTTACCTTAAACTTTTCAAAATAAAAGAGAACAAAGTGAATATCAATCATATTCCTTTTGGGATTACCAATTGGACAAATATCCCTACAACTCGCCATGAAGGTGAACACGGATATGCGCTTTGGCGTACTCAACAATTTGACAATATTCGTGTGCGAATGGTTGAATATTCAGAAAATTACTTAGCAGACCATTGGTGTTATAAAGGTCATATCCTCCTTTGCTTAGAAGGTGAATTACACACCGAACTTGAAGATGGCCGTATATTTACACTCACAGCAGGAATGAGTTATCAAGTTGCAGATCATGCTGAAGCACATCGCTCATCTACAGAAAATGGGGCAAAGTTATTCATTATAGATTAAGCCTATGTGAATACAACACTTGAACCATCGAATACATTTTTAAACTTTGCTATAGTTTCAGCAAAGCCTTGCTGATGTTCTGTTATGAAATTCAATCCACGCTATCCATCACTCAATCCAAAACTCTACCATGAGCAAATGCCTTCACCGCTCAAAGGTGCAAAAGCAGGACATTTCAACGAAACATTGACGGATGAATTACAATGGTCTGATGAAGACAAAACACAATGGATTGAAATCTGTAGCGGACAAAAAACATTTCCTGAATTTCACCCACTCGCAATGGTGTATGCAGGACATCAATTTGGACAATGGGCAGGACAATTGGGCGATGGTCGAGGCTTACTCATCGCACAAATTTTAAATAAAAATGAGCAGACGATAGACCTACACTTAAAAGGTGCGGGCTCAACCCCCTACTCCCGTATGGGTGATGGTCGTGCAGTTTTACGCTCGGTCATTCGTGAATATTTAGCAGGTCATGCACTCAATTCACTTGGTGTACCTTCGAGTAATTCGGTTGGGTTTACATCTTCAGCTCAAGGTGTACAGCGTGAAAAATTAGAGCTTGGTGCTATGATGCTCCGTACTTCAGACTGTCATATTCGCTTAGGACATTTTGAGTGGATCAATCAATATCAACCTGAATTACTGAAAGAATTTACTCAAAAATGTATCGAATGGCACTATCCTGAATGTTTAGAAGCAGAGCAGCCTATTTTAGCTTTTGCCACTAAAGTCATTCAAAATACGGCTGTGATGATTGCAAAATGGCAACTAGTCGGTTTTGCACACGGCGTGATGAATACCGATAATTTAAATATCACAGGTTCAACTTTGGACTTTGGTCCATACGGTTTTATGGAACGCTTCCGTCCAAATTGGATCAATAATCATAGTGATTATAATGGTCGTTATACTTATCAAAATCAGCCGAGTATGGCACATTGGAATTTGTGGAATTGGTTAAATAATTTAATTCCACTTACCCAACCTGAAACTAAAGAACAATTCAAAACAGATTTAGCCAATTGTCTTGAGCATTTTGAACCGACATTTTTAGAAAATTATACCCATGGTCTATGTCAGAAAATAGGTCTACCAATTTTCCATAAAGACAGTTTCGATTGTGCAATGGCTTTTTTAAGAATTCTACAAAGTGAGCAACTGGATTACACCGACAGCTTTACTCGTATGCAAAATAAACAATACGAAGCTATTAAAGATGATTGTATTGATCGTCGTCAGTTTGAAGACTTTTTTACTCAGTATGAAAATATTCGTAAAAATCAAAATACAGGTGAATTGGATGCTGAAATGCTTAAAGCCAATCCTATTTATATTCTGCGTAACCACATGGCACAAAAAGCAATTGAACATGCTGAACGCGGTGATTTTTCAGAAGTCGATCGACTGTTTAAATTACTCAGTCAGCCTTTTACTAAGCAACCTGATTTGGAATGTGCAAAAGACCTCGCCCCCTTGCCAAGTGATGTACCTGAAGTAATGGTGAGTTGTTCTTCTTAACAACTCAACACACCTAAATGAACTTCAATTCTATGGTTCTCACCAAAAATATTGTGCATATAAATACGTACTAAAGCGATGCGCATCATTTGTTGCAAGATCATCTGCCATATATTTAAAGCCAATATTTTTGTGTTGTGCAGAAAAACCTAAAGACTGTGTTTGTGGTTCAATATGAATACCGTATTTTATAGGCTCAGTCTGCCAAAACCCATTCAATTGAGCTAAAGTTAAATATTCATTAGAAAAGCTACTCAGGCTCAAGCTCCATGGTTGAGTTTCTGGTTTATAACGAATCTCAGAGGTTATTTTATAAGGTAACTTTTGCTTATATTCTTTTGTTGTACTTAGTTGCCCTGCGATATTCATACGCGGGCGACCGTCTTGATCGTATGAGAGTGAATAACGTGTAAAAGGTGCATTGTCCCAATAAAGATGCGCCAATACATCTTCAAGCTGTACATTGACCGACCAATTTTGACCAATCTTCCCTGCCAGACCTAAATCAAAACTATAACCATAACCTTTATTGGTCTTACCATTCCAACCCAATTCATCTTCTTTGAGTGCAGGTTTATCGTAACTATAATCTAAATACCCATTGAGCCAATCAACACGATCCATAAGCTCGGTCATATTTGTTGTTTGACCTGTAGCTTTAAAATTTCCATCAACATAATGACGACCAATTAGCGCTGTTACACCTGTTGTAACTTTCCAATTTGAGCCCATGTTCCAATCATAGGCAAATCGTGTTCCAACCGTATCAACATGCTGCGCTTCGAGTTCTAAATCATAGCGCCTGTTACCATCAATAAGTTGATCATTTTCAATTTGGTAATACAACTTTGCCATGTCTTCACTAAAATTTAGTTGATAGTCATAACTCCATACCCAACCCAATGTCCAATTGTCTTTTTGGGTTTCAAGTTTCATTTTCCCTGAAGCAAAAGCATTTTTTCCTTTTTTTAGATTCGAAGTTTCCCAATCATCTAAAAAAGCATGTACAGATACTGGTTCACTATAAAGTTCAGCATTGACAGAAAGACGAACAGACTGTTCCGCATATACCCATGTTGGGCACAGCATTAAAAATATAAGATTTTTTTTCATTCAATTTGAAAGAAGACAGCATATGCTGTCCTCTTCTCTCAAGTCAGATTTTAAGGAGTAATGTAAGTAATCGTATTATCAATAAATTTAGTCACATACTGATCTGATGAATTTTTCGTAATAGTGCCATAACTTGTACTGCCGACTTTCACATCTGCAGAAGTAAATTTTTGTACATCTGCAACCTGTACAAATGCACCATTTTTATGTTTGATTAAACCACTCACAATTGGTGATTCTTTATCAATATCCGTTGCAGTTAATTCAATATCTAATGCATTTTTATCTACAGCCAATGCAACAGTTGCATTGCCTTTAGTATATTCAGCACGTTTTGCTGTAATCCCAATACTAAATGGTGTTGGTGCTGCATTTGCACCTTTGAGATTACCATCAAGTTTAACTACCAAATCTGCATTGATAAAGCTTGTTGATGTTTCACCAGCACTCATATCAATAGCTTTAGATAAATCATTATTGAGCTTAAATGTTACATCTAAATTTAGTACTTCTTTTAGATAAGCAACTTGACCTTTCAAAGTCAATTTATATGGAATCAACTGTTCGGCAGTTTCAACACCATTTTTAAATTGGGCTTGTTTAGCTTCAGATGAAACCTCACTTAATGTCGCTTTCACATCGGCACTTTCAAAAACTAAACCTTTTAATGTTAATGCCGCTGTTGTTGGTAAAGTTTCTTGATTATTCATTGTATTTGAAACAGCATAAACTAACTGTGCTGTACTATCTTCTGTAAAACTAAATTTTGCTTTTTGTTTAGCTACATTGGTGATATCAATCACACCACCTTTCGCAATTTTGAAGTTAAACGTTTTTTGATTGGAAACAAAAGGCGCTTCTATCACAACATTATTTACATTCACCGTTGCTTGGTTTGTATAAATAAAATTACCTTTATTTATCCACCACTGCGAATTACTCCAATCCCAAGAAATACCATCCTTGAAACCATCCCAATAAGCAACATCCGTTGAACCAGTTACTTGAACAGAACCTGCTGTCACTTGAATATTTAGAGTGTTATTTTTTAAATCATATTCAATTGGATAATCATTGTTAATTGCATCTTGCTTAAGTAAAGCTTCTAATGCATCAGCATTATATGATTTTGATTGTCCTTTTGCATCTTCCAAAGCAAGTTCAGCAAGAAGTAGAACCATTCCTGTTCCACGACTTAAATCTAATGCCGTATCATTAATCACTGTTACTGGGGTTTTATAATTGTCTGCAATATCTTCAAAACCATCATAATAAGAAATTATTGCTTTCGTTGTATCAATGAGTTGTTTCGCTTTATCTAAATCCGATGTAGGAACAACAACATTACCATTACCACCACTTGTTGAACTATCTCCAGATGATGACCCACCACCACAAGCAACCATCACTGTACTGCACATAACTACTAATAATGTTTTTTTAAATAACATCAGAAATCCCTCTTTTTAATAAAATCATTTTTATAAATATAAAGCCCGCTCAAAATATAGCTTATTTGGCAAAAACTCAATAAAATGTTGTATAATTTATCATTTATTTATTATTTTTATTAAATACTTAAATTAATTTAATTTTTAATAAACAATCAATTCTCAATATACTACACAAAGTCACTATGGCATTTAATATTTCAAATAAGCAAAATAAAACATAAGCCTCTGTATAAAAAACACCTATGAATAAAAAAATGATATTTCTTCTTTTCGGTTTAATGACACTCAGTATTTTAAGTGTTTATGCTTATCAAAAATATGCTCAATATATTCCCACAACAGACACTGCGCAATTCCTCCCAAATTTAACAGTAAGTGAAATACAAAAAATTCGGCAAAACAGTCCTATTACTGAAGTCAAAGTATATAAAGCTGAACGTAGAGTTCAACTTCTACATGATGAACACATTATTCGCAGTTATGTCATGCGACTTGGCTTTGATCCACTTGGACACAAAGTTCAAGAAGGTGACGGTAAAACACCTGAAGGACGCTATACACTCGATTGGCGCAATCCTCAAAGTGCTTTTTATAAATCACTCCACATTTCTTATCCAAATGAAAAAGATAAGAGAAAAGCGGATCAGCTTGGTGTTTCAGCAGGTGGCGATGTAATGATTCATGGTTCAGCAACCACAGCACAAGTTCAAAAATTATCAAGTTTAATGCAATATTTACCCAAAAGTGATTGGACTTGGGGCTGTATAGCCGTTAGAAATGTCGATATGGATGAAATTTGGAAACTCGTTGATGATGGAACAGCCATCGAAATTTATCCTTAGAAAATAATAGGAGCTCATCATGACAGGAAATGATATTCAGCAATATGCGCTACGTTTTGCAAAGACTTTAGCTCAAGCGGAACTAAGCTATCCTTTCGGCGAGGATATTCCCGTCTTTAAAGTCATGAATAAAGTATTTTTACTGACATCGACATTACAAGGTCAGCCATTTATCAATTTAAAAGTACTACCTGAAAACGGCGATATGTTACGTGATATTTATCCATCTATTCACACGGGATATCACATGAATAAACGGCATTGGATTTCAGTTTATGAAGGTGAGCAAATTTCCAAAGAATTACTCGAAGATTTGATCAGCACATCTTATGAATTGGTGGTAAAAACACTCACAAAAGTACAAAAACAAGCGTTAGAAATTCACTCTTCAATACAATAAGTATTTAATTTTTTTATGATCTATTGTTTTATTTACACGTAAAAATTCAGTGATGTCTATTTATCTATATTTTTTGTGGATAAACCTATATTTATCCACAAAAAAGCTATCTAGCTTTAGAAGTTATCTTCAGGATACTCAAAACGGTAGCCTACACCATATACAGCTTGAATCCATTCATGACGATTCCCTGTTTCAGCAGCTTCTGATATTTTACGTCTTAAGTTTTTGATATGACTATCAATAACACGGTCAGCCACATCAAAACTTTCAGGGTTAATATGGTCTAAAAGCTGTGCTCGAGAATAAACCTGCCCGACATGATCTAAAAATAATTCCAATAAACGAAATTCAGTTGGTGTTAAGTTCAACGACTTTTGTTGATACCAAATACGTTGTTGTGCTTTGTCCATACGGAAAAGATTATGATCTTCAGGTTCTGCTTTACGCTCTAAACGACGTAAAACTGCTTGTACGCGAGCAACCAATTCTTTCGGGCTAAAAGGTTTACAGACATAATCGTCTGCTCCCATATTGAGCCCGAGTACACGATCAATTTCTTCAGTACGTGCGGTCACCATAATAATGGGTAAATCGGACTGTTCACGAACTTTACGGCACATGGTCAAACCATCCATACGAGGCACCATCAAGTCCAAAATCATCAAGCTTGGTTTGCGTTGCTGAAAGCTGTCATAAGCTTCCTGACCATCATGAAACATACTGACTTCAAAACCAGCCGCCTCAAGATAATCACGCACCAATTGTGCAAGTTCCACTTCATCTTCTACTAGCATAATATGTTTCATGCGTGATTTTTCCTTTTATACAATGATTAATTCAGGGCTGTTGTTTGGGAAAGGTCAAAATACAGCGTAATCCACCCAATGGCGAATGATCAAAACGTAATGTACCACCTAAAGCCTGTGCGATTTTACATGACAATGCCAAGCCTAAACCTGTACCACCCGTACTGCGAGTTCGAGAATCATCCACCCGATAAAAACGCTCACCGAGTTTTTTCAATTGAGCGTCATCTAATCCCAATGGGCTATCATCCACAATGACTGACCAACTGTGGGCATCTTGGCGTGTATGAATCTGCACTTCACCACCGGCTTCGGTGTAGCGAATGCTATTGCCCAGTAAATTGACCATAATTTGCTTAAAGCGGTCAACATCCAGTTGTAATATTGTCCCCTCGCCTTGCGCATGTACACTCAAGCCTGCTTGCTCAAATTTCGGCTTAAAGTTTTCAACTTCTTGCACAATCACCGACCAAGGGTTTACCGCAGCAAAATAACAATTCAATTGCTGCGCTTCGGCTTGTGCTAAATCTGCCAAATCTTGAGTGAGTTTCTTCAGACTGCTAACCTGACGTAGCATTGCATCAAAATGCTCAGGAGTAGGTTTACGAATACCATCTTGCATCGCTTCAATCTGCGCTTGTAACACAGCAAGTGGCGTTTTGAGTTCATGTGAGGTATCTGCCACCCATTGACGGCGTGAATTTTCGTGTTGATCGAGAATAGTTGCTAAGTGATTTAACTCTGTCGATAAATCTCCAAGTTCATCATTACGGTTCACAATTACCTGATGCTGAAAATTACCCTTAGTCAATTCTTGCGTAGCTTTTAAAAGACGTTGAATTGGTGTTTTAAAATAGGTTGCCAATAATAATGCAGCCACTAAACTACTTAAGAAAGTCAGAATATAGATCAAGACTAAATAACGCTTTTGATTACTAAAAAAATTAATACTTAGCGCATCATCCTGATCTAAAACGGGTTTCAAGCCCAGATAGCCAACTACCTTATCATTGACTTTAATTGGACGATACGACACCTGATCTCCCGCAGGTTCGCCTAAAATAAATTGACGACGTGCATCATACAAAGATAAACGCGAACTTAAACCTAAACGGTCAGGCATAGAAATGAACCGTTTCTTACCATCTTTTTGATCGAGTGAAATCATAGTTTGTGTCGATGATTTACTGTCTTTATTTTTTTCAGGCGGTCTAAATAAACTTTGATTTTCACTAAGCGGAAACTTCAATCCTTCAAATGGTTGATATTCGGAAGGTAGGTTCTCTTCGAGAATACGCAACTCTTCCTGATCCATTTTTTGTTGTTCAGACAAGGTACCTTGCGCTGTCATTGGCGTAAGTAAAGTATGTTCTTTAAAATAACGTTGCTGTAAGGCAATATCATACTGTCGACGTAACCACCAACGCGACAACTTATCATAATCATCGGGTGCAGCATCACCTTCAATTTGAAAAATTTGTGCTTGAACTGCATTACCCCAGTCTTGATAAATACCGTAAACACCGCCCAAATTATCAATGAGATGATCGAGCTTCTGCATCTCGACATCGGCAACATATTTGGCAAAGTTCTTTTGCATTGTCCAATGCAAAACCCCCATACTTGCTGTCGTAATCAGTAATGTTGTTAACAGTACTGTCAGGAACAAGCGTAATGCGATGGGGACACGGCGTATTTTCAAAACAATCTCACATTTTTCTTCTCATTTTTCCATTGTACTCAACACGGATTCAAAATTCTCTCCATTGTTTCTACATCATTATTATTTAATCTTAACTCCATCAACATAATTTAAAATATTCATTGGAGTAGTAACAATGAAAGCAATGACAAAAATCGTACTCGTTACAGCAAGTGTTATCAGCATGGGGGCTTTAACCGCATGCCAATCAACTCAAGGTTCAAAAAATGATCATCATGGTCGTATGATGGATCGTCAAGATCACAATCAACACCATAACAAAATGTCACCAGAACAACGTGAAGAAATGAAACAAATGCATGCGCAACGTAAAGAGATGCGTGAGCAAATTCAAAAAGCTTGTGATGGTAAAACTGTCGGTCAAACCATTCAAGTCAAAGTGGGTCAACAAAGTGTTGATGGTACATGTAACATGATTTTCAAAGCTGACCGTAAAGCAATGAAAGAAATGCGTAAAAACATGCGTGACGATGCAAATACACCACGCCCAGATCATATGCGCCATGGAATGCATCATGGTGGGATGAACCAAGATACAATGCTAACTGATGCAAAACGTGCTGAATTGACGAAACAATTTGACCAACGCCTTGCACAACGTCAAGTGCAACAACAAGCTATTTTCAAAGCTTGCCAAGGTCAAAGCAACGGTAAAACTGTACAAGTTAAATTTGGCGAACAAACTGTTGACGGTACATGTATTGTAAAATTTAATCCATTACCGAAAGCACAAAATACCGCGTCTGCACCTGTTGCATCAACGGCTACACTAAAAGCATCGTAAAATTTAAATCTGAAAAGCAAAAAATCGCTCAATTTGAGCGATTTTTTTTGGACATATCTTTTTACGAATTGGAACATTCCAATTGTTCTTTTTTCATATAAACCATTTACACTCAATGCAATTTTGCAACATTTGAAGTTTTTATTGACTTCATAGTCACGGTGAAAACAACATGAAATACTTGTACCTGACTATAAGATGTTGCACGATGTAACGGAACTTAGATGTATCTCTTTTAATGATACGTCATCAATATTTATTAAGATTATAAATCTGGTTTAACCAGTATTGAGGAAAACGATATGCCACAATACAAAGCACCCTTACGCGATATGCAATTCGTTTTGCATGAATTATTAAATGCTGAAGAACATTATGCAAAACTCCCTGCATTCAAGGACACCGTAAGCCGTGAATTGGTTGACCAATATTTAGAAGCTGGTGCAGATTTTTGTGAAAATGAATTATCACCATTAAACCAAGTCGGCGACCGTGAAGGTTGTACTTGGAATGATGGCGTTGTAACAACACCTACAGGCTTTAAAGCTGCGTATGATAAATATGTAGAGCTTGGTTTCCCTTCTCTTTCTGTTCCTGAAGAACATGGTGGTCAAGGTCTACCAGGTTCATTGGGTACTGCGATTTCTGAAATGGTCGGTTCTGCAAACTGGTCTTGGGGTATGTACCCTGGTCTTTCTCATGGTGCGGTGCGTACCGTTGAGCATCATGGTTCTGCTGAACAAAAAGAAACGTATTTACCGAAACTTGTTTCAGGTGAATGGACAGGTACCATGTGTTTAACAGAATCTCACGCAGGTTCTGACCTTGGTATTATCCGCTCTAAAGCTGAACCACAAGCTGATGGTAGCTATGCAATTTCTGGCGAGAAAATCTTTATCTCTGCTGGTGAACACGACATGGCGGATAACATCATCCACATCGTACTTGCACGTTTACCTGGCGCGCCTAAAGGCACTAAAGGTATTTCACTGTTCATCGTACCAAAATTCAACGTGAATGCTGATGGTTCAATTGGCGAACGTAATGCTGTACGTTGTGGTTCAATTGAACACAAAATGGGTATTCATGGAAATGCAACTTGCGTCATCAATTTTGATAATGCAAAAGGCTTCTTAATTGGCCCTGAAAACCGTGGTTTACATGCAATGTTCACATTCATGAATACTGCGCGTATTGGTACTGCTGTACAAGGTTTAACAGCTTCTGAATCATCTTTCCAAGGTGCGCTTGCATATGCGAAAGATCGTTTAGCTATGCGTTCACTTTCAGGTCCGAAATCACCTGAAAAAGAAGCAGATCCAATCATTGTTCACCCTGCTGTACGTAACATGCTGATGACGCAAAAATCATTTGCTGAAGGCGGTCGTGCATTGGTCTACTTCTTGTCTCAATATGCAGATATCGTTGAACAAGGTGAAACTGAAGAAGAACGTAAATTTGCTGACAATATCTTGTCATTGTTAACGCCAATTGCAAAAGCATTCTTAACTGAAACAGGTTCAGAGTCTGCAAAACACGGCGTACAAGTATTCGGTGGTCACGGCTTTATTTCAGAACACGGTATGGAGCAAATTGTACGTGATACACGTATCTCTTGCTTATACGAAGGTACAACTGAAATTCAAGCACTTGATCTGTTAGGTCGTAAAGTATTGGGTACACAAGGTGCGATGTTGAAAGACTTCACGAAAATTGTGCACAAATTTATCGAATCAAACAAAGACAATGCTGATTTGAAAGAGTTCCTTGAGCCACTTGCTGCACTCAATAAAGAGTGGGGTGACTTAACGATGCAAATTGGTATGAAAGCAATGCAAAACCCTGACGAAGTGGGTGCTGCCGCAGTCGATTATATGTACTTCTCAGGCTATGTAACACTTGCATACCTATGGGCTCGTATGGCACTTCTTGCGCAACAAAAATTGGCAGAAGGTTCTACTGAAACTGGTTTCTATTCGGCTAAAGTAACTACTGCTCGCTTCTACTTCAAAAAGATTCTTCCACGTGTTCGTTCACATGTAGACGTAATTGCAGGCGGTCTTGATCCCCTCATGGCACTAAGCCCAGAAGACTTCGCATTCTAAGTCGTTTTTTGAACAAACACACCAAAACTCTGCACTCTTGAGTGCAGAAATAGAAAAGGACGGTCATAGCTTTGACGGTCCTTTTTCTTTATCCTTTTTCTTCATAAATAGTCACATAAATTACCTTAAATCTCCTGACTGCTTTGATGCTGTTCAATTAAACTGATTTAAAGTCATCCGATTCAAAAAACCAATAGGTGAACCAATATGCCAATTTATAACGCTCCTCTTGCGGATATGAAATTCATCCTGAATGATGTTTTCAATGCAGAACAATTCTGGCAATCAAATGAAAATTTAGCGCATGTCGATGCTGCTACTGCTGAAGCTATTTTAGAAGAAATGGCAAAATTTGCGCAAAATGTAACCCTGCCTTTAAACCGTTCAGGCGATGAAGAAGGTGCTCAATTTGCAAATGGCGCAGTGACAACACCTGCTGGCTTTAAAGCCGCATTCCAACAATACGCTGAAGGCGGTTGGATTGGCTTAGGTGCTGATGAAGAATGGGGCGGTCAGGCAATGCCAAAAATGCTGACTGTGCTGTCAGATGAAATGTTATTTGCAACTAATCCTTCATTCATGCTTTATCCGCTTCTTTCTGTGGGTGCAGGTATGGCGTTAAACAGCTATGCATCACAAGAACAAAAAGAAACTTACTTACCTAAAATGTATACAGGTGAATGGTCAGGTACGATGTGTTTGACTGAACCACATTCAGGGACTGACTTGGGTATTATCAAAACCAAAGCTGAACCGAATGCAGATGGTACGTACAATATTACAGGGACTAAAATCTTTATTACGGGTGGTGACCACGATCTTTCTGAGAACATCATTCACCTCGTACTTGCAAAAACACCAAATGCACCTGCGGGTTCTCGTGGTATTTCGTTATTCATCGTACCGAAATTTATTGTTAATGCTGACGGTTCGTTAGGTGAGCGCAATACAGCAGGTCCTGGTTCTATTGAACACAAAATGGGGATTAAAGCTTCTGCAACTTGCGTGATGAACTTTGATGCTGCTAAAGGCTACCTCGTTGGTAAAGAAAATGAAGGCTTAGCTGCGATGTTCATTATGATGAACTACGAGCGCTTGTCTATGGGTATTCAAGGTCTTGGTGCCTCTGAATATGCTTACCAAAATGCAGCACAATATGCGACTGATCGCTTACAAGGTCGTAGCCCAACAGGTGCTAAATCTCCTGAGAAACCAGCAGATAGCATTTTAGTTCATGGCGATGTACGCCGTATGTTGCTCAATGCTCGTGCAAACAATGAAGCATCTCGTGCATTTGCAGTTTATGTCGGCCAACAATTAGACATTACAAAATTCTCAACTGATCCTGAAGCAGTTGCAGCAGCAAATAATCGTGTTGCACTTTTAACACCAATTGCAAAAGCATATTTAACAGATACAGCATTTGATGCAGTAATTGATGCGCAAATGGTTTTCGGTGGTCACGGCTTTATTCGTGAATGGGGTATGGAGCAATGTGTACGTGACTTGCGTATTGCACAAATCTACGAAGGTACAAATGGCGTTCAATCACAAGATTTAATTGGTCGTAAAACCATTAAATGTAACGGTGAATTCATTGCTGAATACATTGAAGAAATCCGTGATTTTGCCAATGATTTAGACACGAGCCTAAATTTCATTAAAGATGCAACTTTAGATGTTGCAACTGAAGTAGATATGATTACTCAATTTGTTCTTGAACGTGCAAAAGAAAATCCTGAGTACTCAAATGCTGCTGCCGTAGATTATCTACATGCTGTAGGTTTACTGAGCTTCACGTATATGTTTGCAAAAATTGCCAATGCTGCAAAAGACAAAGAAGGTCAGTTCTATCAAGACAAACTTGCGCTTACACATTACTTCATTCAACGTATCTTGCCTGATTTAAGTTCACGTATTATGAAAATTAAAGCAGGTTCTGAAGTGATTATGGACTTCAGTGAAGGCTATTTCACAACACAATCATAAGCTTAATTTAAAATAAAAAATGCCCAATTATTTGGGCATTTTTTTTAGCAGTTGAATACATTTATCTTCATTACAATCTATTGAGGAAAATATTTCTTCACTGACTGCGCCATTTTAGGGTTTAAATTTTCCAAAGCCTTTTCTATATTTTCAACATCTTGTTTCGACCGATTCTGACTAACTTTAAACTTACCAACAATAGATTCAATCTCAACTTCAATCGCAACAATTTTCTCTAACTGTTCTTCAATAAAATCCTTCGGAGCATCACCCATTTTCCACGGAATCGGTTGTGTTGCTTCATGAGTTCGAGTCAATCGTGCCAAAATACCACGTAAATACTTTTCATCGTTCACCTTACGAATTATTCCTTTGACATGTACTATCCTATAGTTCCACGTCGGTACAACTCGATGGTGCTCTTGTTTTCCTTCATACCAATTTGGCGAAATATAATTTTGATCAGCATGAAAAATCACATAGGCAGATTGAGCATTTTCCAATAATTCAAATAAAGGATTCGTTTTGGCAATATGTCCACGCAAAATGCCACTTTCTCCAACTGAACAATCTAATGCTAAAGGAATATGATTGGCCTCAATTTCACCATCATGCACTACAATCAAAGTTCCTAAAGGATTCTTTTCAATTAAAGTAAAAAGTTCAGCCATATTTTCTTTTTGAAAATGAGTAGGTAAATACATTTTTATTCTCAACCACCATCCAAATAACGACATTAAAACTAACATCAAAAAGCTCATAAAATATATCAAAGATTCTTCATTTGTCTTTCATGTGCATGAAACTTGCATGCTTTTTACTATAGATATTTTCGTAAACCGTAAAAGTACATATTGGAGGATAAAATGAACAAAGACCCACGTATAGAGAAAATAGAAAACCTCCTCGACAAGTTTGGCAATATTGCAGTAGAAGCTTTTCACTACATTGCCCTATTTATTATTGGCTGTATGATCGCATGGTCAGCAGTTCATACCATATTCGAAATTTTAACCGTTAAACAATATGCCAGCATTGATGATATATTATTGTTATTCATCTACTTAGAGTTGGGGGCGATGGTTGGTATTTACTTTAAAACCAATCACATGCCTGTACGTTTTCTGATTTATATCGCCATCACAGCACTCACTCGATTACTTATTTCAGATATTCAACACAACCATAAAGCCGATATTAGCCAAGTTATTATTACAGGCTCTATCCTCATTTTAGCGATTGCCATTTTGGTGGTGCGATATGCATCTTGGACTTATCCATCGGTTATACGAGACAAACACTCAGAAAAACCCCTACCTCACGGCAAAACGCCACGCCCTGAAGATGACGAGTTGGCTTAAAAATAAAAGCGCTCCCTTTTTACGTAAAGAGAGCGCTTTCAATTTCAAGGAAAATCATTCCATTTTATCGTCCGTTTGGAATTTGCACATAACGCCCATTTTGATAAACCCAATGCATGCCCACTTGCGGATCGGGCAATCCATAACGGCGCCAATCAGTAATTAAGGTATATTCTGAACTTTGTATTGAACCACCATCACCATTCACATAACCGTAGCTATTTCCTGAGTATTCTGTTTTGGTTGGAAATTGATGATTATAAATAATCGTCACACCATTTTGTGGTGGGTAGCTTGGATAAGATGGATAACTATGGTTTGGATAGCCTTGACTAGGATAATTTGGCAGTGGTCGAGTAGGATATTGTGAATGACCTCCTCCGTGATAATTTGGTGGATTAACAGGATACGTCTGTGTAAATGGATGCCCATATGGTGTTGCATTACCCTGATAAGACGATGTATACGGTGCAGAATGCTGATGACGCTCTACCGACTTATATCCCCCCCATTTATTATCTGCCATCACTGAAACAGACACTGTAGCAATCATCAACATAAGTGCTGACTGTATGATGCTTTTGTTCATTGTCTTTTCCACTCCTGATTCAATCTAGACAGTTTAAAATCTAATTTAAGATAAATAATGAATAAATAATATACAAATTATAGCACTACTCAAATTTGTCATACTTAGGTCAGATTAAATAAGCTGTCTTTCTGCTAATATATATTTTTTAATTGGATGGATGCTGTACTGTGGCTGAACTGAATTTTGACCGTCTTCATCAATTTTTTTGCAAAGTTCCAAGTGTGCAGGAAGCATTTATTGATAGCTATGGTTCAGATGGCAAACAGGCGTGGTGGTTTAAATTTCAGATCAATATCGATCATCCGCTTGCATGGCAAACCGTTCAAGAACTCGGTCATGTCTTAAATTACATTTCAAAGAATGAACGCCTACCGACTCAATTTTTACCTGTTTCCCCTCCTCCATATATGAACGGTGAAGCAAAGCAATTTTTAGCGTGGGTCATTCAGTGTAATCATGTCGACTTTCCACCTGATGTGGTCTGTGATTGGCTTGAAGCTCGTCTGCCAAAACCTGTTGAAAATATTGATCAATGGAAAATAAAAACAGACTTACATGAACTCGATAAAATGACCGATAAGGATTTGGATGCAGTAGTTCCACCAAATCCTCATCATTAATTTTAAAAGCCCTAATCCCAATCTTCTCTGCTAGAGAAGGTATTTTCCCTCTCCTTATAGGAGAGGATTAGGGTAAAGTCATTAAAACGTCGACAAACCACTCCATTCCATAAATCTATACACGCCATACTTAAACGTAGATTCATCTGCAAATTTTGAATACTCTATGCTCATCTGACGACCATTTAAGTTCGACCATGCGGTATTAAAATATTGTTCGGCATCAACAAAAACTTGCTGTTGTGGTTGCCCCAGGACACGTAAATCAGTTTCTAAATTATAATTTTTCAAATTCCGTGCGGTAAAGTTGGCTGAACCTAAAATTAACTCAGCCGATTGGGCATTACGTTTCACAATCATCTTACTGTGACATTGCTCGCCTTGCGTATTGCACCAACGCACATCGACACCAGCTTCATGTAACTCCGAAGCCACTTGACGGTTAGGAATGCCATTTTTTTGCCGACCAAATGCATCTTTATTTGGATCAAGTAGCACTCGAACCTGAGCACCTTTTTCTTTGGCAGAAATTAACCCTTTAATAATCTGACGTTCCGATAAATAAAACATGGCTAAATCAATCTTATCGCCCGATTTTACCGTACTCAGCATTTTTAAAATGGCTTCATAGATGGCTTTTTCAGTCAATACTTGAACCTGTGGATCAGTCTTAACACCCTCCATGTTCCCTATAGCAACAAATGGTGTCGTACCACCTGATAGCATCGCAACGGGTTGTTCAGATTTAAGTACATCTGTTGCAATAGCACCTGTCACCATTAAAGCAACATTAGAATGGCGTGAACTACCATCATGTGGATTGGCTGAGGTTACTATGGTTTTCCATCCTGCATCGGTATCAACAACAATGGTTTTACGATGATTAGCTTTAAAATTGAATAAATTGAAATAACTTCGAAGCGTGATTGGCTCTTTACCAAAAGGATTATTTAACCAACCTTTTTCAGGATTATTGCCTAAGTCTTGACAGCACAAATACCACAGACCTGACCACGTAGGATTAGATGCACGTAATGGCGTCAAATTGGTTTCAATCACATCAATGCCACCCTGACGTAATTGACGATATTGCTCAGGCAGAATCCCGCCATATACGGAATTGATTGGATCTGTTATAAATTTTATTTCAAGCGTTGGATTGACTACTTTCTGATTAATTAGAGCTTGTGTAAGTTGCTCTGTCAGTTCTCGTTGTGGAATTTTAGAATTACCCACTTCTTTATTAAATAAAAACATATCAATCACAATCGTGCTTTTAGCTTCTTTAATCAGTTGTAATACCTGATCAAAAATCTGTTGATCAATCTGTTGTTTTCCTTGCATATCGATATACGTCTGATCTACCAGAAACTGTACATTGGCATGACGTAATGGTCCTGTGAAATTAAGCCCCTCATGCATTGGTTTAACTGTGTGATAAACAGCTGACGCCAAATAACCAAATGCAAAAAAGCCTAATAACACACCGACATAACGTCGTTTTGACCAATTCAGTTTATGCTGAATTTTATTAAAGATACGCATAGAAAAAAACCTAATCTGTTAATAGCAGACTAGGTCGAATTGCTTTATTTTTCAATGATGATTTGGTGAATAAATCCTAATAATTAGAACTTATAATCTACACCAATGACAAAATTACGTCCCATTTGCGGAATATTGGACAAAAATGAACTGTGCTCATAGACTTGTTCATCAAGTAAATTATTGGCATTAAAAAAGACTTTGGCTTCTTGTCGATCTGCCAATGAATACTTATAGGCCAAACCAATATTGACCATATTATAGCCTTGGGTTTCATGTTCATAAGCGGCAAATTTATCTTGATTAAACACATGCGAATACTCTGCTGAACCTGACCAGTGATCATCAAAATCTGCATTGATCCGTGTACCTAAGCGTCCTGCAGGGACACGCGGTGCATTATCACTATCAATTTTTCCACGAACATAATCGCCAAAAAGACTTGTTTTATAAATATCGTTGAATTGATAAGCTACTTCAGCTTCTGTACCGTAGAATTTTGCTTTGTCTTGGCTATATTCGATCAAGCGGAAGTTTTCATACTGATCTAATGTTTTTGCATAAATATAGTTATCAAACCAATTGTGATAAAGATGAACATGATAACTGAGTTTATCATCGTCATAATGTAAACCTAATTCAACATTATTGGATTTTTCATTGTCTAGGCCATCATTGCCAAGCTCATAAGTGTTGGTAGCAAAATGTCCACCATGGGCATACAACTCTTGCGCCAACGGTAAACGCTCTTGATGAGAACCAAGCAATGATAATTTATAGTTCGGTTTAAAGTCCCAATTTACCGCACCTGAATACGAAAAAGCATTGCCATCAAAGTCTTTTTGTTCAGAGTCTACATCTACTATTTGATGATCCAAACGTGTACCTAATTCCACATGGAAATCACCAAATTGACGATGCTCTACACCAAACAGACTGTATTTTTGTGTTTCATTCGGTGCAAGTGTTGCCTCTTCACCTGTGACATCAAGTTTTTGCTGACTCGCTTGAATACCCCAAACGCCTTCCCATTTCGCAAGAGGATTGTGGACTAACTCGATACGCCCTTCATAACCTTTACTTTTAAAGGTTGTCATTGCTTCGCTACCTTCAATTTCATCATGTTGATAGTCGGTATAACTTGCTTGAGCACGTAACTTTTTAAAACCTGCAAAAGGTTCATTCAACTCTGAGCGGAAATCATAACGTTCTGTTTTCATATCAATCCATGGGCCATTTTCATGTGCATGATCTTCATCATGGTCATGCCCAGAGTGATCATGTCCTGAATGATCATCACCACCACAGTGCAAGTGATCACCATGAGGATGACAAGACTCGTATTCATGGCTATGCCCTGGTAAGCCATATTTGTCTTGACGGTTACTATAAGATACACCTGCAAAGCCACGTTCACCAATCCATGACAATCCAACATTGACGTTTTCAGACTCTGAGAATGTATTGCCTACACGTTTTTCTTTTTCTAACTCACCGTCATGATCATGGAAATAATTCGGTGCTATATAATCATTGGCATCACGTTTTAAGCCTTCTACACGTAAAGCCACGTTTGAACCTAAGCCAACGGTAGTGCCTGCATGAGTCATTTTTTCATCATTGCCACTGTTGTAACGTAATCCAACATTGCCTTCATAACCATTTTCAGGCATCTGTGTTGGAATTTTCGTATCAGTTACATTGACCAAACCACCGACTGAACCTGCGCCATAAAGCAAAGTCGATGGTCCACGAATCACTTCAATTTTTTGCGCCAGTTGCGGATCTATAGTCACTGCATGATCAGGCGATAAGCTTGAAACATCCATCGTTTCTGTAGCATTTTGCGTAACTTTAACGCGTGCACCTTCTTGCCCACGTATGACAGGACGGCTTGAACCTGAGCCAAAACTATTTGAATGAATCCCCAGTTCATTTTTCAGTGCTTCACCTAACGTTGTACCGCTTTCTTGTAGTTTTTCACGTGAAATATTTTGATCCGCTACACCAAAATCGGCATCGGTCTGATCAAGGGGATGCGCAGTTATGGTGATACTCTCAAGCTTATTTATTGACTGAGAAGATGGTATTTCTTCATCTGCCCAAAGAAGTGTAGATGTAGTTGAAGCTAAAATTGTGGTGATCGACAGTGTCAAGGCACTTTTAGAAAATGACATACAAGGCTCTCATAGCTCAGTATTTTTAAAAATGTTATATTATAACATTTCACTTTATTTGCAATAAAAAACAGTGTTAATTTTAATTTTGTATAAAATCAATTCAAAATCATGCTGTAACGATAGACATCAATGCCTTTTACTTTTTCACATGCTGTACTTGCTCCGCCTCTTTCTAAACTGACAGGTAATCGTCTACCCATCGGTGCATTAGCAATCGGTACAATGACGCCTGATTTTTATAGAATTTTAGTACAAAAAGAAATCCATTTAAATCACCAATGGCAAGGTTTGGTTCATCCTGATTTATGGGTTGGATTACTGTTTTGTTTTTTATGGTATTGCCTCTATCGCCCAATGCTTTTTAAGTTAGTTGGGATACATGCTCCACTGAATATTCATTCAGCCATGACTTTATTTAAGTTTTTATGCGGCATGATTTTGGCGATTTTACTCGGCACAGCCACACATATTATTTGGGATGGTTTAACCCATTTAGACTTCAGAACCTTTGCTTTTCATGCATTTTTAGCTCGTGAAGTTCCGATCATGGGACACATTTACCCAATGCATCGTGTTCTACAAATCGGTACATCAATTATCGCTTTGCCTTTTTTATTATGGATGTCACTACATTATTATTCTAATTTTAGACAACCCAACATCACATCGAAAAAAGTGTTTAACTTTTCTTTTATTCTCTTTTTATTCTCCTTTTTCGCAGGTTCTGCAACCTATATTTTACGTGCAAAATATACAGGATTTAATCCACACAGTGCAGATTTATACACTTTGATCGGCTTTTTTCTCAATGGTTTTGCTCGTGGTTCACTACTCTGTTTCTCTTTAGGTTGTATTGTATTTCTATGGCTTGATCGAAAACAATTTTTTAAAGAATAATTTATTTTAAAACGAAGCAAAATACTGATCTGATTCAAAGCATATAAATGTTAAATTCCGTTGTTTTTCGATCTTATCCTTGAGCCTGAACGCTCAAAGATGCATAATCTGACATTACATTTTAAAGGCGATACGCTGTTTACGTATTCGCTTCCTTAACCCATATAGTTGGATTTTTAACGCTATGATGCGAACTCATTACTGCGGTTCTTTAACCGAAGCCCAAATTGACCAAACTGTAACATTATGCGGTTGGGTACATCGTCGCCGTGACCACGGTGGTGTAATCTTCCTTGACATGCGTGACCGTGACGGTCTTGTTCAAGTGGTTATCGATCCAGATACCCCAGAAGCATTTGCAACTGCAGATAAATCACGTTCAGAATTCGTATTAAAAATTACAGGCCGTGTACGTCGTCGTTACGAAGGCACAGAAAATGCAAATATTACTAGCGGTCAAATTGAAGTATTAGGCAAAGACATTGAAGTTCTTGCTGCTTCTGAAACTCCGCCATTCCCTTTGAATGATGAAAACACCAACATTTCAGAAGAAGTACGTTTGAAATATCGTTTCCTTGATATTCGCCGTCCTGAAATGTTAGATCGCTTACGTTTCCGTTCTAAATTAACTAATCTTATTCGTAACTATTTCGAAGACAATGGTTTCTTAGACGTTGAAACACCAATTTTGACGCGTGCTACTCCTGAAGGTGCACGCGACTATTTAGTGCCAAGTCGTGTATCTAACGGTAGCTTCTATGCACTTCCACAATCACCACAATTGTTCAAACAGTTGTTGATGGTTGGCGGTATTGATCGTTATTACCAAATCGCTAAATGTTTCCGTGACGAAGATTTACGTGCGGATCGTCAGCCAGAATTTACTCAAATCGACGTTGAAACATCGTTCATGAGTGACGATGACATTATGGATTTGATGGAAACTTTAACCGTGAAGATGTTCAAAGAACTTCTTAACGTTGAGTTCGATAAATTCCCTCGCATGACATATAACGATGCAATGCGTGACTATGCATCTGACAAACCAGATATGCGTATTCCTTTGAAGTTGGTTGACGTTGCAGACATGATGCAAGACGTTGAATTCAAAGTATTCGCAGGCCCTGCTAAAGATCCTAAAGGTCGTATTGTTGCGCTTCGCGTACCAGGTGCTGGCGCGCTTCCACGTAGCCAAATTGATGAATATACTAAATTTGTCGGTATCTACGGTGCGAAAGGTTTGGCTTATATTAAAGTCAATGAACTTGAAAAAGGTATTGAAGGTCTTCAATCTCCAATCGTTAAATTTATCGAACCAATCGTACTTGATTTATTAAAACGTGTTGGTGCTGAAAATGGCGATATCGTATTCTTTGGTGCGGACAAAGCAAAAGTTGTAAATGATGCAATGGGTGCTTTACGTATCAAAGTCGGTCACGACATGAAACTTTCAACGTGTGAATGGGCACCGCTTTGGGTGGTTGACTTCCCAATGTTCGAAGAAACTGACGATGGCAAATGGACATCTGTTCATCACCCATTCACGCTACCAAAATCAAGCGTTGAAGAAGTAAAGAATAATCCTGGTGCTGCGCTTTCAGTCGCTTATGACATGGTCTTGAATGGTACTGAAGTTGGCGGTGGCTCACTCCGTATTTTCAACTTAGAAATGCAAAAAGCTATTTTTGAAGCTTTAGGTATTAATGAAGAAGAAGCGGAAGAAAAATTCAGCTTCTTGTTGAATGCATTGAAATTCGGTGCGCCTCCGCATGGTGGTTTGGCATTCGGTCTTGATCGTTTGGTCATGTTAATGACGGGTGCATCTTCAATCCGTGACGTGATTGCATTCCCAAAAACCAAAACTGCTGAATGTCCATTGACTCAAGCACCTGCACCAGTTGAACCAAATCAATTGCGTGACTTAGGTATTCGCTTACGTGAAAAACCAAAAGCCGAAGAAGTTAAATAATTTTAGCCTCTGATATAAAAACCCTGCTTAAATGCAGGGTTTTTTTATATTGTTAGTACTTTTCTATATGATCTATATACAATAATTATTTCAATTGATGATATTTTTCACGCTTAGACATAGATAAGTGTTTGACTATTTTTATATTATTGATCACTTGATGCTTTTTAATAAAGCTTTCACAAAGCACTTCATATATGATCACCATACTCGAAAATAAGATATTCTACCTACTCTAATTTTCAAAATCTTAGCACACCTATACCTATCATTCGGCTGAACTCAATTCTTATGTACATTCTTTTAAAAATGATCGCATTACTTCCTTTATCATTTTTACAGCTTATCGCAAGTTTTGTATCTCTCATTCTCAGCAGCTTCAATTCATCCATGAAGCGTGTTACATCTATTAATCTTAAAATTGCTTATCCTGAATTATCTGCTGAAGATCATGCCGATTTAGTTAAAAAAAGTATTCGAAGCCAATGCCTGACTTATGTGGAGTTTATTAAATGTTGGGGAATGTCACCCGAATATAGTTTAAGTTTACTCAAAAATGTTCAAGGCGAGCATTTTTTTACTGATGCCCTTGCCAATCAAAAAGGTGTGATTGTTGTTGTACCCCATTTGGGCAGTTGGGAATTACTTAATGCATGGATCAATGTATATGCAGCTCCTGTTATCATGTATAAACCCAATAAAGTCAAAGGTGCAAATCGTTACGTTTTAGAAGCACGAGAAAAATTTAACGCTACGCTTGTCCCGACGGATGAAACAGGTATTCGGGCTATTTTTAAACACTTGAAACAAGGTGGGCTTACCGTCATTTTACCTGATCATGTCCCAAAACCATCAGGTGGGATTTTCTCTAATTTTTATGGACAACATGCCCTTTCAAGTACACTTGTTTCTAAACTCGCAAGTAAAACGCAATGTCATGTTATTGGTTTAAGTTGTATTCGCGATACTCACAACTCTCAACATTTTTCGGTTATCTGCCACCCTTTATCAGAAGATATTTTATCTAAAGATTTACAACTTTCTGTCGATACACTTAATGCTGAAATACAAAAAATGATTGATATTGCCCCTGAGCAATATATTTGGTCATATAAACGTTTTCGTAAAACCTCAGACGACATCAATATATACAGAAAATAATTTTTTAACTGCGAATTGATCAATGACTTCGCTATTTTTATATATTTGCTTGATTTCGTATTCAATTGAGATTAATTCGCAAAAATGGCATAATAACGTGATCAATCTTTGAGGTAAAACCTGATGGCTATGCGCCCTGCTGTTCTTCGTCATACCATTATTCTTATTGTGTTCTCAGTCGCACAATGGGGTTTTATGCGCTACATTTTAAATCATCAACTGTTTAACTTAGATACCTATCAACGTATTGTATATTTCAGTACAAGCAGTTTTTTAGCAGGATTCCTGATTATTACCGCTTTAATTTACCTTGTGTTGAAAGGTAATGCGGATAATCACTAATCTAATCACCTAAATTTTATTCCAATACATTTAAATTGATACGTAATCAGAGCAATCCCTAAAGATTAACTCTAGGTGTTTTTTATGCTAAAAATTGAATTAGAAACTTTGACTAAAGCAAAGTCTAGTCTATTTATTTCAGTTCTATTTTTAGCTTTATTTATTTATTATATTTTGAATGAAAAATTCCGTCTTTGGTATATTTCAATTATTTTTGTACTTTTTTATTTCTATCATTTAAAGAACAAGCAATTCATAAAACCTAATATCTCCCTTATTATATTTTGTAGCATCAGTATTTTGACCTGCACACTGAGTTATTATGTATTAGATCGTTTTGAAAATATTCCGAACCAAGGTTACCTAAAAACTTATAAACGACTAATAGATCAATATTTTTGGTTTATAGCATTTATGACACTTCCTACAGTATTTTATTACAATAAATTTACGCCAAAAATATTTTATAATATTTTATTGATTGTTTGCTGTATTACATTTTTCTATGTTTCCTATTTTAATATTTTACTCGACTTTAATCGAGGAGATTTATCTCAGTTTTTCAATCCGATTATTAGCTATGATATTACTTTAATATCATTAAGCATTGTAACTCTATGCTATTCATTTTATTTAAAAAGTAAGTCTTCATATTTATTTTTAGCATTGAGTTTACTCTCCATGTTCACACTCATTTTACATGGTACGCGAGGTACATGGTTAGCTTTACCTTTTATTTATAGCTTTATATTTTTACTCTACTTTAAACAACAAACCAAAAAATGTTTCGTTTTTTTAGCTGCTATATTAATGTTTATTGTTATCAATATTTCACTCGCTAACTCCCCCCTAAAAAATCGAATTTCGGACTTAAATAATGATACTGCTTTAATCAAAAACCAAAGTTATCAAAATAGTACAGGCACACGTTTAGTCTTATGGAAAAGTGGCATAGAATTATTTAAGACAAAACCTATACTAGGTATAAGTTTATATGGAATTGAAGCTAATAATTGCAAATTAGCGAAACAAGGCAAGATTCCTGAATGTTATCAACACCTTCATAGTATTTATTTTAATGAGTTAGCAGCACATGGCATATTAGGGCTATTTGGATTACTTGTAACCTTATTAATTCCCTTCTTTTTCTTTTTCAAAGATATATTCTGCGCCAATGAAAAAATTAAAATGCTTGCTATCTCTGGAAGTGTTTTTACTTTTTTCTATGCTGTTTGTGGACTAACTGAATATTATTTATTTTTTCTCTCTACAACTTTCATTTATTTTTTAGTAGTTGCAACATTGATGAGTTTTATCATTATCGAAAAACTTCATATTAGAAATTCACATTTACAATCTCAATAATGATGAGCTCAATAAATATCAAATTGATCACTATTTATTGAGCTCAATTGATTATTTGAAATTTAATTATACTTTTTTAGCGTCATTTTATAGATTCGCTTAATTAAAGAAATTTTTAAGCGCTCCCAAATATTTTTCTTTTTCCCTTTCTTATTCTTATATTGTAAAGTTTGTCTTTCTAACTCAAGATAACTTTGCCCCGCTGCACATTCATCTAATTCAGGATGATCAAATAAATGTGTTGCATAAAAATGAATATGGCTATTTTCATCATATAATTCCCCCCAATGATCATACACTTTTGGTGACTCATGATACTTCAAAAATACTTCAGCCATTTTACGATCAATAACATAAGCATATGCATAGGAAAAACGACGGATATATAATAAATTAACATGCAAAACTTTTTTATTCTTGAGTGTCCCTGTTAAAAAATGACCTCTTACTTTTTGATTCACCTTAAGCTGAATACCACCTAAACTCAAATAAAAAGTATCTTTTAAATTTAGAGCTCCAACCTCTTGCTCTAGATCATTTAAATCAAAGTCGAGAATACTTATCGCATCATCTTCAAAAATACATGCATACTTTTCATCTGAGGATAAAAAGTCTTGTAGAGCCTGTACATGTGAGAGCGTACACCCCAGCTCTGCTGGACTTAAAGGTCTTTGCTTACCTGCAACAGCATAATGAAAATATTGTTTTGTTGATAAGTTTGCACCAATGACACCAAATTTTTGGAACTCTTGTTGATACTTTTGAAAGGTTACATTGTTAAAAAAAGCCTCTAAACGAGGGCTACCAGCTTGCTCTATACTAATTAAATACTTTTTCAAGACTTTACCTAAATGCTAAATAATTAAATGAGATCCAATTTCTCAATAAATAAAAAAATCCCCAATATTCCAATTTAATCAATATGAGGGATATTTTTAAGATCAAATTTTTTCAACTTATTTTCAGCGCGCACAATAAAAATAAATAGCAATAACAAAGTCAGAATAATTAAAATATTAAACGTTAAATTAACCATATTTAAATCATTTATTCCAAGTAGAGTACAGCTCAAAAATAACAACAATAGCAACACAAATTTCAAAACTTTAAATACTTTATTAACTCTTTTATCTGATTTAATTTTCAAATAAGCCACATTTAGGGGCGAAAGTAGTTTTTGATCATAAAAATCTTGATGTGTTTGATATAAAGAATAATATGCTTTATGAACCGTATCTTTATCTCGACCCATCAAATCCGTTAAGCTTGAAAGATCTTTATGTTTTCGATAAAAAAATAAGTACTCAGGAATCACATGAACTTTTGCATTCATTTGAGAAATACGTAAATATAAATCCCAATCCTCACACACTTTTAAATTTTCATTATAGCCTTGAACTTTTTCAAACAATACTTTTGAAACTGCAATAATAGACGGAAATAAGTTGTTGTGATAATAAAATGATTCTTGGCAAAAAGGTTTAATTTTAATTTTATTTTTTGAACGTCCTATCTCGGATACATAGCAAGCGACCATTGCTATATTTGGCTGAAGTTCAAAGGACTGTACAACTTTCTCTATATATGTAGAATCAATTAAGTCATCTGCATCTAAAAAAACTAAAATTTCACCTTGAGCATGCTTTACAGCATTATTCCGAGCTGCGGAAACCCCCATATTATCTTGTTGTAAAAAAATAATATTCGATAAATAAGTTTGAATTACATTTTTAATTGGCTCTGTCGAGCCATCATCAATAACGATATGCTCAATATTTTGATATGACTGATTTTTTACACTCCTTATTGTTTCAATAATTGTTGAATGACTGTTAAAACAAGGAGTTATAATGGATACAAGTGGTTTTTTCATCATCATAAAATATAGACTCAAAATCTCCATTCAAGACTAAATCGCAAAGATATACGCAAAAGATTAAGATTTCCCTATTATATCACGATACATTATATCTATATCTTATAAATAGATAACAAGTGCTCATAATAAGATTTCTGTTGCAATAATTTGACATAATTCAATTTATGAATACCCATTTGTTTTAAAATTAAATCATATTGCTCCTGATTAAAGCGATCATTTTGTATTATTTGCAAAAGATGAACCTTCGTATCATCCAAAATTTGCATACTTTCCGTAGTCAAATAGTGATTCATCAATTCATTAAACATGATTTGAAAGAAGAAATAATGTGGAATATTATTTTGAGTTTTCCAATAATTTAGCATCACATCCAAACAAATATGAACAATATTATTCCTGCATTTTGAAACAATAAAACTATTTAAAACATTTACATAATGTTCATCATTCCAACCAAAATAATCCTGATTGAACTCTTGCCAAAATTCTTTATTTTGTACTGTTTCATCTCTATGAAACATAAAAAAATCTTGGCTTAAAAGCTTTTGCTCTATCGGTGCAGTGAGTAAAATTGTAGCATCAATCCAAACTCCACCATAAACATCAAGCAAAGCCAAACGAAGTAAATCTGCAAAAAATGCTGGCTTAAACTGTGGATTTTTCTTTTTTTCCCAAACAAAATCAGGTAAATCTAGATACTCTCGTATAGTGTGTTCATCTAAACGAATCACCTGATAATCTGCTTTATACTCATCAACAGATGCGAAACAGAGCTTAACTAAATCAGGTAATTTTTCCTGTTCTAATCCCTGCCCCCAATATTGCCAAATAATTTTTTGATTCAACAATTCTTTTTTAGGCTTTAATTGAAAGTATTCAAGTTTGTTTTGAAAATACTGTTCTAAGAAAATATTCCACAGTTTTGCGACATGTTTTTTTTGTAATAAATTGGCTTGTAACTTTTGTTGCTTGCGTTTTTCTTTTGAAACAAACAAAGAATAATAAGTACGCCATGGCTGTTTATGCCACTTTTTAAGTTTCCGTGTTTGCTCTTCATCTGTTGAAAACAGGTTAATTAAATCATTTTTCATATCAATTACTTAAACTTTATAACGATTTAATGCATATTTATAAATGCGTTTTAACAATGAAATTTTGAATCGAGTAAAAAATGATTTTTTAGCCTCACCATGATTTTTCAATAATTTCCGTTCTTGCTCTATATAACTTTGCCCAACCATTTCTTCACCCAACTCAGGATGATTGAATAAAAATGTCGCATAAAGTTGGCAATTAGGATCGTAATCTCGTAATTGCGACCAATGATCACAGCCTTTTGGCATTTCATGATATCTCAGTAAAAGTTCCGCCATTTTCCGATCAATCATATAAGCATAGGTATAAAATAAACGCCCAAAATAAATGGGGTGTAACTTTAAGACTGAGCGATTATTGATTTTTTGATCTAAAAAATGACCTCGCACACGATGACTACTTCTAAGCTGAATTCCACCCATACTTAATAAAAATTCAGCAGGTAAATTCAATGCCTGCACCTGAGTTTCTAAAGTATTTAGATCAAAATCATCAAGGCAAACCGCATCGTCTTCAAAAATACATGCATATTGTTCATCTGAAGCTAAAAAATCGTTAAATGCTGTCACATGAGATAAAGTACATCCTAACTCAGCAGGGCTTAATGCTTTTTTACGCCCAGCCACTGCCAATTTAAAATATTCTGCTGTTGGTAAGTCTGCACCACGCACACCAATTTTTTTAAATTCAGTTTGATATTGAGCAAATGTTGATTGAGCAAAAAATCCCGCCAAACGAGGGCTACCTTCTTTTTCAATACTGATTAAATACTTTTTCACCGGCGAACTCAGGAACATCTTTAAATAAAGTAAAATTTTATACTATTTCGATCATCTAAATACCATTCATATTGTTAAGGATACATAGATTTTTTAGGTCAACACGTCTATGATTCTTGTTTTAATAGATTTAATGATTAGGTATGAGTCAACTCGGTTTTTCTTCGGATATTTATCACATTAAAATTGAAGAATTGCTCGCCTTAAATGATGCAACTTTAGCTCCATCTGCATACATTTATCATGATCCTGTCATTCTATTGATCGGGAAAGAAAGTAAAAATATCCCAGATCTACTGGGTTGTGGTCGAGATATTTTACTCGAAGCTCAAAAACAAGGGCTCAGCCATTATCCAACTCGGATTGTCTTTGAACAACGTGCACCTCAATTGTCTGTTTTAGGACTGCTGAAACCTATTCGTAAAAAATACCAAGATGCCTCTTTCCAAAGTTATGAAATTCGCCTCAGCGATATCATTGACAACCACTTAGAACGCAATTTAAAGACTGAAGAAACTGCATACAATTATAGCGAACGTAACAAATGGGGTGTTCCAAAAGATCAACGCCAAGACCGTTTCAATAAAATTGATCAATCCTTTCGTGATCATGGCTATGATAAAAATCATCCTATGGCAATTATGTTATGTCGTGGACTGGGTGTAAAAGATAAATTGCATCAAGGACATCACCGTATGTTTTTTTGCAGAAAATATAATATTGAGTTTGTACAAGTTCAATTTCTCGCGACAAATAGTTTTACAGGCCATTTAAACACGTTCTTCTTATGGCTCAACAAAACCTTAAAATATAAACAGGTGAACTGACATCATGAATACACCATGTATCTCCGTCATTCTGACTCATTTCAATAAAGGTCCTTTGCTCAAGAGAACCATTGATTCTTTACAACCTGATTTAGTTGAATTACTTGAAATTATCGTAGTTGATGATGCATCTACCGATCCACAGTGGATTGAGTATTCAAACTATTTAGAGCAACACTATTCTAAAGTTAAAATCATTCGTAATTTAGACAATAAAGGCCCTGCAAACCGTTTAAATCAAGGGGCAAATACAGCTCAAGGCGATTATTTATTTTTTATGGATGCCGATGATGTCCTTGCACCCAATCGCTTAATGCAAATTTTAGATTTAATGACACAATCTAGTTGTGATTTGTTTTATGGCAATAAAGTAAAAATTTATGATTTAGCCGGAATGCAACAACATCCTAAAATGGATACTCAAATTATAGAAAATCCACTTACCTACATGATCCAACATAACATTATGGAAATGTGTGTAATGTGCAGTCGTGAAGTATGGTTACAATCCAATGGATGTAATGCATCGTTATTCATCCAAGATGAATCACTCGCTTTACAGCTAGGTGCTGTTGCAAAAAAGCTGCTTTTCACAAAAACACCGACTGTTTTTGTCATTTTAGATGTTGCAGAAACCAAAACAAAACGTGGGGATAATCGTCTTTCTCAAAACCTAAACCAACAACATCATGATATGTTTTTTACCATTTATGATTTTTTAAACGATCATGAATTAGATCAAACTCAGCAAAATTTACTAAAGAAAAAAGCTCTTTCAACCTATTGGAAAAGTTTAAAATCTCGTAATCAAAAAAGCATCAAAGAGTTTTTATTTTATATTCTTGCAAAAAGAAATCCTGAAAAATGGTGGGCGAGTCGTAGCAATGAACTGAAAACTTATTTTTCAAAATTAGATCAAGTTAGACGACCTATTATTTAATTTTTTAATCTCTTTCATCTGTAAAGAAAGGCTTTTTATGGCTATTCCCAAAATCATTCATCAAATTTATTTACAAGGTGAAGCAAATATTCCTGACAATATTAAGCAATCGATTGCTGAACTGCGTCAGAGAAATTTAGATTGGGAATATCATCTTTATGATGAAACCATAATGGTCGACTATATTTCTCGACATTATGATGTAGAAATGCTGACGATCTATCAGTCTATTCAAAAGGAATATCCTGCTGCACGTTCTGACTTTTTTAGATATTTACTCATGTATAAAGAAGGTGGTGTATATCTCGATTTAAAAAGCTCTTGTTCTAAGCCATTTAATGAAATATTAACTGATCAAGATGAATTAGTTATCTGTGGTTGGGAAAATGAACAAGGTCAAAAATACCAAGGCTATGGTATTAATAAACATTTAAAGCATTTAAAACATGGTGAATATCAACAATGGAATATTATTTGTAAGCCAAACTCACCCTTTTTAAAAGCTGTAATTGATCAAGTTATCTATCGAATAAAGCATTATACGCCAATGAAATATCATGTTGGTCGTAAAGGTGTACTCAATACGACTGGTCCAGTTCCCTATTCATTAGCGATTGAATCGGTTATTCAACAAAATAAATATCCCTACCGTTATGAACGCTTTGCTTCACAATTCGGTTTGATTTATATCAATACAGATACGTCAGTCGTTAATAAAAATCACTACAGCCTACAAATCACACCTGTGATTCAATTAAATCATTTCGATTATTTTTTATATCTTTTATGGTTGTATATTCTACATCCCAAAAAAGTATTCGCTAAAAAATAATATGATTTATTAATGAGCTAAAAAATATTACCCAATACACTTTAGCCCATTCTAATCTATCCACCTCACATCCATAAGGATGCAAAATATTGTTTCATTCTAAAGCTTAAGCCTTTCTGTTTGGCATGTGCTGATTGTTCCCAATCTGACTGACTCATTTTTTGCGATGTTTCACTACGTAAATATGCATGTCCACCAAAACGATAATGCCCTTTATCGGAGAACATCACTTTAGCATTTTTTTTCCAAGGCTCTTTTTCACCACGGGTAAAATATGGATGTAAAACTTTAATATCCTTTCGATTGAGTGCATATTTATTGAGATGGCTTTCATCATGCCACAATGCAATTTGATCATTTTTCAAATCTTCATGTGTATTTAAACTTAGCTCTTTGCACATTGCTAAATATGCATGTGACCGACCACCATTTAATGCACCAGTAAAATAATACTTCCCTTGATTTAAAGGGATATTTGCCTTAGACAAAACATTTCGGTCATAGGTATATTTATTTCGATTTTTATGAAAAGCATGGGGCTGTATTGCAAAGGCCAATTGCTCCGTATCTGCTTGAGGCAAAAGATCTTGAGCATAAATTGGCGACAATATTTCTGTATTTGCATTAAAAAAATAAATAAAATCAAAAGTTTCTAATTGATCTTTAATACCTAAAAAAATATCAAAACGCATTAATGTATCGTGTGGCCATCCTAATTTATTTTGTAAAATATAAGAGACGTTATGCGTATCTGAAGTATTTAATAATTCCTGATCATCTGTAAATACAAAATAATGTTTATCACAATCAGGGAGTAAATTCCGCTCCGCAGATTGATAAAAATAATCCCAGAAAACAGTATAACGTCCTGTTGCAATGTATAAAATTGCAACTTTACTTTTTTGATTGCTCATATAAATAACCATTTTGTTTCAATAACGGATGCCAATATACACAGTTCAATACAAAATCATTATGATTTATTTTCGCCGTAATTAATTACGTTTACCCAACTTTAAACGTAATTTCACGGCAAACATTGAATCTTTACCACTAATTTTAATACGTTGTAACTGCATAAAATCAGGTAAATCAGCATCAATTCCTTCCTTAGTCGTTACAGCATTGCTATAGCCAACTTGCCTTGCGGTCTCAACATCACGTTGTGAATAAATACCAAAAGGATAAGCAAAACTCATCACCGATTTTTGGGTAAGTTGCTCTAATTGAGCTTTAGAATCACGCAGTTCAACCAAACACTCAGCATCAGATAATTTATCTAAATTAGCGTGCGTTAATGTATGCGAACCAATTTCAACAATGCCACTTTGAGCTAAAAAATGAACCTGCTCATCATTAAGTTTCGGCTCTCGTGCTAATTCACCGCTGTTATGATGGGCTTTTTTATAGGTTGACCAATCACGATCATGACGATCAACGACAACATAAATCGTTGCTTTTGCCTGATGTTTTTCTAAAATTGGATAGGCATTTTCTAAATTATCGAGATAACCATCATCAAAAGTAATCGCAACTGTTTTCTCAGGATGCTTGCCCCAATTGTCTTGTAACTCTTGCATGGTGACAAAATGAAAGCCTTCAGCTTTCATCCATGCTACTTGCTTTTCAAACGCAGCAGGTTGAACACGTAATTTATTAAATTTTGCACCATCAATATGCTCACGCACCATGTGATACATCAACACACGTGGTCGCTTCCAATCTACAGCAGGTTTCCACCATGCATATTTAACACTAAATGCAATCATTAAAACCAATAGTAGAATGAGTAGATAAATCACAGTGAAAATCCATTATTTTGCTAAAAGATATGTTGCCACACGCTCTGCTTCTTTAAAAGTCTGTGCTTGTGGTAAATCTGCATTACTTTCTGTTTTAGAAATCACTTTTTTTTCAATCATCTGATCAATCGACTTGGTAATCCGATCTTGCTTTAAACGATCAATTTCAATCACACCGACCCGACAACCCGCTGTCAATGCTTCAAAAATCATCGACACGCTGTCCTCTGTCACCCAAACGGCTTCAGCTTTTTGCATTTCTTCAAAAATCCAACCTTGCGGTGTTTCCTCTACAGGAAATATATTTAAGTTTTCAGCAAAGCTCTCTAGTTTTAAGTGTGTCAAAAATTCAGATGGTGTGCGGCGAGAAGTTGTTAAAATAAATTCTGCCTGAAGATTATTGTCCACAAGATTTTTCAGGCTATGTAGAACCTTTTCTTCATTCCATTGATGGCGTTTAGATGAACCGCCCAAAGCAATTAAAATTCGATTAGGTACATGTCGTTGCTCATTGATAATGGGATTTAAAGCCCCTTGTGTCAAAATCACGTTGCCATTTTCAGCAATACCATCATGCTCTGGAATAATCACATGATCAAACCAAGTAAATGGATAATTCGGTTTCATCAAAATCACAGTTTTAGCTTGCCGATAAATTTTACCTAGCAATACAACACGCAATTGAGTATGACTGCCCACACCAAAAATATAATCGGGTTGTTTAGAAAAACCACGAAAAGATTTAATCAACATTCCCATTAATAATGAAAAAATCGGTAAATCTTGAATATTAACTTCTTCAAAAGTCACCTCATCAGTATATTGGCGTTGCATTGCTTTAAACAAACCGACTGCCTGTGAACGGTGCCCGGCTTTCCCATCACTGACATAGACAATATGCATGCATGATCCTTTCCTGATGTTTGACTCATAAAAAAAGGCGAAAACACGTTTCGCCTTTTTATCTTAACCGATGAACTTATTTTACGTAAGTTAACCAGTGTGCATATTTAGGGTCTTTACCCTGAACCGCATCAAAATATGCTTTTTGGATTTGTGTTGTAATTGGACCACGAACACCTTCACCAATCTGACGATCATCATATTCACGAATTGGCGTTACTTCAGCTGCAGTACCCGTAAAGAATGCTTCATCACCAATATAAAATTCGTCACGGGTAATACGACGCTCAATAACTTCATAGCCCAAGTCTTTAGCAATGGTAATAATTGTTTGACGGGTAATACCATCAAGCGCACCACCAGCAACATCAGGCGTATGAATCACTCCATCACGGACTAAGAATACGTTTTCGCCCGAACCTTGACATACATAACCTTGTGGATCGAGTAACATTGCTTCGTCATAACCAGAATGTGCTACTTCTTGGTGTGCAAGAATAGACAAAGTATAGTTACCTGACGCTTTAGCCTTACACATGGTCACATTTGGATGATGATGGGTAAATGAAGACGTTTTTACACGAATCCCCTTCGCCATTGCTTCTTCACCAAGGTAAGCACCCCAGCTCCAAGCAGCAACAACTGCATGAATTGTATTGTCTGTTGCAGCGATACCCAATTTTTCAGAACCAATGAAAATGATTGGACGCAAATAGCAAGATGCTAATTTATTTTCACGAACAACATCAATTTGAGCTTGTTCCAATGTCGCTTGATCATACGGAACTTTCATTTGATAGATTTTTGCAGAATTTAATAGACGCTTAGTGTGTTCTTTTAAACGGAAAATCGCTGTTCCATTCGGAGTTTCATAAGCTCGGACACCCTCAAACACACCCATACTATAGTGTAAAGTATGTGTTAAGACGTGAGTTTTTGCTTCACGCCAATCAACCATTTGTCCATTTTGCCAAATAAAACCATCACGATCAGCCAAGTTCATGCCACACACTCCAAATTTTTTTACACAATTATTCACTTTCCAATGCGAATGTCGCAGTTGGATCAATTAGTCTTTGCCACAATTTACAAACGACCTCTCGGGTATCGTGCCAGTCGGCTGCACTCACTTGCATATTATGATTTGCAAGTGCTAGACGATGGCTCTCGGCGCGTTCACTCAAATAGGCTTGAATCAGTGCTGTAACGTCGCTGCTTGGTAAGCAACCGGCCTTGCCAGCATCTTCTAGGATTCTTACATTGTCGGAATAATGGGCGAGATCTTGATTCGTCCCACTCCAGGCTAACACCATGTACTGTGCCATAAATTCAATGTCAACGATACCACCTGCATCCTGTTTTAAATGAAAAATACCATCTTTTTTCTGCTCTTTTGATGAACCAAGATGGTCTTTCATTTTCTGGCGCATGTTCAGTACTTCGACTCGAACATTTTCTTCATCACGAGGTAAAGTCAAAATACGGCAACGTAATTGTTCGAACTTTTCTCTTAACGATAATTCACCTGCAATTGAACGAGCACGTACCAAAGCTTGATGCTCCCATACCCATGCACTTTTAAGTTGATATTGTTCAAAGGCTTTCAAACTTGTGACAAGTAAGCCTGCTTCACCTGACGGACGTAATCGTGTATCAATTTCATAAACACGACCATCTAGCGTTTGCGTGGTCATCAGTGACATAAATTTTTGTGCCACACGCATAGCAAACTCAAAACCGCTAATGACTTTAGTGCCATCTGTATCGGCTTGCTCATCCATGGCATGGATAAAGACCAAATCCAAATCTGAACCATAACCCAATTCAATACCACCCAACTTGCCATAGCCTGCTACTACAAAAGCTAAGTGATCAAGCGAACAACGTCTTCCATTTTCATCTAGTGGATAACCATGACGTTTCGCCACAGTTTGATAAGCTAAATTAAGTGCTGCAATCACTGAAACTTCAGCAATATCAGTCAATGCATCAGATACTTTCATCAGTGGGCTTTCAGCCAAAACATCACTTGCAGCGACTGTTAAGACATTAGATTTTTTAAATAGTCTTAAAACACGCATCTGATCTTCAACTTGATCAATTTCAATGCGAAGGAGTTGTTGGCGTAGAGAGTCTTCTAAATAACGTCGTTGTGGCAACTCAAAATCCATCGACAAAAATTCATCAAGTAATACTGGATAATGCGTAAGTTCCTCACAAATCCAAGGACTTACCGTTGCCATTTTGACAAGTCGCTGTAATGCCCCTTTACTCTCAATTAACATGACCAAATAAACAGTGCGGCGCATAACCGATTCCACTAAAGGCATTAAACGCATCAATGCAATTTGTGGTTTGTCAGACTGTAAAATTGCTTCAATCAGATAAGGCCAAAACTCTTTTAAACGTTGTACCGCTTTGGCAGGCAGTTTTTTAATCGCATGCCCATACCAGAATTCATGAATGAGATTTTTAGCATTCGCATCCAATATAGCCTCTAAACGGTTTTCAAGCTGAGTTGAATTTTCAACCGTTGCTTCACAGCCTTTTTCTTTAATTAAATGCTCAAACTGATAAATGACTTTGCCACGTTTTTCATTTAAAAAAGCAATAAATGCATCCCAATCTTCAAAACCCAAAGTATCTGTCAGACGTTGGCGCAAATCATCTTCTGTCGGTAAAGACTGTGTTTGTTGATCATTAAGGGCTTGAATAGCATGTTCTACGCGGCGTAAGAATAGATAAGCATCTTCTAAGTCAATGACTGCCTGAGCATCAAGCAAGCCGACTTCACCCAAATGTTTCAAGCTAACCAAGCATTGACGATCTTGTAGTTCTAATTTTGATCCACCATAAATCAATTGAAAAACTTGGACAATAAACTCAACTTCACGAATTCCACCTGCGCCGAGCTTAATATCATCAGCAATATTTCGACGAGAAACCTCTCGCTCAATCATCGCTTTCATTTCACGCATGGCTTCAAAAGCGGTGTAATCGACATATTTACGAAATACAAATGGACGAGTCATTTCCAATAAATCATCGCCCTCAGCGCCCCCCGTAATAATACGAGCTTTAATCCACGCGTAGCGTTCCCATTCACGTCCATGCTGGCTGAGGTATTTTTCCAAAGCGACATGACTGATCGCTAATGCTGAACCATCGCCCCATGGACGCAGACGCATATCTACTCGAAAAACAAAACCATCCGCCGTAATGTGGTCAAGCAAGTAAATTAGCTTCTGCCCCCACAAAATACAAAACTGCTGTACATCTATACATTTACGACCATTGGTTTCTCCCTGCTCATCAAAGGCAAAAATCAGGTCAATATCACTGGATAAATTAAGTTCTTGTGCACCGAGTTTCCCCATCGCAATAACTATTAAATCTTGTACTTTTCCACTATAACCAATGGGCTCTCCATGTTTTGCCAATAATGGAATAAGTGCAAATTCTTTCGCTGCGACAATACACGCATCGGCAAAATCTGAAAGCTCACGAGTTAAGGTCACCACATCCGTCTGTTGATTGGCATCTTGCCAAATCCAACGAAACATTAAACGTGCACGTAATACTCGAAGTGCTTGCATCCACTGTGCTTCATCTTGAAGTCCTACAAGGCTTTGTTGTATCAATAATTGAATTTTTTCAGTTGAAAGCGACTGATCAAAAGGATGTACTGTAGCATCCTGCTCAAGTGTATTTTGATGTAAATTTAATATTTGTTCGGCATATTGACTGGCACGTAATGTTTTTTGCAATTGTGCAGTATTCATCTGAAAAACCTGTACTTTCAATTGAAGTGTTATTTATATCAGTTGCTGTGAATATTGGGGCAATTTTCGCTATATTCTTTTTATTTTTATTGCACAAATATGCTAATGAAATACATCCCTAAAATTCCTGAATGTTAAATCATAAAAAATGCAGAAATAACTAACCTACGGAATGATGCTCATGCACCTCAGCCTTGACTAATGTTTGATGTTCATTGACCGCTGCTGGTAAAATTATGCTAAAAACAGTACCTATGCCTTCTTTAGAAGTCACATAAATTTCACCATGATTTAAAGCAATAAATCGCTTACACAGCACAAGTCCTAAACCCGTACCTGCTTCACCATTAGTACCCTTCAAGCTAAATTTGATTTGTGGTTCAAAAATATGCTCCAACTGAGTTGCTGACATTCCCAAACCCGAATCTGTTACTTTTAACTCAATGCCATTTTCAACACGTTGTGCATGAATACTTACCTTACCCGAACCATCCATATGAGTAAATTTCAATGCATTGGCAACGAGATTTTGCACTACAGACGTCATCATATTCATATCAGCATATACCGCCAAATCAGCAGGAACATGGTGACTAAGTTCAATATTTTTCTTATATGCGAAACTTTTTAAAACATCATAAACGATATCAACCAACTGATTGAGTTTAAAGTTGATTGGATGATAAACAAAGTTCCCACCCTCTGCCATTGCCCAATTTAATAAGCTTTCAAGTAAACTATAGGTAGACTGTACCGTATCATGCAAAAATTCTGCAATATCTTGTACACCTGCTTCATCCAAGGTATCACGCTCTTGCGCCAATACTTCCGAGAAACCAAGCAAACCATGAAAAGGTGCTCTCAAATCATGTGCAATAATCTGAAAAAATTTAGTTTTACTTAGATTTAACGCCGCTTGTTGTTCATAGAGTTCTTTAAATTCTGAAGCTTCCACGCTCATTTCTAAACACTTCATCAAACCATCAGATAAATCTTCAACTAAGGCAACACTTTCCGTATCGAACTCAATATTTTCATCATCAAAATAAACTACTTTCCCTAAGGATCCTTTCAATTTAGGGCTTAAATCAAAACCAACAATCCGCTGATGCTCTGCACCCAAGTCATGGATATGTTGCGAAAATGAAGCATAATTATGATGATGACAATCAATCAACGTAGCACTATCGAAATAAGAATGTAATTGTGCATTGGGGTTGGCATGAAAGGCTTTAAAACCATTTGAATCTGAATACCAAACATAGGGTTCATCTTCAAATGCTAAAATGGCATATTTCGTATTTAACATCTTTCGAGAAATACGCAAAAAACGCTCAAGGTTATTATCTTCAGTAAAAACGCCTAACAACAATGCAACTGGGCATGCACTCAAAAGATCTGCCTCACCTATTTCCAGTAAATGTAGTTGCATACGCCCTCACTTAGACTGACCTTTGAATTATTATTGAACGTTTGAATCTTTTACAGTTTCTTTACTTTACTTACATAACTTTACAGCATGTTTTAACATATAACGACTAATTATTTAACAAATATCATAAAAAAGCTGATGAACACCACAAATTATTTTGTTTTTCGTAAAATTTATAAAAATATTTATGAAAATAAGCATTATAATTTTTTAAATATAGAAAACTTAATTCAATACATAATAATTTTATACAGATGTGATGTTTATATTAAGACATAAAAACGCTTATTTAATAAGTGAATACAACTTATAACTCAAGAGCTCTTTGAGGGGCTATTGAATACTTATCGCAGATAAATAGGCAAAGAATTTGGCTATAGATGATTTATTTTTATGATACCCAACATGTCCTAAAAAATTGGTTTATCAATCTACGAAATAACAATAGTACTCCCACTACTACTATTATAGTGATAAAACCATGAATCTTTTGATAAATATATTTTATCATCACGTTTAGTATAAATTCTTAACTGACGTAATTTGCTTCACATTTTGTCACTATAGAGATTGACAAATATCTTTCGATTCGAAAAAAGACTAAATTTCAAGTAGAATAAAGCTATTGGCGAACAACACGAATGTGTATATTTTTTCAGCTAGATGGCAATATAACAAGATATTGCTTTGGCTGAAGTGCTAAGCGCACCAAGATTTTAAATGTTTTAATTAAGCAAAGTGGTTCGCAGGCCTGAACCAAAAGTTCAGTTCTTTCAAACTCAATCTAAAGCAAGGGGCTATATATGGCTGGTGGAAAGTCAACTATCATTTACACACTGACCGATGAGGCGCCATTATTGGCAACTTACTCACTACTGCCGATCATTGAGACCTTTACTAAGCCGGCTGGCGTAGAAATTGTCAAAACTGACATTTCTGTAGCTATACGTGTACTCGCAGAATTCAATGAATACCTAAGCGAAGAGCAAAAAGTACCGAATAACCTTGCTGAGCTTGGTCGTCTTACTCAAGATCCTGACACAAATATCATCAAATTGCCAAACATCAGTGCTTCTGTTTCTCAGTTGACTGCATGTATTAAAGAGCTTCAATCTAAAGGCTTTGCGATTCCGGACTATCCTGAGAATCCAACGACTGACGAAGAAAAAGCAATTAAAGCTCGTTATGGCAAATGCTTAGGCTCTGCTGTAAACCCTGTACTTCGTGAAGGTAACTCAGATCGTCGTGCACCTGCTGCTGTTAAAAACTATGCTAAGAAACACCCGCACTCTATGAGCGAGTGGAAGCAATGGTCACAAACTCACGTTTCTCACATGGAAGAAGGCGACTTCTATCATGGTGAAAAATCAATGACGCTTGACCGTGCTCGTAACGTAAAAATGGAATTGATCACCCAAACTGGTGAAACCATTGTTCTTAAAGAAAAAGTTGCGTTACTTGATGGCGAAATCATTGACTCAATGTTCATGAGCAAGAAAGCACTTTGCGATTTCTATGAAAAAGAACTTGATGATTGTAAAGAAGCAGGCATTTTGTTCTCTTTACACGTTAAAGCGACCATGATGAAAGTTTCACACCCGATCGTATTCGGTCACTGTGTGAAAATTTATTATAAAGATGCATTTGAAAAACACGGTAAATTATTTGATGAACTGGGTATTAACGTAAACAACGGTATGGCTGGTCTTTATGAAAAGATCGCAACTTTACCGACATCTTTACGTGAAGAAATCATCGAAGATTTACATGCTTGCCAAGAACATCGTCCTGCACTTGCAATGGTTGATTCTGCGAAAGGCATCACTAACTTCCATTCACCTAACGATGTGATTGTAGATGCTTCTATGCCTGCAATGATTCGTGGTGGCGGTAAAATGTGGGGTGCTGATGGTAAACCTTACGACTGTAAAGCTGTAATGCCTGAATCGACATTTGCTCGTATTTACCAAGAAATGATCAATTTCTGTAAATGGAATGGTAACTTTGACCCACGTACGATGGGTACAGTACCAAACGTAGGCTTAATGGCTCAAAAAGCTGAAGAATACGGTTCACACGACAAGACTTTTGAAGTTTCTTCAGCAGGTATTGCAAACATTACTGACCTTGAAACAGGTGAAGTATTGATGTCGCAAAACGTTGAGGAAGGCGACATCTGGCGTATGTGTCAGGTAAAAGATGCACCGATTCGTGACTGGGTTAAACTTGCTGTTACTCGTGCACGTAACTCAGGTATGCCTGCAATCTTCTGGCTTGACCCATACCGTCCACATGAAAATGAATTGATCAAGAAAGTTGAAAAATACTTGAAAGATCATGACACCACTGGTCTTGATATCCAAATCATGTCACAAGTACGTGCAATGCGTTATACGCTTGAGCGTGTTGCTCGTGGTCTCGATACGATTTCTGTAACAGGTAACATCTTACGTGACTACCTAACAGACTTATTCCCAATTATGGAATTGGGTACTTCTGCTAAAATGTTATCAATCGTTCCGTTAATGGCGGGCGGTGGTATGTATGAAACAGGTGCGGGTGGTTCTGCTCCTAAGCACGTACAACAGCTTGTTGAAGAAAACCACTTACGTTGGGATTCACTTGGTGAATTCTTAGCGCTTGCAGTTTCTTTAGAAGAGCTTGGCATTAAAGAAAACAATCTTCATGCTAAATTGCTTGCTAAAACCCTTGATCAAGCGACAGGTAAATTATTGGATAACGACAAATCACCATCACGCCGTACAGGTGAATTAGACAACCGTGGCAGCCACTTCTTCCTTGCGAAATTCTGGGCCGAAGCACTCGCTGCTCAAGACGAAGATGCTGAATTGAAATCTAAATTTGCACCACTTGCAAAAGCATTGGCTGAAAATGAAGATAAGATCATTGCAGAACTTGCAGAAGTACAAGGTAAAGCTGTTGATATCGGTGGTTACTACGCTGTAGATACAGCGAAAGTAAATGCAATAATGCGTCCGAGTGCGACGTTTAATGCAGCACTTGCTAGTGTTTAAAAATATACTTTCGGCAATTTAGTCGATGTATGAAAGAAGCCGATGCATATGCATCGGCTTCTTTTTATCTTTAAGTTTTAACGCCATTAACGATTGTTCAATTTATGCTAAAATACGCCCCAAATTAACGATGATTAAATCGTATTTAAACTATTGTGAATTTACACTCCCGAGCTTCAATAGATTCAAGACACTGATTAAAGGTTAGATTTTAAAATGCTGAGTACTCCAAACATTGACAGTAAACTATCCCCACGAATCAGTGTTGCGCCGATGATGGATTGGACAACCAAAGATTACCGATTCTTTGCGCGTTTATTTAATCCTAACGTCATTCTTTACACGGAAATGGTCACAACAGGTGCAATCATCTACGGTGGAGCAAATCGCCATTTAGACTATAACAATGAAGAACATCCAATTGTGTTACAGCTTGGTGGCTCAAATCCGAAAGACTTAGCAATTTGTACCAAAATGGCACAAGACTGGGGTTATGACGAAGTTAATTTGAATGTCGGTTGCCCGAGTGATCGTGTGCAAAATAATAAGATTGGTGCTTGCCTCATGGCAGAGCCTGAATTAGTGGCTGAATGTATTGCCGAAATGCGTAATGCAGTTGATATTCCTGTAACAGTGAAGCACCGTATCGGAATTGATGACATGCAATCTTATGAAGAAATGTTGCACTTTGTCGATACTGTTGCGAAAACAGGCTGTGACAATTTTATTGTGCATGCTCGTATTGCCCTACTACAAGGTTTATCGCCTAAAGAAAACCGTGATGTTCCACCACTACGTTATGAAGATGTTTATCGTTTAAAAAAAGATCGGCCAAACTTACTCATCGAAATCAATGGTGGTATTAAAACCTTTGCTGAAACTCAAGAACATTTAAAATATGTTGATGGTGTAATGATTGGTCGTGAGGCATACCACAACCCATATCTATTAGCTGAAATTGGACAATTGTGGAATTTAGATTTACCTGATCGTTTTGAAATGATGGATCAAATGTTGCCATACATTGCTAAACGTATGCAAGAAGGTGCTCCTCTTTCAATTATCACTCGTCATATTTTAGGTTTATTCCAAAATCTTCCAGGTGCACGTAAATGGCGTCAGGCTTTAAGTGGTGGTAACGCCAAAACTTTTGCCGATGTTGAAAATGCTATTGTGAATATTAAAGAAGCAATGAAACGTACTGAGGATTATATTAAAGAGCAAGCAATTTCACAGTGATTTAAAAATAAAATGGCTAATTCACTTCGTAATTAGCCATTTTAGTTTTTAGTCCAAACATCCTTCAAACACTTCAAGTGACTCCACATACGGCAAAATCAAATAGTCATGCGTCATTAAATGCTTTTTTAAAAAATCCACTATCATTGAATCAAACCCATAAATTGTAGTTAATTCATCTATAAGTTTCTGATTATTTATTAAATTAAATTGTGCTGTTTTAATAAAGAAAAATAAACTAGCCCCTAGTCCAATATATTCCAAGGCAAAGTTTTTTTCCAAGTATTGGATTAATGAAAAACTTTCCATTGGATTGAAATCACAAGAAAAATAACCATTCAATTGAGCGACAAATTTTTCAGATTCTAGCTCTACATTCACCAACTTAGTTTCAATTGCTGAGTCTAAAATCTTTTCAGGGTGTTCGTGTATTTGAATGAGCAAGTCGAAATCTTCTTGTAAATATTTAGATTTCGCTTTCAAGTTTTTAAATTCGACCTGATTTTCAGCTTTAGACAATTGCTCAAGATAATATTTGATTGCCAGAGGCTGAGAATTTTCATAAAGAATATCTTCATCCTGACCATTCACTTCCCCTATATATTCAGATGGATCAAAATACAACGCATCATTCATAGATGCATGCATAGACGTATAGTTGCATTGTCCAATATCCTCTAAAATTAACAGCACTTTCTTGGGTGCAACTTGTTGTTTTAATTGTTGATAAATACCCATTAAATCTTGCCAATCACTCACATCATTGATCCATGCATATTGATTCAATTCATGTGCTTCTTGGCTGATTTTAGGATTTGTATTTTTTTTAATATTTAATTTTTTCACTTATTCTCTCAATTTTATCTGATCCAACTTTTTCAGAACTTCAGCCACAGCCACCATGGCAAAACTAGAAGTGACCACCACTGCCGAACCATAACCACCACAACGTAATCCTGCACTAGCACAGACATCTGCGCTTGAGAATGGATTATCAATTGAATAGACACAGGTAATACCAAACTTTTCTTTTGGCTTTTTACAAATACCCATGCCACGAAGTTGCGTCCGTAATTTTGCTAACATTGGGTCTTGTTCGGTTTTTGATAAATCAGCGACACGAATTTTCAGCGGATCTAATTTTCCACCGGCCCCACCCGACACAATCAACGGAATTTTATTAAAACGGCAATGTAACATCAGCGCTAATTTCGCTTTGACATCATCAATACAATCGAGAATTAAATCAGGTGTTTCAGCAAGAATTTCTTTGATATTTTCCGCACTCAAATAATCTTCAATTAAATTAATTTTAATACGTGGGTTAATCTGATGACAGCGTTCTGCCATCACTTCAATTTTTTCATGACCAAAAGTCGATGTCATTGCAGGTAATTGACGATTGATATTCGATGCAGCAATTGAATCCATATCCACTAACGTTAATTCACCGACACCCGTACGCGCAAGCGCTTCAACAGCCCAAGAACCAACGCCACCAATTCCAATCACCATCACATGACTTTTTTCATAATGATTAAATGCTTCACCCCCATAAATTTTAGCAACACCTGCAAAACGGCGGTCATATTCATCATCTTGGTGCAAATCAGTCATTGTGGCTTATCAAAACAGAAATTTTATCTATTTTAGCAAATTCACCTTTAATAAAGCTAATCCCAACCTTTAGGTAATTGAATAGCATCCTCACGATTGTCATTCAAAAGATAGGTTTTATATTGATTAATAGGTCGAGTTCCTGAATCAGACGTAGGTGAGTAATCTGCTTGATAATGATATTTCACTCGCCAAGTATAAGGCTTTACATAAAAAATCTGACTATTTAGGGTGTATTCATCATGGCATTTTCCTCGACTCTGTTGATAATCTTCCTCAGAAAAGCAAGCTCGAATCATCCGATACATCGACAAAGGAATGTTCTGAAATACTTGTTGATACTGACTTTTTACCTTTAATTGTAAAAAATCGACCACCTCTTCATTCATGCCACCACCTGAATAGCCTTCTTGCCATTTTTGAACAATCCCAACAGCATAGTCATTTTCATTAATAGGAAACAATTTAGGGAAAATCGATAGTTGTTTATTATCATCACTCTGTTCAAACACCGCCCAACGCGCGCTTTGAGTGCGTGGTTGATAAGTCGAAAAATCCCATATTTCTAATAAATTAAAATTATTATTTTGCAGATCAATATGCGCAAGTCTTAATTCATCAATCACATAAAATTGATTTTTTTGACCTTCGACCTGAAACAAATTACTGACTTTTCCATTGACACAGAATGATTCAAACTGTCGACAAAACTGCACTTTTTGCTGAGCATTGAGTGTATTTTTTTTTAAAATTTTTTCTTGTGGCTGTGCGTGAGTAGCTATCGAAAATACAAAAAAAAGTAGACCAGTCAAATAAGAAAAATGACGAGATTTAAACATTTTAACCTCTCTTTAATATTCTATTTTATTTTAAATCTAATCATTTTCTAACCGTAATGCTTGCATTGTATTTAGCCAAAGATGCTCTGCCAACTTTTCACACGGCATATCTAGTACCTGAGCCAAACCATCCAAAACATAAGGCAAGTTAACAGGCGTATTACGAGTTCTACGCTCATGTGAAGTTTGACAGCACAAGGGTGTCATATCGGGGCAATCTGTTTCTAAAACCAGATGTTCTAGACCTATTTCTTGAACAACGCTATGTAGTTTCTTCGCATTCGGATTGGTAATTTGCCCTGTTACACCTATTTTAAAACCCATAGCAATCAGAGCTTTTGCTTCTTGTACACCACCACTAAATGCATGAGCGATGCCTCCATGTTGAAATTTATGCTTTTTTAATATTTTTATCGCATCGGCATGAGAACGTAAAATATGTAATAAAACAGGCTTTTCAAACCGCTGTGCCAATTCTAATTGTGTGGAAAAAAAGTCTTGTTGCTTTTGAAATACTTCAGCTTGCTTATGTTCTTTTTTAAAGGTATCCAAACCAATTTCACCTACAGCAACGCAATCTTCAGTTCTTAAAATTTGTTCTAAATCATGTAAAAAATGAGTTTCATGCTGATCGATGAAAAAAGGATGCAGACCTGGAGCAAGATAACTTTTCGGTGCATTTTCCAATTGATTTAAAAAATGCTGAGTTTCAATCAGATCAGTAAAACGTGAATGTAAAAATCCAATTAAAACCAAGCCTTCAACACCTACAGCTTTTGCTTGATGTGCGAGTTGTACCCGATCATGATCAAAATCAGGCACATCAAAATGAGTATGTGTATCGAAGAGTTTAATTGCACTATTCACTTTTATCTTTATTCGGCATCACTGTAGAAGCAGCTTTTTGCTGATCAGTATTTACATTTTCAGGTAAATACTCTTTTTTCAAAACTTTATTCAGTTGAGTATATGGAATTTCTAAACGTGGCAATCCTGCAACATAAGGACCAATCTCATATTCACCATATTGAAGAATAAGACCATTTTTTCCTAAATAATAATTATCGCTGAGTTTAAATTTCCACACTTGCTCGTATTCTTCCAGATTAGTCGAAAGTTGCGAATCTCTTACCCATTTTTTAAATGCCTCATAAGCTAATTTTTCCAACTGTACTTTTTGACCTGATTGTACCAGATCGTTGAGTGCGACTAATTTTTGGGTTTTTAAATCAAAGTTATAATACGTTTGTGATGATGAACCGTGTGCTCCACCCATATAACTACTTGTATTTAAAACAACTGTTACCAATGCACCCTCTGCATTAAGAATTTTGGGGCTAATGGATAAGGTAATTTGACTACTTGCACCCAATGTTTTTAACTCTTTATCAAGTCCTGAAAATGCAGTGATATAGGGTTTAATCTCTATTGCCATTTGTTGCACCGGTGTCACATTCGTAACAACGTCACTCGCCGATGTTGCAACTTCTGATATTGCACTTTGTTTATCTTTTTCTGCTCGAATGTCTTGTTTTAATTTACCAATATCGAGCATACGCTCAAGATTCTGTAAAATTGCCTGATCAATCTGTTGATCAACAAAAACCTGATTGGTCTGTAAACGATCAATACTAAATTCGGGGCAACGATTTCCATTACATTCAGGCAATATGACAGGCACTTTTTGAGTTTCGCCTTGTAATTTTAAAGTTGTATCCTGCACTGCCGATGCTGTCTGCTCAACAGGCTCTGACTTTTTTTCAGCTTTCGGCTGACAAGCAGTTATAGCAAATGCAGACATCATTATTGCCACAGCTAAAGCATTTTTTTTCATCAACATTACCAACCTTCAGAATCTTACAGAGCGTTTTACTTCTATAAGCCTATCCTGTATATGACCTTGCTTTCAATTGAGTTTTGTATGCTTCATGCTATCAATAGCACATTGATTGCTTAAAACATTTTTTGGAAAACATCAGGTTTTAACATTTGCTGTGTCTGTGCTTTATCGAGGTAAATATCAAATTGTGGCGCATCTTCACTAATTTCGCCCGCACGATAATGTAGCCCGATACCCTCCCCATCAAAGAACCAATCCGACTGCCCCCAAAAGAGTTTTTTGGGTGCAGACTTCTTCACTAACATATCTTGTTGATCAAGCCACTCTTGATACTTTTGCTGAATTAAGTTATTTAATGCACTTTGTTTTTGGGGTTGAATCACATCTAAAATCGTTAAATTTTTCTTAAGTTTACGATCTGCCACATATAAATATTGGCGTGCTTTAACTGATACTTCTGCTTGTTTCGTATCAACTGAAACCTGTAATAACACATACTGATTACGCTGTGATGCAATACGCGTCTGCATGTGCAACTCATAGGCTTTATTTTTTGGAAATTCAGCTTCCCAAGCATCTGATTTTTTAATATAAGCATTTACCGCTTGTTGTAGCGTCATTTCTTGATTTAAACCCACTTGATTTTGAATAACCCATGCCTGATGTGTTTCAATCCATTTATTTAACCAAGTATCTTGAGTTTTAATCGTTTGAATTTCAATTTCAATACAGTTTTTCTTTTCACAAAATGGCAATGCATAATCCGCTTTCGTTTCTTGCATATCCAAATACGGCAACACATCAGGATTTTCAACTTGTATAGGCTCTGACACGGCTTGTTCTTGCGAATTTTTTTTTGATTTATCTTGTTTCGAATCACACGCCACTAACAATAATGTGCTAATAAGTATGAGTCCTTTTCCTGATATATGCATAGCAGTACCTTTATCCATAAATAAAACATTTATTTTCAAATAAAAACAGCTTCTCAAAGAAGCTGTTTTTATTACCCATATTCAATACCGTTTTAGAACAAATTAGTGTTCACGAGTTGAACGGAATTGAATATCAGGATAACGCTCTTGCATTAACTGTAAATTTACACGACTTGGTGCAAGATACGTCAAATGACCACCACCATCTAAAGATAATTGGTCATGGGCTTTTTTCTTGAATTCGTTAAATTTCTTTTCATCATCACAAGAAACCCAACGTACTGTATTAATGCTTACAGGCTCATAAATACAATCAACTTTGTATTCTTCTTTTAGACGATACGCAACAACATCAAACTGTAGCACACCCACTGCACCTACAATCAAATCATTGTTGATTTGTGGCATGAACACCTGCGTTGCACCTTCTTCAGATAACTCTTTCAAACCTTTTTGTAATTGTTTAGATTTCAAAGGATCTTTGAGACGTACACGGCGGAACATTTCAGGGGCAAAGTGTGGAATACCTGTGAAATGTAACTTTTCACCTGATGTAAACGTATCACCAATTTGAATGGTACCGTGGTTATGTAAACCAATGATATCACCCGGCCACGCTTCTTCAAGCTGCTCACGCTCACCCGCAAGGAATGTCAATGCATCGCTAATACGCACATCTTTACCTAAGCGTACATGATTCATTTTCAAGCCTTTTTCATACTTACCTGAACAGATACGCATAAATGCAATACGGTCACGATGTTTCGGATCCATATTTGCCTGAATTTTAAAGACAAAACCTGAAAAACCTTCTTCTTTGGCATCAACAATACGTTCATGTGTTGGATGAGCTTTCGGTTCAGGTGCCCATTGAATAAATGCATTTAACACATGATCAACGGCAAAATTACCAAGTGCAGTACCAAACAAAACAGGCGTTTGACGTCCTGCTAAAAACTCAGCATGATCAAGTGGATCATTTGCCATTTGTACAAGTTCAAGTGATTCTTCAAATGATGCAAATGCTAAATCACCGACTTTCTCACGAATGTCTGGGTAGTCATAGCCATCACGAATTTCAATATCGGTAATAGTTGAGCCAAAGCCCGCCTTATATACATAAAGCTTGTTTTCAATCAGGTTATATACACCAGCGAAGTCTTTACCCATACCGAGTGGCCACGTTAATGGTACACAGCGAATATTTAGAACATTTTCAATTTCATCTAATAACTCTAATGGTTCACGAATTTCACGGTCCATTTTGTTGACGAAAGAGATAATGGGGGTGTCACGCATACGACACACTTCCATCAATTTGATGGTACGTTCTTCGACACCTTTTGCACCATCGATCACCATTAAAGCAGAGTCAACCGCTGTTAATGTACGGTAAGTATCTTCCGAAAAATCTTCGTGTCCCGGTGTGTCCAGCAAGTTAATTACATGATTTTTAAATGGAAATTGCATAACAGATGTGGTGATTGAGATCCCACGCTCTTTTTCCATTTCCATCCAATCCGAAGTCGCCGCACGATCAGATTTACGGCTTTTTACCATTCCTGCCACTTGAATAGCTTTACCCCATAACAGCAATTTTTCTGTCATGGTGGTTTTACCCGCATCGGGGTGGGAAATAATCGCAAAGGTGCGGCGTTGAGCAACTTGCGTTGCTAATTCATTTTTAAAGCTCATGCATAATACCTACTGCGAATACGCAGCTTTAAGGATCAAAAATGATCCAAATATAAAATTGGCGATATTGTAGCAGAATTCCACTCTGCTACGAAAAATCTTGTCGGTCGTTTTTAGACAGTAGATTTGCATGTTTACATTGGTTTCGCCTGATTGTAGATGTGAAGTGCTAAGTTCTAAATTTAAGCAGATTCAAATAAAATTTTTAGTTTCTTTTAGTTACTTCATAGATCTATTCGGATCAGCAAAATGATTTGTATATTATGGTTGTGCATGCTGAATAAATGATAAAAATTACAATTCAAGATTTTTAGTTAAGTGACTACAGCATAACTTTCTTCTAAACGCTGTACAGGCAATGGCATACCCAAAAGATACCCCTGCAATTGCTGACAGCCTAAACGCTTCAATATTTCTGCTTGCAATTCCGTTTCCACGCCTTCAGCCGTGACCACTAATCCTAAACGTTTAGCAAGCTGAATAATACTTTCTAAAATAATTTCTTCTTTTGAATTTGGTGTCAAATTACGAATAAATTCACGATCAATTTTCAATTCATCGACAGGTAAATCTTTCAAATACAAGAAACTTGAATGCCCTGTTCCAAAATCATCAATAGCCAAACGAATACCTAAAGCACGTAATTTTTCAAAGGTTTGAATACTCGTTTCAATATGATGCATTGCGGTCGATTCGGTAATCTCAATAATCAGGCTACCTGGTGCAATTTGATATTTTTGAATTAACGCTTCAAGACGGCAAATTAATTGCTTATGTTCAAACTGAATAGCCGATAAATTTACAGCGACTGAAGAAAAAACAACACCTTTTTCTTTCCATTCATGTAATTGCGAGCATGCTTGTTCAAGTGCCCAATAACCCATACGAATGATTAATCCTGTTTGCTCAGCCCCTTCAATAAACATACTAGGTGCGAGTAAACCTAAATTTGGATGCTTCCAACGAATAAGCGCCTCAACACCACAAATTTTATAATCAGCAGTAAATTTGGGCTGATAAAATAAAACAAATTGATGTTCTTCTACTGCACGATATAAATCATTAATCAGTTTCGATTGACTACGATTAGACTGTTGCTTATCAATAGAATCATTATAAATACTATAGGTATTCCGACCTTGTTCTTTCGATTGCATCATGGCTGCTTCAGCATTGATTAGCAAATCTTGTAAACCATTGCCGTGCTTTGGATAGAGTACGATTCCAATACTTGCAGAAATATTAATTTCTTTGCCCGAAATTTTAAAACCTTCTTGAACCGTATGTAAGAGTGCAGCAGCGATTTCTTCTGTCTGCGCTTGCGTTGTATTTTCAATAATCAGTAAAAACTCATCACCACCTATACGAATCAGCTTCTGACTTGCTAAGAGTTGATGATGTAATCGTTGTGCCAATTTCACCAATAACTCATCACCTATATGATGTCCAAAAGCATCATTCACCGACTTGAAACGATCAATATCGATATAGACAAAAGCTACGTCCCCTTCGAGTTGACGATGCGCCATAAACAACGCATTGGTGTAATCAATCAGAAATAAACGGTTCGGCAACTTGGTTAAATTGTCTTGTAATGCTAAGTTTTCTAATTCTTTATTTGCAAGTAAAAGCTGATGATTACGCTCTTCTAATCTTAACTCAAGCACAGCAACGGCAAAGGCAGCGATCAATGTCAAACACGTTGCAAAAATCACTGCAACCAGTAGCATGGTTTGACCTTCGTCATAATTAAACCCAAGTGCTGTTGGATTCTCAACTGTATGGAAAATAACACCAGCCATACCTGTGTAATGCATGCCTACAATACTAAAAGCAATCATGCAAGCAACAGCAAACTTTAAAAGTCCACGATGGTTAATTGCTTGTTTATATTTAAATGCTAACCAGAATGAAAGACCAGCACCACTAATACCAATAAGAATTGAAAACAAAACAATTAAGCCATCATAATGAATATCTTCATTCGGCACGTTTAAGCCCATCATGCCGACATAATGCATCCCTGAAATACCACCACCCATAAATACAGCACCTAAAATAAGGCGCCCTAAAGGTAAGGTATTTCGTGTGGTTAACCAAATGGCAAAAGTCGAGGTGATTGCAGCAATAACGTAAGAAAATATGGTTAGACCTGGGTCAAAAGAATAACCCTCTGGTAAATGGCAGGCTAACATACCTACAAAATGCATCGCCCAAATAGCTAGACCAAAGATCATACCGCTAGCAATCATCAGAATTTTTTGTTGTTTTGGACTATTTACATTGTAAATAAGTTGCTCCAATGAAATAGCGATATAGCAGACGATGACCGCAACAACGGCAGAACCTATCACCAAATCATTATCATAACTCATATGAATCATACAAATGTACTTCCCAAAATGAACCCATTATTGTTATTTAAGTTATTTAAAAAATCCTAAAACAACACATTGCTACGTGTGGTTCACCTGATTTAATAGAATTTAGAATATCCTTAAAATAGCACTATCTCATTGAAGGTCAAGTTTTTTTCACATTAGGCAAAAAAAGGGCATATCACAATATGCCCTTTATTTAATATTACTTAATCAATACTTTAGTGTTTTTTCTGTAATTGCCCTAAATCCATTAACACATTGGCAGCTTCAGTCACAAAAGTCTCTTCTTCAGGCAATGATGGACGTTGCGCTACTTTCATTTTTGCACGAGATTCTGCTAAAGCATCCATAGAGGCTTGATAGCTTTCCCAGTTTGGATATGGCTTCTGCCCCATCACCTTACGGCGTGCATTTTCAGCTTGCAAAGTCTTATCCTCAAGTTCAATTAAGTCTTTTTTACGCTGAGTAATATCTAACACGACTTGCTTTTGATCTTTAGAAATTTGGGCAATCGCTTTACGCGCATTAAGATATTGGAATTGCACATCAGCATCTACACGCTGTTTAGACAATACCGATAACTCTGGCACATAAGGTTGAATCTGACCTTCACGCTTAAATGGTGCTGTTGGAATAGTGTCCCATTTCAACGCATTTTTCGCTTTACGCTCACCAAACTCTTCGTCATAAATATCGACGAGTTTAACATCAGGAATCACCCCTTTATTTTGCGTACTACCACCCGTCACACGATAAAATTTACGCTGCGTCAACGTTGCCTGACCATAAGCCAAACTGTCTAACTGAACCTGTGCCGTTCCTTTACCTGTTGTTGTACTGCCAATCACTACGCCACGATCATAATCTTGGATAGCAGCCGAGTAAATTTCACTAGCCGATGCAGATGCCAAGTTAATCAATACAGCCAATGGACCTGCATAGGTTTGTGCACCGCCATCGGTATCTTCAAAGACACTAACATTGCCATTGCCATCGCGAATTTGCACCACAGGTCCTTCCTTGATGACCTGACCAATCATTTTGGCAACTTCTTCTAGTGAACCACCTGGATTATTACGTAAATCAATAATCACTCCTTCCACTTTTTGACTAGCTAGAGATTGCAATGCTTTATTGGTATCTTCGGCAACAGAGCGATATTCTCCCCCAGCACGGCGTGCACGATAGTTCAAATAGAACGATGGAATTTCTACCACACCAAATTTATGTTTTTGACCATCTCGGATCACTTCAACAGTGCGAGAGCGTACACCTGCATCTTCTTCTTGAATGACATCACGGGTCAACATCACAATACGTGCCTGATTCATAGAAGCACCTGCACCAAGGAGCTTCACAGCCACTTTCGTTCCACGCTTACCACGAATCAAACCGACAATTTCAGAACTTGGCCAGCCAATCACATCAACCATTTTATCGCCATCTTGCGCCACACCAATTATGCGATCACCCGATTTCACCTGCCCTGACTTACTTGCAGGACCGCCTTCAACAATGGTTTCAATTTTAGTGAAATCTTCATTACCACGTTCAGGACGAATCGATACACCAATCCCTTCAAGTTGCAATGTCGTTTGACGATTCAACTCAATCGCATCAAGCGGTGGGAAATAGTTGCTGTGCGGATCATAGGTCAATGTCATTGAGTTTAAAATGCGTTCAAGCACATCATCACTCTTCACACGCCCCATGCGCTCAAGTTGACGGGTATAACGTTTAGTCAATGTTTGAACTGGTGTTAAGTCTTCTGATGCTGTTAAATCTTGACCATTGGCTAGAGATGGATCATCTTTTAATGCTTTTTGCTTGGCTTGCTCTTCTTCTTTGGTAATCGTCAAGTTAATGAGCTGTGAAACCAACATTTTCTGCCAATACGTTTCTTGCTCAGCTTTGGTATTGAAGAAAGGCGATTTTTCACGATCGGTTTCAATAAATGTATTGGATTGATTTAAATTTTGTGGCTTTTTCAACTCAGCCAACATAAATGAATAAAATTCTTTTAGACGATTACGGTATTGTTCATGAATCGCATAAGGCCCTTTTAAATCTCCTGCTTTAAGCGATGCTCCCAAAGTCGTACCATACTGTTTTTTATAGTCTTGTACTTCTGATGCAAGGAACAAAGTATGTTCAGGATCTAAGCTATCCAGATACATATCAAGGATTTTCCCTGATGTCGTTGCATCAAGGCGCATATTTAAATAATGCTGTCGATCGACCAATGTTGCAAGCTGACGAGTCACTAAGGCTTGTTCTTGTGTAGGCTGAATTACCCCTGAAACAACAGCTGTAGTGGTTTCAGCCATTGCCTGAGTAATTGTGTGTGAAAAAAATAATCCACCGGTTGCCAATGCAACGGCGCAAGCAATTGTCTGAAGTTTCATAATTCGTTAATGCATCCTTCTCGGAGTTTCCAATTTGGTGTCGCTTTTTAATCTGAATTCAACAGTTTCAAAATCTTAAACAACTTTATCTGTCTATGTCGTGTAGTTTTATCATAATCTGTACTGACAAAATGTAGCAAATCATTGCAAAATACAGGTATTGTTTTCCTTTTAAAAATACAACTACGGATTTCCTATGATCGGCGCATTGATGCTTGATATCGCAGGCACAGAACTTACTCAAGAAGATATTGAACTATTGCAAGCTCCGCAAGTCGGTGGCGTGATTTTATTTACACGAAATATCAAATCTCTGGCACAAGTTCGGGCTTTGACTGATCACATGCGTCAAGTTCGCCCTGAGATTCTCATTGCCGTTGACCAAGAAGGCGGACGTGTGCAACGCCTAAAAACAGGGTTCACTCTATTGCCTGCAATGGGGCATTTTGGTGAACTTTACTTAACTGAACCTGAAAAAGCCATTCAACTCGCGGAGCAATGCGGTTGGCTTATGGCAATTGAAGTCTTAGCTGTCGGGATTGACTTTAGTTTTGCCCCAGTACTCGACATCAACGATATTAGTGATGTAATCGGCGATCGTGCATTTGCCAAAAATGTGCAGGATATTGTTCCACTTGCTCAAGCCTTTATGACAGGTATGCATCGTGCAGGTATGGCAACAACAGGTAAACATTTCCCTGGTCATGGTTCAGTTAAAGCAGACTCTCACGTTGCTGCAGCCATTGACTCACGCAGTTATGACGAAATTTATGCACAAGACATGCAAAGCTTTATTCAGCTCAAACCACAACTTGATGCACTTATGCCAGCACATGTAATTTATGAAAATGTTGACCCGAACCCTGCTGGTTTCTCACCTTTTTGGATTCAGAAAATTCTCCGTCAAACCTTAAAATTTGATGGCGTACTATTCTCCGATGATTTAAGTATGCAAGCTGCATGTGTAGCAGGCAATGCCGATGCACGTATTCGAGCTGCCTTAGATGCAGGCTGTGACATGGGCCTAGTGTGTAATAACCGTGAATCGGCTTGTGTGGCACTTGCAGGCATTGAAAATTTACCACTACCGAATCAAGAACGCTTAGAGCGTATGCGTGGCAAAATTCCTAAAATTCAAATTGGTGAAACATTAGATTTAGGTACAGAATGGCAATCTGTTAAACACGTGATTGAAGCATTCAAAAATTCACTTTAACTTTAATTGAAAAAGAATAGGAATACTTCGGTGTTCCTTTTTTACACATAAACTGTTAAAACACTTAAGATTAAGATATTGAAATAATAATGATATAGCTCGATCAGTCTGATCGACAAAAAGCATCAGTGAAGGATAACCATGAGCGAACCACAACTGTCTAAACACCGACATATTTCATTTACTGCACATTACACCGGCTATATTTGGTATCAAATGGGTATATCGCATCCTTTACTTGCTACGTCTAAAGGTAAAACTTTAGCAATGATTGCCAATCCTATCGAAAATTGGGCAGAAAAATATGTCGGTGGCAGTATGCGGACGACATTGAAAGCACGCCACAAAATGTTAGATGATCATCTAATTATGCTCATTCAACAACATCCTGATTTACAAGTACTTGAAATTGCTGCAGGACTTTCACCTCGTGGATGGTGGTTTAGACAGCACTACCCTGATATTGATTATCGTGAACTTGATTTGCCCGATATGGCACAGGAAAAACAACAGGCTTTAAAACAAATCGATCCAACAAGCCCCGATCTTTTATCCGTCGATTTATTTACCCCTGATTTCGAAAATGCATTTAAAGTTTTTGATCAGAACCGCCCTTTAGTTGTCATTAGTGAGGGATTAATCAATTACTTCACTAAGCCATTATTGCAACAACTCATTCAATCGATTGCTCATTATGGCAAAGGCTTTAAAGCCTTACATTACCTGACCGATATTTATCCTGAACCAGTCAAAAATCGTTTAGCAAAAGTCATTTGGAGTAGTAGTAAACTACTCAAAGTGATTTCTCGCAGCGCATTCACATTCCACTTCATTTCCCCTGATGAAGCTCGCTCATTTTTCTATACGGCAGGTTTTAATACAGTTGATGTCATTCAACCTACATTTTATTTTGATGACCGAACACAAACTACTACGACCATAGATGAACATCCTGAAATCATGAAAGATCAACATGCAGGTGATTTGGTATGGATGATTCACGCCCAGCACCCCAACCCGATGAGTTAACGATCTTTAAGTTAATATTTTAAAAATATAAAGCCCTCAAATGAGGGCTTTATATTAACTTTTCAATAAATATAAAATTTAAAGATTAGAAAACAACATCTAGTTCTAGCATTACATCTTGTTTCTGCGCTTGGATATAACGAAGTAAACGATCTGCCACTTCAAAACTACCATGTTTAAACAAAGCACGTACACCTTGTGCAGAGCAATCAAAAATCAAACATTCAATACTAAACTCACCATCTTTATCACTCAAATGCAAGGCTAAATCGCGTGGATGTTGTTCAACATATTCTTTTTGATCAAGCTGTAAAAGCACACCAAAGTAGTTCATATCCACAATATTTACATCTATCACATCCGACAAATGACGATGGGTCAGTTTGCTTTCTGGTTGTAGAACTTGAATACGCTCTTCACCACGGCGATCCATATTTTCCATTTGATCACGAGTCAAATTAATAATGCCATCTAAGCCTTGAATCGACTCACCTTTCAAATAGGTGGTAAATAAGGTCATGGTTTCTTTGCGACGCTGTAGTTGTGGTACATGATCGGCATTAGCAATCATGGCAAATTGAACATCGGGACATTGTAGTGCAAATTTTGCATTTTCATATGGCAATGTAAAGCTGTCGTACTGACCACACGCCACCAAAGTATTGACCTGTGGTACAGGCACTTGACTCAACCGAAGTAAACGTGTGCAGTTAATTTCATAACGTTCTTGTTCAGTTGCCGAGAACTCAGCCATTTGCTTAAAGAAAAGTCGTTTTGCAGTCGGTGACATACGCGTTTTATCGAGTTTGGCATGATTGACCAAATATAGAATCACCGCTTGACCGAATTCATCCATACGCTGCTCTTTCATCAGCATTAAAGACTCTTCAAGTAACATGCGCCAACTTTTGCGGGTTTCTTGCATCACCCCCATCAAAATCATTTTTTCCACAAGCTCTGAATGCTGTTGTGCAAAAAATGATGCAATCACTGAGCCGAGTGAAATCCCTACAACATCAACTTTATTTACGCCAACAATATCTAACCACTGCCCGAGCATGCGAGATAAGTCAGGCAACTCTAGAGTCCCTGCCGATAAACCACTGTCGACATTGGTAATTTGCTGATTTGAACCCATCGAAGGTAAATCAATTAAGATGACAGGACCACTTTCAAAAAATTGTTCTACACAATATTTATAAGAGCTAAAATTTTGGAATGCTCCACCAATAATCACAATGGGTGTATTATGAATTGTGCTTGGATCGGCAATTGCCATGTACTCGATTTTCCAACCATCAATCCACGTAGTTCGTGCCGGTTGCTTAAAACTCCCCTTATGATAGATGTCAAAAAACCCAAAACCTGTGAAGTTTTGATGTAATTCTGGATCCATCTGGATAATGGAATTCATTTCCTACCTCCATCCCTGCTTTATTTTTTTATTTTGCAAGTTAAGTTGTTCTTCCAATGATCAAAAAATATCGAAAATTTATATGTCATCAATATCCTATATGCTTTCATTCTATACAGATGTCAGATTTCTTAGCAATCACTATATTGACCGCTCATCCAATTAAAACGGTCATATTGGCAAAAAAAGCGTTACAAAATTTGACCCACTCCGCATTTCTTCCCGAATAGGCATAGATTGTTTATAGTCGCACTGCTACTATCAAAGAGATATTTTCAGCGATCAAATATAAGGCTATGCAAGATTCAATTGAACAGTATATGCAAACTGTAGGTCAACAAGCCCGTCAGGCAGCAAGTGTGCTGGCTGCTGCAACTACACTTGTAAAAAATAACGCATTATCTGCCATTTATACTGCTTTGGAAGCGAATGAACCGCAAATTCTCGCTGCCAACAAAATAGACATGGAAAAAGCGCTTACAAACAACTTGGATAGTGCCTTACTTGATCGCCTTGAACTGAACCCCAAACGTTTTAAAGATATGCTACAAGGCTTAAAAGATGTGATTAGCCTGATTGATCCAATTGGTGAAATTACAGATTTGGCTTACCGCCCAAGCGGTATTCAAATTGGTAAAATGCGCGTTCCTTTAGGTGTTGTTGGCATGATTTATGAATCACGTCCAAACGTCACGCTTGAGGCGGCATCACTTGCGCTCAAATCTGCCAATGCGATTATTTTACGTGGTGGTTCTGAAGCTTTAAATTCAAACCAAGCAATTGCTACTGCAATTCAACACGGATTAAAAGTTTCAGGTTTACCTGAAAACTGCGTACAAGTGATTAATACACCTGACCGTGCTGCCGTAGGTCAACTCATCACATTGTCTGAATATGTGGATGTGATTGTGCCTCGTGGTGGTAAAGGACTGATTGAACGTATTACCAATGAAGCAACCATTCCTGTAATTAAGCATTTAGATGGCAACTGTCACGTTTATGTTGAAGCTCAAGCCGATTTGCAAAAAGCACTACCGATTGCTTTGAATGCTAAAACACATCGTTACGGTGTATGTAATGCAATGGAAACACTCCTTGTCGACGAAAAAATTGCCGAGGAATTTTTACCACGCATTGCTGAACTGTATGCAGAAAAGCAAGTGGAACTCCGTGGTTGCCGTGATGTACAAAAAATCTTAGGAGCTGCAGTTAAACCTGCGAGTGAAGAAGATTGGTACGAAGAATATCTTGGACCAATTCTTGCGGTAAAAGTTGTTTCAGGCATAGAAGAAGCAATTCAGCACATCAACAAATATGGGTCACACCATACTGACTCGATTATCACTGAGAACTTTAGCCTTGCACGTCAGTTTTTGACTCGTGTCGATTCAAGCTCTGTTATGGTCAATGCATCTACTCGCTTTGCTGACGGTTTTGAATATGGTTTAGGTGCTGAAATTGGTATTTCAACAGACAAAATTCATGCGCGTGGACCTGTTGGACTCGAAGGTTTAACGTCACAAAAGTGGATCGTTTTAGGTGATGGACAAATTCGTCAATAAACCGCTAAGCATTGAAATATAATTAAAAGTTACCCAATATTTAATTCGTTTAGGTATTGGGTTTTCACTAAAACCCTACAAGAAAGTAAATGCTTATCATTTTTAAATGTTAAAGTATTGATAATTTTAAACAATTAACTGATAAATTTTAAGTATTAATAATTCAGCAGTCGATAATGCTTAAGTCTAATCACCTAAAGTCTATCTAGGCTATAAAAACAACGCATGGTACAACATAAACACGATCTAGATTGCATCAATAAAAAGAGCAATGGATCAACAAGATGACTACTTCAAATTACAATTTCGGGTAATAAAACGTGTCTACATCAGTATTAGTAATTAACTGCGGTTCTTCTTCAATCAAATATGCGCTTGTTTCAGAGCGTCGTGAAGATCGTATTTTTGGACTTGCAGAAAACTTAGGTTCTGCTGAGGCGCGTATTAAAGGAGTGACTGCTGGGAATCAGCCGTTGGAATTGTCTATTCCACATGCTGACCACGAAAAAGCCTTGGAAACCATCCTTTCTCGTCTTGCTCAATATAAACCACAAGCCATTGGTCATCGTGTTGTACACGGAGGTACATTGACCAAGGCAGAATTATTGACACCTGAAATTGTAGAACGTATTCGTGAAGCAACGCCACTGGCACCACTTCACAATCCTGCCCACTTAGTTGGTATTGATGCAACTATGCGTCTATTCCCAGAGTTACCACAAGTGGCTGTGTTTGATACCGCATTTCATCAAACTATGCCATCGCATGCTTACCGTTATGCATTACCAAAGTTCTTATATACACAACATAATGTACGTCGTTATGGTTTTCATGGAACAAGCCATGCTTATGTATCTGAACGCGGTTCAGAGCTTGCAGGTAGCTTCAAGCAAGGTGGTTGGTTAACAGCACATTTAGGTAATGGTAGCTCGACTTGTGCCATTTGGAATGGTCAAAGTGTTGATACTTCTATGGGTCTTACACCGCTTGAAGGCGTAGTGATGGGTACACGTAGTGGTGATGTCGATCCAAGTATTCACAGCTTCCTTGCAAGTAATTTGGGTTGGGATATTTATAAAATTGATAAAATGCTCAACAGCCAATCGGGGTTGTTAGGTCTTTCTGATTTATCGAATGACATGCGTACATTGATTGAAGCTTCTGAACAAGGCAATGAAGATGCGAGCCTTGCGATTGAAGTGTTTTGCTACCGCCTCGCAAAATCATTAGCAGCACTTAGTTGTGGCTTACCACGTATTGATGGCTTATTCTTTACTGGTGGCATTGGTGAAAATTCAGCATATATTCGTGAAAAAACAATGTCTTACCTACCACACTTTGGTTTTAACCTCAGCAAAGAAAACAATGATGGTTTAAAACGTGGTACTGAAGGTCGTATTGATACAGGAACAGGTCCACAAATTTGGGTTGTGCCAACGGATGAAGAAGGTCGTATTGCAAAAGAAACTGAGCATGTTGTTAACCATGAGGTACAACAGGCAATAAAAAAGTCTGAATCTGGAGCAGCGACTGTTTAACAGTCGCTTTGCCTTATGCTGTATTACCTTTTGATTTATTGATTATTTTAATTTTAGCTTTTCCGTTTTAAGAGCAGCTTATGAAAACAATTTTATTGGTTCCTACTGGCGAAGGTGTGGGTCTTACATCGGCATGTTTAGGTTTAGTTTATGCCCTTGAGTGCCAAGGTGTTAAAGCAGGTTTTTTAAAACCTTTTTCACAAGAAGCAAATACACAACCCGATCGTACTACTGCACTTTATCGTCATATTTCAAATGCTAAAACTGTAGAGCCTATTGCTTACAGTAAAATCACTCAAGCATTGAATACCAATGAAGTTGATGAGTTACTTGAAGAAGCCGTCAGCCTACATCGTCAAATTGCTAAAGCACATGACATTATTATTGTTGAAGGCTTAGTGCCAACAGCGCGTGATACATTTGCAAGTGATTTAAATGTATCACTTGCGCAAGCCCTCGATGCAAAAGTGATTTTTGTCAGCAATGCTGATATTAATCGCCCTGCACACACAGCTGAAAAAGTTGAATCACAAGTACGTAACTTTGGCGGTTCATCTGCTGCACGAAATGTTGGCGTACTCTTCATGCGTACCCGTGGTCTACCTGAAGATTCAGCACAAATTCCTGTAACGATTGATCCGAATTTAAGACTGATTAGTGACACGGTAAAATTTACTGCTGAATTGCAAAAAACTTGCCCACAACTCGGTTCAGAGCAATTACCCGTCATTGGCTTAGTTCCTTTTAGCGATACGCTCAGTGTCCCACGTCTCTCTGATTTGGCAGCCCAATTACAAGCCACTTGGATCAATGAAGGTAAAGCAAAACAACGCCGAGTTTTACACAGCAGTTTAATTGCATCGAACATTGAACATGAGCTACACAAATTTATTGCAGGCGAGCTGATTATCAGTGCATCTGACCGCATTGATGTATTACTCGCAAGTAGCCAAGCCACCAATAATGGCGTTCCACTTGCTGGTTTAGTATTGACTGAACATCATGCACCAAATACTCAAGTTTTAGATTTCTGCCAGTCTGCAATTAAAAATGGTCTGCCAATTTTACATACACCACTCAGTACTTTTGCCACAGCAGAGCAACTTGCAAATCTCAGTAATGAAATTCCTGTTGATGATACTGAACGTGCTGATCAAGTGACCCGTTTTGTATCAAGCCACATTAACCAAGAATGGTTGATTCAAGTTTTGAATGGCGATTATAAACCGCGCTTATCTCCTTCTGCATTCCGCCATGAATTGGTACAAAAATCGATTGCGGCTAAAAAACGGGTTGTTTTACCTGAAGGTGATGAGCCACGCACCATTCAAGCGGCAGCGATTTGCCAATCTCGTGGTATTGCACAATGTGTATTGCTTGCAAAACCTGAAGCTGTACTTGAAATTGCTAAAGCCCGTAATATCGAGCTTCCATTTGATTTAGAAATTATTGATCCTGATCTAATTCGTGAAAACTACGTTGCACAAATGGTCGAGATGCGTAAAGGTAAGTTAGACGAAGCTCAAGCACGTGAACAACTACAAGATACCGTTGTACTTGGCACAATGATGTTGGCCCTCAATCAGGTCGATGGCTTGGTTTCAGGTGCAGTTCATACCACTGCAAATACGGTTCGTCCAGCATTCCAACTGATTAAGACTGCACCGAATTATTCACTCGTATCATCATTATTTTTTATGTTGTTGCCAGATGAAGTCTTGGTCTATGCAGATTGTGCTATCAATCCAGATCCAGATGCTGAACAATTGGCTGAAATTGCAATTCAATCTGCAGATTCTGCTAAAGCTTTTGGGATAGACCCTCGTATTGCAATGATTTCTTACTCGACGGGTACATCAGGTACAGGTGCAGATGTTGAGAAAGTTGCCAAAGCCACTGAAATTGCAAAACAACGTCGCCCTGATTTACTCATTGATGGCCCACTTCAATACGATGCAGCGTCCGTTGAAAGTGTTGGACGCTCTAAAGCACCTGATTCTCAAGTTGCGGGTCGTGCGAACGTGTTCATTTTCCCTGATTTAAATACAGGCAATACCACTTATAAAGCCGTTCAGCGTTCTGCCAATGTCGTGAGTGTTGGACCTATGTTACAAGGTTTAAATAAACCTGTAAATGATCTATCTCGTGGTGCTTTAGTCGATGATATTGTCTTTACCATCGCTTTAACTGCGATTCAGTCTGAGCAACAAGAAGCGTAAATCTACGATTTAAACGCTTTAGTTTTTGAGAAAAACCATCTAATTGAAAAATTAGGTGGTTTTTTAATATTAGAGAAATATGCAAAACTATCAGACATAAAAAAAGAAGATAAAGCGTTAGGCTTGATCTTCTTTCTGACCGTAGATCCAAGTTGCAGCAATATAAACACTAAAGCCTACAACCATTAGGATGCTTGAAATTGTCATATTTCACATCTCAATTTTTGATGAAACTATTATGTGAAAGTTATATGACAAATTTATGACAATAGTAAAATATCCAAAAAAACACAATATCATTTATTTTCAATAATTTATAATAAAAATATGTGGTTTATGCCATAATTCCATATCATTTTCATAAAATATTACAGTCATATTGTCACAATTCAGATGTCAATATAAAAACCCATCGCAGACAAAACTCATTCAACAAACCATTAAACTTTCGCCCAAAGCTCACTCAAAAGCCCCAAAACAATTGCATTTTATCTTATAATTTAGCCCGCTAGCTATCAGCCCGCTCAAGAGATATTTGTATGACTACTATTATCAAGCAAGATGACTTGATCACATCAGTTAAGGATGCGCTTCAATTTATTTCTTACTACCATCCACAAGACTTTATTCAAGCAATGAGTCGTGCGTATGACCGTGAAGAAAACAAAGCTGCCAAAGATGCGATTGCACAAATCTTAATTAACTCTCGTATGTGTGCAGAAGGACATCGTCCAATCTGCCAAGATACCGGTATTGTCAACGTATTTGTTGATGTGGGCTTAGACGTTAAATTTGATTTAACCTTAAGCCTAGATGATGCAATTAACGAAGGTGTACGCCAAGGTTATTTAGAAAACTCTAACGTACTTCGTGCATCTGTTTTAGCTGATCCTGCTTTTGGTCGTAAAAATACCAAAGATAACACCCCTGCTGTAATTCACTATAAACTCGTTCCAGGTAATAAGGTCGATATTACTGTTGCGGCTAAGGGTGGTGGTTCAGAAAATAAATCTAAACTTGCCATGTTAAACCCTTCTGATTCAATCGTAGATTGGGTACTCAAAACTGTTCCAACAATGGGTGCAGGTTGGTGTCCACCAGGTATGCTTGGTATCGGGATTGGTGGTACTGCTGAAAAAGCCATGATGCTTGCAAAAGAATCGCTCATGGAAGAAATTAACATGGACGAACTTCTTCGTCGTGGACCTGAAAACAAAATTGAAGAACTCCGTATGGAAATCTTCGAAAAAGTGAATGCTCTTGGTATTGGTGCTCAAGGTCTTGGTGGTTTAACGACTGTTCTTGATATTAAAATCAAAGATTACCCATGTCATGCTGCGGGTAAACCTGTTGGTATGATTCCAAACTGTGCGGCAACTCGTCATGCACACTTCACATTAGATGGTTCTGGCATTGCGCACATTCAAGCACCTAAATTATCTGATTACCCAGAAGTAACTTGGGATTCTTCATCTTCTAAACGTGTTGATTTAGATAACATCACGCAAGAAGAAATGAATTCATGGCAGCCTGGTGATACTTTACTTTTAAACGGTACAATTTATACAGGTCGTGATGCTGCGCATAAACGCATGTGTGAAATGCTCGACAATGGCGAAGAACTTCCTGTAGATCTTAAAGGTAAATTTATTTACTACGTGGGTCCAGTTGATCCAATTAATGATGAAGTGGTTGGTCCTGCAGGCCCTACAACTGCAACACGTATGGATAAATTCACACGCCAAGTGCTTGAAGCAACAGGTATGTTCGGCATGATTGGTAAAGCTGAACGTGGTCCAACAGCAATTGAAGCGATTAAAGACAACAAATCGACTTACTTAATGGCTGTAGGTGGCGCGGCTTACCTTGTATCTAAAGCTGTTCGCCAAGCAGAAGTTGTTGCCTTTGCAGACTTAGGGATGGAAGCCATCTACAAATTTGTAGTTGAAGATATGCCTGTTTCTGTCGCTGTTGATGTGAATGGTACTTCTGTTCATGCCACTGCACCAAAAATTTGGCAAGCGAAAATTGGTAAGATTGATGTAGTTGATGCTGCTGCAAAATAATCTCTAATTATTTTCAGATTCAACTTGAATTCTGATGAAAAAGCACTCTATGATTAGAGTGCTTTTTTTATTTTTACAATAATGAGAATAAAAATGTATTCCTTCCAATATTTACCTGTTTTACTTTTGATGACTTTTAGTGGTTTTAATATGGCATGTTACGCCTCTCCCGCAACTGAAGAGAGTGTCACCAAATTAATTCAACTGTCGGAGCTTAATACGTTACTTGATCAATCTGCCCATGACATGCAACCCTATTTTGATCAACAGGCTGAAGATCTGATTAAACAGGTCACTGCGACAAAAACGCTGAATATTGATGCGCAGAATGCTGCTTTACAGGTCAGTGCCTTACTGTCTGATCTGCATCAACAAATTATTCACAATCCTAAATTTATACAAATGTTTAAAGAAACCTTTAAGAAGACTTATACCGAAGAAGAACTCCAAGCCTATATTTCCTTTTTAAGCACACCAATGGGACAAATTATTAATAAAAAAACCAACAAAGTCATGTCTGAAATTCACACTCAAACAGCACAATTATCAGAACAGTCCATGACAACACTCGAATACCAAGAAGCCTTTAAAACTAAGCTAATGGCAATTATTCAGCCATTAACAGCAACAGAATAATTTAAATTCTGCTGAAAAATGACGCATTTAAAAATACACCCAAATACTTATATACTCATGGAAAATCATCTTGTAATGAAATTTTTAAAACCGCTTTTAATTGGGTCAATTTTTTTGATGAGTCCATTTAGTTTTGCAGCACCTGCAAGCGATCAACAAATTCAGCAGTTATTTAAAGTTATGAATTTAAATCAATTGATGCAAAATACAATTCAACAAATTCGTCCCCAACTCGATCAGCAAGCCTATCTTACGATTCAAGCCGTTGTGGGGTATGAAAAACTTTCCCCTCAAGAACAAATTGTTGCCAATGAACTATCAGACAAACTGTATCAGCAAAGTCTAAAAAGTATTGCTTGGGAACAAATGCAGCCGATTTATCAGAAAATTTATAAAGACGTATACAGTGCTGAAGAAGTTCAGGCACAAATTAACTTTTACTCAAGCCCTATGGGACAATCCATTTTAGCAAAAGCACCGCTTGCGACACAGGAATCAATGAAAATCATTAACAGTCGCCTTACGAAAAATATGCAGGCAACAGAAGCAGACTTTAAAGATATTCAGCAGAAAATTAAAGCCTTACAAAAAGCAGCTCAATAGTCAAAAAACTTAAATGCAAAACAGAGCGTAATATACACTCTGTTTTTCAACGTGAAAAATCACCGCAACTGATCTAATTCATGATAAGTCGACTTACCAAGTCAATGGATTCCAAAGCTTAAATGGTACCGTCGTATGTACATCATCACTTGCATGATATTTACCACTATCAATCTTTTCAGAACCCTTAACCAATTCCCCTTGGCTATCCAACTCACCGACAAAATTGAGTCCTGGCGTTTTAAGTTGAGTCATACCAATTTCTTTCAAACCCTGACGCGTTGGCATCTGCATAAGCGGTCCCACTCTAAGCAGACTCGCATCACCATTTGGTCCACCACGGAACTGTTCTTCTTCATATTTTACAAAATATTGTTGCCCTGCTTTGACAGAAAAATAAGCAGATTTTGGTTTTTGAAAATGAACCACGGTCAAAGGACGACTCATACTCAGCTTATAATCACCCTCTGCTAACTCAACCCAATAATAATGATTACTGATAAGGCTTGGAATACGTTTTCCATTCAAAAAGAAATTCGTCGCAATAATCTCTTGCCGATTCCATTTACTATCAGGTCGATAAAAATACACCACAGCAGCTTGTGGATTTTGTGGTTTAACCAACTTGAAATATTGACCTGGTGCCTGATTAACCCAAGAACCTACAGAAAATTTACCAACTTTGTATTGATCGAGTTTAGATGAAACCAAAGAATCTTCTTTTTCATAATCAATTTGATCGAGTGTAGAAACTACCTGACCTGTTTGTAGTTGCTGCTTTTCTACGGTTTTATGGCTTTGACAAGCACTCAGCCCACAACCCACTAAAAGCATTAAACCTAAGTAACGCATGATTATCCCTCACCGCGTATTTTTTATTTTCGTTATCTAAAAGTACTATTTTCCATATTGAGCTTAACATTTCAATGTCATTTTAAACATAAAAAAACGTGTAAAAAGCCAAGCTTTTTACACGTTTCAGATGAATTGCAACTTAAAGCATTGAAATCCTTTAAGCAGACTTACTTTCAATCACTTTCAAATCAACTTTGGTTTCAGACGGTTTGTCTTTTTTCGGTTGACGTTCAGGTAAATAAATCGGTGCTGCTTTATCATTAATCACAGCTTCATTAATCACCACCGTACCTACATCTGTACGTGTTGGTAAATCATACATCGTTTCAAGCAAAATATTTTCTAAAATAGAACGTAGACCACGTGCGCCTGTATTTCGCTCAAGTGCACGTTTTGCAACGGCACGTAATGCAGAATCTTCAAACAACAGATCAACATTTTCCATTTCAAATAAATACTGATATTGACGCGTTAAAGCATTTTTCGGCTCTGTTAAAATTTGCATCAACGCTTCTTCATCTAGCTCTTCAAGTGTTGCAAGTACAGGCAAACGACCAATAAATTCAGGAATTAAACCAAATTTAACCAAATCGGCTGCTTCAACTTGACTGAACAATTCAGAGACTTTTTTCGTATCATCTTTGCTCTTCACATCAGCTGTAAAACCAATGCCACCTTTTTCCTGACGCTGTTGTACCACACGCTCAAGACCTGAGAATGCACCACCACAGATAAACAGAATGTTTGAAGTATCAATTTGAATAAATTCTTGTTGCGGATGCTTACGCCCACCTTGTGGTGGAATTGAAGCAACCGTACCTTCGATCATTTTCAGCAAAGCTTGCTGTACACCTTCACCTGACACATCACGTGTAATCGATGGATTCTCAGATTTACGGGTAATCTTGTCGATTTCATCGATATAGATAATCCCTTTCTGAGCTTTTTCCACATCATAATCAGCTTTTTGCAAAAGCTTTTGTACAATGTTTTCAACATCTTCACCAACGTAACCTGCTTCGGTTAATGTCGTTGCATCTGCCATGGCAAAAGGCACATCAAGCAAGCGTGCAAGTGTTTGTGCAAGTAATGTTTTACCCGAACCTGTTGGCCCAATCAGTAAAATATTACTTTTTGCAATTTCAACACCATCTTCAGGCTTATGCCCCGTTTGAGATACTTTTAAACGTTTATAATGGTTATAAACCGCAACAGATAATGTCTTTTTCGCAAGATCTTGACCAATCACGTATTGATCGAGCGCCGCACGAATCTCATGTGGCTTTGGTAATGGACGATTTGCCCAATCACCTGTTTCAACTTGTTGACTAGTCTGAACGAGGTCAAGGCAAACATCGACACACTCATTACAAATGTATGCGTCTTCGCCTGCGATCAGTTTTCCAACTTCCGACTGCGTTTTTCCGCAAAATGAACAATGTTTTTGTCCCTGAGGATGATCGGACATTTTTACTCCAAATTTTGAATCTTTATAAATAATCGCCTACAAATAATTTATAGCTGCGGGCGTTTTGAAAGAACTTGGTCGACTAGACCATATTCTTTTGCCTGTTCAGCGGTCATAAAATTATCACGATCTGTATCACGTGCCACTTTTTCAAAATCTTGACCACTATGTTCTGCCATTAAACGGTTTAAACGCTCTTTGATGAACAAAATTTCACGGGCATGAATTTCAATATCAGATGCCTGACCACGGAAACCACCAAGCGGTTGATGGATCATTACACGTGCATTTTCTAAGCAATAACGTTTGCCTTTTGCACCAGCATTCAATAGGAAAGCACCCATTGAAGCGGCTTGACCCATACAATACGTCACAACATCGGGCTTAATAAACTGCATAGTATCGTAAATCGCCATGCCTGCAGTCACGGAACCACCTGGTGAGTTAATATAAAGGTGAATGTCTTTTTCAGGGTTTTCAGCTTCAAGAAACAACATTTGTGCGACAATTAAATTCGCCATATTGTCTTCAACTTCACCTGTTAAAAAAATCACGCGTTCACGTAAAAGACGTGAAAAAATGTCGAAAGAACGCTCACCACGTGAAGACTGTTCTACGACCATTGGCACTAAAGCGTTTTCAATTGATGAAACATACATACTTTATTTATTCCTGAATTTTTGTTACTTCACTCATAATGACAATATGAGGGATAATTACTGAAATTGCAAAATATTCACCATTAAATATTAGATATTTTTTACATCAGCATTTTAATTTCAGGTTGATTAACACAATTGATACAGCATAAAAAAAGGCGCATGAAGCGCCTTTTTTTCAATTACAGAAGCTTAGCCTTGTTGGCGAGCTTGCTGTTCTTTCAATAATTCTTCGTAAGATACAGGTGTTTCAGTCACTTTTGCAGAAGCAAGAATGTGATCTACAACTTGATCTTCAAGTACAACGCCTTCAATTTGCGCACGTTGTTGCTTGTCATTTTTAAAGTATTCAATCACTTCAGTTGGATCTTCGTAAGAAGAAGCCATATCATCGATATATGCTTCAACACGAGCTGGATCAACTTCAAGTTTAGCATCAGCCAATAATTTGCTTACAAGAATGCCTAGTTTAACTGATTTTTCAGCTTGTTCTTTGAACAAGTCATCAGGAAGCATGCTGCTGTCAAATGCTTGCGCACCTTGAGCACCAAACTGCTGAGTGAACTGCTGAATCATTTGTTGACGTTGACGGTCAATTTCTTGAGCAAGCATAGATGCTGGAATTTCAACTTCATTAGCAGCTACAAGTGCATCAAAAGTTGCGCTCTTCACTTGGTTACGTAGACCATTTTTCACTTCACGTTCCATATTTTTACGAACGTCAGCTTTTAATTTTTCTACGCCTTCTTCTTCAGTTAAACCGAAGATTTTAAGGAATTCAGCATCAATTTCTGGAAGTTTTTGTTTTTCAACAAGCTTCACAGTAATTTTGAACTGAGCTGCTTTACCTGCAAGGTTTTCAGCTTGATAGTCTTCAGGGAAAGTTACATCAATCACTTTCTCTTCGCCTTTCTTCATACCGATGATGCCATCTTCGAAGCCAGGGATCATACGACCTGAACCTAATACAAGTTTGAAGTCTTCAGCAGAACCGCCTTCAAATTTCTCGCCATCAAGTGTACCTTCGAAATCGAAAGTTACTTGCATGTCTTTTTTCGCCATGCCTTTTGTTTCAGCCCAAGAAGCGCGTTGCTTCTGTAGGTTTTCAAGCATAGTATCAACATCTTTATCGTTGATTTCAGTTGATTTACGTTCAACTTCTAAACCGTCAAACTTTACGTCAACTTCTGGATAAACTTCAACAGTTGCTTCAAAAACTAAAGCATCTTCTTTGTTTTCAACTTTATCAATGTTTGGCATGCCTACAGCATTGATTTTTTCTTGTTGAATCGCTTCGAATACTGTGTCACGAATTACATCGTTCACAACTTCTTGATAGATGCTTGCGCCATATTCACGACGAACAACGTTCAAAGGCACTTTACCTGGACGGAAGCCGTTGATCTTTACAGTTTTGGCACTACGTTTCAAACGAGCTTCAAATTGCTCGTTCACACGGCTCGTCGGTACAGATACAGTTAAACGACGGGCAACGCCCGAAACCGCTTCAGAAGTTACTTGCATGGCTTCCTCGATATAGAAATAGTAATTGCAATTTTTAAAGTGTCATATTATATGACAACAATGAACGATATACAAAGCGAAAGATTTAAAGCACTCAAACTTCATCATTTACTTATCTATCAATATCTAATGACTTCGTCATCTTTTTTATAACAATATAACATTTCAATTGAAAATGATAAAAATTCTCATTAGTATTAGTCTACAATTTTATGTTGTTATTTTTCAAAATTTTATTTATCTCGTCCATTACGGAATTCTTTTATGAGTAAGTTCAACCTTCGTCCGCTTTCCATTGCCTTGCTTGGAATAACCACAACATCTGCATTTGCAGAGACCACATCTCAACCTGATTCTTTACGTAAATTAGACACGATTGTTGTTTCCGCTTCGGGGTTTGAACAAGATATTAAAAATGCGCCAGCCAGTATTAGTATTGTGACGAAGGATGACATTGAAAAGAAAAATGCAACCAGCATTTCAGACCTACTCTCAGATATTCCAGGTATTGATATCCGTGACGGTATTGGGAAAACTTCTGGTTTAAATATCAAAATGCGTGGCTTAGATAATAAATACAGCCTAATTTTGATTGATGGTCGTCGTCAAACGACCTCTGATGATGTTACACCTAATGGTTTTGGTGAATCATCAAACGGCTTTTTACCTCCTTTAGCGGCGATTGAACGAATTGAAGTGATTCGTGGTCCAATGGCGACTCGTTATGGATCAGAAGCGATGGGTGGTGTTATCAACATCATTACTAAAAAAGTGACCGATGAGTGGACAGGTAATGTCACACTCAGTGGTAATGACATGGAAAGCAAAGAAGAAGCTGACTCATGGAAAACCAGCTTTGTGCTCAATGGCCCACTTATCAATAATATTTTAGGTCTACAACTTCGTGGTAGCTTCTTAGATCGCCAAAAATCAGAACGTATTCCAGGTACATCAGGTCGTGATCCTCGTCCATCTGAAGCAGATATCTATGATCTAGGTGGAAAGTTAAGCTTTAAACTCAATGACCAAAATAGCTTTTGGGTTGATGCTTTTCAATCAAGCCAAACTTATAGTAACGATGGTGACCGTCTAGGAACTCAAGATACGCCAAGCCGTGCTCGTGGTTATAAAGATGAGTTAGAGTTTAACCGTGAACAATACTCTTTAGGACATGATGGTGATTACAGTTTTGGTAAATGGTCCACTTATGTGAGTCAAACTGAAACCGAAACCAAAGGCCGAACCATTCCAACTGGTACATTTGCACAAAATGCTTATGCAGGTTCTGATCGTAATTTGAAAAATACCGATCTAGTTGCTGATACACATATTATTGCCCCAATTGCGAACCATATATTAACGGTGGGTGCTGAATATAAAAAAGCTAAAGTTGCAGATGATTTAGCAGGTATTGGTGCAGAATTTGATAAAGATTCCTACTCTTTTTATGCAGAAGATGAATGGCGTTTACGTGAAAATTTAGCATTCACTTTTGGTGGACGTTATGAAGATCACTCTGGTTTCGGCGGTCAATTCAGTCCACGAGGCTATTTGGTTTGGAATGCGTCTGATGCTTGGACATTCAAAGGTGGTGTCAGCACAGGTTATAAAGCGCCTTCACCAAAAGCATTACATGACGGTGTAATTGGTGTCAGTGGTCAGGGTGCAAACTTCCAAATTGGCTCACCAGACTTAAAGCCTGAAGAGTCATTGAACTATGAATTGGGCTTTAACTACAACAACGGCAATTTAGACCTCACCACTACAGCCTTCTTCAATAAAATTGACAACCTGATTACAGATGGTCCAGAACTTTTAAACTGTTCATTTACTACAAACCCGAATAGACCTGGTTGTGTAAGCTATGGTTCCCACATCACCCAAGATACATTCTCACAAAGCATCAATGCAGATGAAGCAGAAACCAAAGGTATTGAGCTGAGCTTAAAGTATCAAATTATTCCTGAATGGGATATTAAAGCTGCATACACTTATATGGAATCTGAATTTACAAAGGGTGAAAATAAAGGTTCATATTTAAGTAATGTACCTAAAAATGCCTTTAACATGACATCGACATGGCACATCAACCCTGCTATGGATGTTTGGTTGCAACACGAATATAAGTCAGAACGTAAACGCTACAATACTGAGCAAACCTCAGGTGATGCTGCATTAATTTATAAAGCAACAGGCAATAAACTGAACGGGTATAACTTATTTAATTTAGGTGCAAATTACTCACTTTCTGATAATGTCCGTATTACAGGTGCTGTAAATAACTTGTTAGATAAAGACTTTACCAAAAATGGTAGCTATACAGATGCAAATGGTGATCCTGCATCTTATTATGATTATATGGTCATTGGTTCAGGTATGTCTGGAACTTATTTACCAGGTCGAAACTACTGGTTATCAATATCTTATGACTTTTAAAATAAATTAAAGCCAATTAAATAAAAACCCTACTTTGTTAGGGTTTTTATTTAATTACAAATAATCATTAACTTAAAACATTATGTTACATTATTTCATTAATTTTTCCTTTTTCTTACTATTTGAGAATCGACAATTCCAATTCTAAAAAGATGCAATATAAAATAAGAATCATTATTATTCGCATACAAATTTGCACTACTCTTTGTGAGTTACTCAATGTCATTTATCAAATCGCGTAAAAAAATTATCACCACTGCAATCGCATCATCACTTTCAGTGATGGCGTCAACAGCAATGGCTCAGGAAGATAGCCAAAAAAAACTGCCAACAATTGAAGTTCAAGCAGCAGCACAGGACAGCTTTAAAGTAGAAAAATCTGCAAATTCAAAATTTGTAGCACCTTTACTCGACACACCAAAATCTGTATCAGTAATTTCTAAACAGCTTTTAGAAGATACACAAGTCACTACACTTAGTGATGCACTTCGTACTGTACCAGGTATTACTTTAGGTGCTGGTGAAGGTGGCAACCCAAATGGCGACCGTCCATTTATTCGTGGTTATAACTCTGAAAGTTCAATGTATGTCGATGGCGTACGCAATGCAACTTCTCAAAACCGTGAAATGTTTGCTATTGAACAAGTTGAAGTTACCAAAGGTTCTGCCTCTGCCCTTGGCGGTGCTGGAACATCAGGCGGTAGTATCAACATGATTTCTAAAGTTGCTAAAAAAGGTGACTCTTTAGAAGGTTCTGTAGGTTCAGGTACAGACAATTATCAACGTATTACTTTAGATGGCAATAAAGATTTTGGTAATGGTATTGCTGCTCGTGTAGCTGTAATGGGTCATCACAATGAAAAAGCGGGTCAATCTGACGGTGCTGAGTACAAACGTGCTGGTATTGCACCAAGCATTACATTTGGTCTAGATACACCAACACGTGCAACTTTAGGTTATTACTATTTAAAATCTGACGATACACCAGATTCAGGTGTACCTTATTGGGATGCTTCAGCTAAAACAGCAACAGGTAAACCTTTAGATGCTAAACAAGGTATTTACTATGGTTGGTTAGACCGTGATTTCCAAAAACAAGAAAACCAAAGTGGTACGATTAAACTTGAACATGATATTACAGATTCTTTAACAATTACGAACACAGCTGTTTATAACAATTCTAAAAATGATTATGTTTGGACTCAACCAGACGATTCTAAAAAGAATCTTGTAACAGACCAAGTATGGCGTCGTGTAAATTCTCGTATTAGTGATACAGATACATTTACAGATCAATTGGCGTTGACTGGTAAGTTTAATACAGGTGCATTCAAACATAGTTTTAACACTGGTGCAGAATACAGTAAAACTGACTCTGATAAAGGAAGCTACAATGTTACCAACTCAAAAGGTCAAACTGGAGGTGGTGTAGGGGCATCTGGTGGTTGTAAAGGTCAAACTGCTATAAGCAGTGAATATTGGTGTACTTCAGCTTTCAATCCAAATTCAAAAGATCCTTGGTTAGGAAGTATTTCGGCATTAAAAGCAACGACGACGACAACGTCTGAAAACACATCTGTATACATTTTAGATAACATCGAAATAACACCTAAATGGTTATTGGACTTAGGCGTTCGTTGGGACAAGTTTGAAACTGAAATGGAAACCAATGCGACTGGCGTAAAAGTTTCAAATGATCAAGACTTTTTTAACTACCAAGCTGGTATCACATTTAAACCAGTAGAAAATGGTTCTATTTATGCGAGCTATGCAACATCTGCAAACCCTGTTGGGGTTGACTTAGGTGATGGCTCTGAAGCAATCAGTGCAACACTTAACAATTTAGATCCTGAAGAAGTTAAAACTTATGAAATTGGGACTAAATGGGATCTACTTGAGAAAAAGTTAAACCTAACAGCTGCAATTTTCCGTACAGAAAAAGAAAATACTCGTGCAACTGATAGCTCTGGCAACACACAAAATATTGGTGAAACAAAAGTTGATGGCTTTGAACTTGGCATTAACGGGAATATTACTGAAAAATGGGCAGTATCAGCTGGCTATACATATTTAGACAGTGAAATTGTTGATGCTGGATTTGTAAATACTGGCTCAGCGACAGCACCAAATTACCAACCAAGCCCGAATAATGGTAATCAAGTACAAAACGTGGCAAAAAACTCTGCAACACTTTGGACAACCTACCAAGTACTCCCACAGTTAACTGTTGGTGCTGGCGTATTGGGCATGGATAAAGTCTATGGCGATGCGGCAAATACCAAATATGCACCTGGTTATGCACGTTACGATGCAATGGCTCGTTATAACGTAAACAAAAATGTTGATTTACAGTTAAATGTAAACAACCTTTCTGACAAACGCTATTTCACTAAAGCTTATGCATCACACTATGCAACAGAGGCTGAAGGTCGCAGTGCAGTACTTTCTGTAAACTTTAAGTACTAAGTTTAAATAAACCCATAATTATTTTATGCCTTTAAAATACATTATAGGTTTTAATGTAAAATAGCCTCTGTCTACAGGGGCTATTTTTATTCCGCTCATTATTCAGCGAGGTTGTCATGATTCACCATATTCCAACGGTACTCAGCAAAGAACAAGTTCAATACTTCCGAACAGAAATGGACAAAATCGAATGGGTCAATGGGAAAGTCACAGCGGGAACACTCTCTGCGACAGTTAAACAGAATCAACAACTTTCTGAAGATCACCCACTGACGCATCATTTAAGTAACATTATTTTAGAATCTTTGGGTGAACATCCTTTATTTCTGTCTGCTGCAATTCCGCTTGATATTATTCCTCCCCTATTCAATCGTTATGAAAATAACGAAAGTTTTGGTTTTCATGTTGACAACTCAATTCGTCGAATTCGGGGAACAAAAGAACGCCTAAGAACTGATTTATCTTGTACTGTTTTTCTTAGTGAACCGGATGAATACGAAGGCGGAGAGTTGGTAATTGAAGATACTTATGGCTATCACGAAGTCAAATTACCTGCAGGCGATATGATTCTCTACCCTTCTACCAGCTTACATGAAGTCACCGCAATTACTTCTGGTTGTCGCGTTGCTTCATTTTTTTGGGTACAAAGTATGATTCGAGATGATGCCGAACGCCATATGCTTTTTGACTTAGATCAAACTATTCAAAAATTACGTATGCAGTTAGGTGATACCCATCAAGAAGTGATTAAGTTAACGAGCATGTATCATAATTTAATGCGGAAGTGGGCTGAGCTTTAAATCTAAAACATCAAAATAGAGAAAGATAAAACGTCCCATTTTGATCATTGATTGTGAAATTTTAAAACGAATATACTAGCGTAAAATAGATGAAGCTCTTTTCATCTATTTACTGCTGTTCAAATCTAAAAATCATATCTAAATAAATCGGTAATAAACTGATTTTTTCGAAAATCAAATACACAAAACTTATAAATATGAATTATTTTTCTTAAAATTATAAATTATTCAGAATATTTTCCCGAAATTTAAAAACATCCATGCAATTAAGGAAATTATTTTCGAGAAAACTATCCTAGAATAAAAAATAACAGATACCCACTTACAAGACTGTTGAACGAACGATTGTGCGGTCATCAGACTGAAAATATTATGCCACTTTAGGCGATATGTTCAGAAAAAGTACTTGTAAATCGATAGAATAGACACAATCTATATTTGTAGTGCGTTGCCTTTATTATCCCAAAAGCGAGCAACCAAAACTGCACAAGGAGTTCCTCATGATGTTGGCTGATCCAAGTAAAAAATACCGTCGCATGTATCAACGTGTGGACTTGCCTGACCGTCAATGGCCAAACAATGAAATTAATAAAGCGCCAATTTGGATGAGTACCGACCTTCGTGATGGTAACCAAGCGATTTTTGAGCCAATGAACATCGAACAAAAATTTAAAATGTTCCAAATGTTGGTAAAAATTGGTTTTAAACATATTGAAATTGGTTTTCCTTCTGCATCACAAGTGGACTTCGACTTCACGCGTAAATTAATTGAAGAAAATCATATTCCTGAAGACGTATATATTGAAGTTTTAGTTCAAGCACGTGATCACTTGATTGCACGTACTTTTGAATCTTTACAAGGTGCAAAACGTGCCATTGTGCATATCTACAACTCAAACTCTCCAACTTTCCGTAAGAAAGTATTGAATGTTGATGCTAATGGCGCGAAACAATTAGCAATCAATGCAGCAACTAAAGTCAAAGAGTATGCAGCGAAGCAGCCCGAAACAGATTTTATTTTCCAATATAGCCCTGAATGTTTTTCTGCAACAGAACTAGAAGTGGCTAAAGATGTTTGTGATGCTGTGACTGAAATTTGGGAAGCATCAGCGGACAATAAAGTGATTTTGAACTTACCTGCTACCGTTGAAGTTTCAGGTCCTCATGTATATGCAGACCAAATTGAGTGGATGCACCGTAATTTACAACGCCGTGATGGTGTGATCATTTCTGTACATTGCCATAATGACCGTGGTTGCGGTATCGCAGCGTCTGAATTAGCAATCATGGCCGGTGCTGACCGTGTAGAAGGTTGTGTGTTTGGAAATGGCGAACGTACTGGTAATGTAGACGTTGCGGCTATTGCCTTGAACATGTATACCCAAGGCGTTGCTCCTGAATTAGACTTCTCAAACATTAACGAAATCATTGCCACTGTTGAAGAATGCACAGGTTTGCCTGTACACCCTCGTCATCCGTATGCGGGTGACTTGGTCTTTACCGCATTCTCAGGTTCGCACCAAGATGCGATTAAGAAAGGTTTTGAGTTCCAAAAAAATGAAGAAATTTGGGATATGCCTTACTTACCAATCGACCCACGTGATTTAGGCCGTGATTATGATGCAGTCATTCGTGTCAACTCACAATCAGGTAAAGGTGGTATCGCTTATTTGTTAGAAGCGAACTACAACGTAGTATTACCACGTCGCTTACAAGTTGAATTCTCTCAAGTGGTTCAGCAAGTTGCAGATGATGAAGGTGTCGAAGTCACTGCAAAACAAATATGGGACTTGTTCACAAATACTTATGTTGCAGCCAAAGATGCACATTATTCAACGAAAAACTATAAATTGTCAGATGAAAATGGCAGTCAGGTCATTGAACTTGATGTAGTTGTGAATGGTGAAATTCAACATTTACGTGGTGAAGGTAATGGTCCAATCTCTGCTATTTTAAATGCTCTTCAATTGCCAATTGATGTGGTGAACTATGAAGAACGAAGTATCAGTTCAGGTGCAAATGCAAAAGCCTTGGCATTGATTGAGCTTCAAGTTCAAGGTGCAGGTAAATCTGCATTTGGCGCGGGTGTACATGACAATATTGTCACCTCATCTATTGATGCGATTATTGCTGCAACCAATCGTTTAATTGATCAAGGATTACTTAAAAAAGATCAAGTGGCTGCTGCGGTATAAGCAGGATCTATATAAGTAATATCAGTTAAATGACTTTAGAAAGGATGCCCCAAGTGGTATCCTTTCTTTGCATTTAGGGCAAATAAGTCCATGACCTCCAATACATTTAAGGCGAATTATCTCCGTGTCTTTTCCAGCAGATTCTGTGGGTATTGTTACCCCGCAAAAATTCCAATTTGAAGCGCCGTTGGCACTCGAATGTGGCAGAGTTCTGCCACGTTTTGAAATTATGGTAGAAACCTATGGCGAGCTCAATGCGGATAAATCCAATGCAATTTTGATCTGTCATGCTCTTTCAGGGCATCACCATGCCGCAGGTTATCATCATGAAGATGATAAAAAACCAGGTTGGTGGGATGCTTGTATTGGACCAGGAAAAGCCATTGATACATCTGAGTTTTTTGTCGTAGCACTAAATAATATTGGTGGATGTAGCGGCTCTACAGGGCCAACTTCTCCAAATCCTGAAAATGACAATCGACCTTATGGTCCCGATTTTCCACTCGTCACCGTGCGTGATTGGGTCAAAACTCAAGCCATGCTATCAGACCGTTTAGGTATTGATGTTTGGTATTCAGTGATTGGCGGTTCATTGGGGGGCATGCAAGCATTACAATGGTCTGTGGATTATCCTGACCGCTTAAAAAACTGTGTGATTATTGCTTCTGCACCAAAACTTTCTGCACAAAATATTGCCTTTAACGAGGTCGCTCGTCAGTCAATTTTGTCTGATCCTGATTTTCACAACGGACGTTATTTAGAACAAGATAGTTACCCGAAACGTGGATTAATTTTGGCACGTATGGTTGGTCACATTACCTACTTATCTGAAGAAGCCATGAAACAAAAATTTGGTCGTGATTTAAAATCAGGCAAATTTATGTATGGTTTTGATGTGGAATTCCAAGTCGAAAGCTATTTGCGTTATCAAGGTGAGCAGTTCAGCCGTAACTTTGATGCCAATACTTATTTAATTATGACCAAAGCCTTGGATTATTTCGATCCAGCCCGTGAATATGAACTGTCATTAACAAAAGCCATGTCGAATACAAAATGTCGTTTTTTGGTGGTGTCATTCACAACCGATTGGCGCTTTACTCCACAACGTTCACAAGAAATTGTTGATGCACTCATTACTAGTCATAAACCTGTGAGTTATTTAGATGTAGATGCAGAACAAGGACATGATTCCTTCTTATTCCCCATCCCACTCTATGTCAAAACACTTCGTGCCTTCTTGGGTGGACAGAAACACTTAGAAGCAACACCTCAGGAGACAGTGTAATGCGTATTGATCAACAACTCTCCGAAAAATGGATTAAACCCGGCTCAAGTGTGCTCGATTTAGGTTGTGGTGATGGCGAATTACTGTCACAAATGAGCAAAAAACATCAAATTCAGGCATACGGACTCGAAATTGATCAGGAAAAGATTGCAATTGCGGTCAGTCGAGGGTTAAATATTATCCAACAAGATCTAAATTTAGGTTTAGGTCGTTTTGCTGACCAATCGTTTGATTACGTGGTTATGGCACAGGCTTTGCAAGCTGTAGATGCACCTGATGTGCTTTTGCGTGACATGGTGCGAGTGGGGAAACAAGCCATTATTACCTTTCCGAACTTTGCGTATTGGAAGACTCGTTCTTTCCTTGCCTTGAAAGGGAAAATGCCTGTTTCTGAAGCATTACCGTATATGTGGTACAATACACCAAATATCCACTTATGCACCTTCCGTGACTTTGAAGCACTCTGTGCAGAAAATCATATAAATATTATTAACCGACTCGCTGTAAATGGGAACCAACAAGGGAGTTTACTCAGTAAACATCTCCCGAATTTGTTTGGCGAAGTCGCAATCTATCGAGTGAGCGCTCTATGAAGAAGCTTTTAGTAGGCAGTACATTATTTTTTGGGCTGCTTAGTTTTCAAGCCCATGCGGACTATATTCCGCCACAAAAATCAACATCAGCAATGGCAGCACAATATTCTCATATGAATGTGGTTGACCTACAAAAAGCCGCAAAAGCTGGGCAACCTGCTGCGCAGTTTTTTTTAGCTGTTCGTCATCAAACAGGCAATGGCGTTGCCAAAGACAGTAAGCAAGCTTTTAGCTTGTTTAAGTCTGCCGCTGATCAAGGTATTACGGCAGCACAGCTAAATGTGGGTCGTATGTATATTGATGGTGATGGTGTTTCTAAAAATGAAGCGCAAGGTCGTCAATATCTTGAAAAAGCAGCAAGTCATGGTGATAACCGTGCAAGCTTCAACCTTGCGATGATGGAAGAGCAAAAGAAAAATTACATGGGTGCATACCAATGGTATGAGCTTTCAACACGTGATGGCATGCTTGATAATAAAGTCATTAACATGTCTGAAACCAAGAAAACTGCTTTGGCAGCAAACTTGACACCTGAACAAATGCGTACTGCACGTGATCGTGCAGATAAATGGATTCAGGCACAATAAGCTGAACCTTTACAGGGCATTCACACTTCTATCCAGTCCTAAAAAAGCACCGAAAGGTGCTTTTTTATTGCCTTATTAAAATAAACTTTTGATTAAAATCATCATTCGAGACGGATTTTAAGTCATGCCATTAAAATTATTTTTCTACATTGAACACAACAACACTTTTATCTTTTAAAAGACTATTTACTCTACTTGGGTCATATTTTTATTTAAAAATAACTGCCATTCTAAAAATACTGACATAAAAATAAAGGATAAGGATATGAAAGCTGTTGTATGTCATAACGCGGAATTGAGCATTGAAAACATCACAGAGCTTGTTCCCTTAAAAGGGCAAGTTTTACTGGATGTAATTCGCTGTGGAGTGTGTGGTAGTGATTTACATATGCAACACAACTGCGACCATATGCATAATTTAGCGACTCAAGTGGGATTCCAAGGCATCGCTAAAAATACTGATAAATTTGTTATGGGTCATGAGTTCTGCGGAAAAATTGTTGATTATGGTCCAAAAACTCGCCGAAAATTTAAAATTGATTCGCTCGTCTGCGCCATGCCACTTTTACATATTGATCATTTAGGGTATCAGTCTACAGGGCTTTCACCCAATGCATCAGGGGGGTATGCAGAACAAGTTTTAGTTCAATCTAGCCTAATGTTTGAAGTCCCCAATGGCTTAGATGCTGACAACGCCACTATGACTGAACCTATGGCTGTCGCACTACATGCTGTTCGACGCAGTCGTATAAAAACCAATGAACCTGCCATTGTGATTGGCTGCGGTCCTGTTGGCTTAGGTATTATCCTCATGCTCAAAGCTGCGGGGGTAAAAAAAATTATTGCGAGTGATTTCTCTGAAAATCGAAGAAGATTAGCTCAACAATGTGGTGCAGATATTCTGATTAATCCTGCAAATAATTCACCATTTGAAAATTGGAAAGAACTTGGATTATTGGGAAATGCAGCTGAAGCACTCAATTATGGTTTAGGTATTTTTAATAAAATTCAAGCGACAGGTGTACCTTGGTGGCATGCATGGCGTGTCGCGGATAAACTCGGCGCTTTACCGAAACGACCTGTTATTTTTGAATGTGTCGGTGTTCCAGGTATCTTGCAACATATTATTGATGGTGCACCATTATTTTCAAAAATTGTTGTCGTTGGCGTCTGCATGCAAAGCGATCGTATTGAGCCTGCTCTTGCAATCAATAAAGAAATCGAAATGCAGTTTGTCTTGGGTTATACCCCATTAGAATTCCGAGATTCATTACATATGATTGCAGAAGGTAAAATTGATTGTTCGCCACTCATTACAGGCATTGTTGGCTTAGAGGGCGTTACACATGCATTTTCTGCACTTCGTGATCCCGAGCTACATGCCAAAATTTTAGTTGATCCCAAAAAAACTGGATATGAAATCTCTGTCGTTTAGATCATAGAGCTTAAAAAAATAAAGCACCTTCAGGTGCTTTATTTAATTGATAAGGATAATGTAGTTATTTAACTCTTAGTTATATTTTCGATAATAATCTGAAAATTTTGATTATCCGCATAATTCTGATTTCGTTCTTCTAACTTTTGGATCAAACAATAACGTTCTTCATCGCTTAGAATCATTTCAACAATTGCACCCGTTTTTAAACAAATTTCTTCTTCCGAAGCACATTCATCACATGCGAGTTCAATTAACAGACATTCTGCGATCCCTACCACATAAGACTGTGCCATGCTGAGCATAATTTATCCATAAATTTCTTAGGCTTAAATTTGATTTTAACAACCTGAAATTGCTTGTGTAATCTATTTTTAGATCAATAACAAAAAAAGTTGCACTAACAAAACCAGTTAAATAAATATAAATAATTTGTGAAAAAAACCACACTTTCCAATAATTTGAATTTTCTTAAACTAGAAAATAAAACTGAGTCATAGACCCTTCGAGCACAAATGCACTAAGATAAAGTACTTTTTAAAAATTCGAGTTTGATCATGGCAGCACAAAACTGGTTATCCCAAGGAACATTAGTACTTGCAAGCAATAACAAAGGTAAAATTGCTGAATTTGAAAAGATGTTTACTGAGTTGGATTTACCTGTTGAAGTGATTCCTCAAGGAAAACTCAATATTGAAGATGCAATTGAAGATGGTTTGAGCTTTATTGAAAATGCGATTATTAAAGCGCGTCATGCAAGCCGAATTTCAGGTAAACCTGCTATTGCAGATGACTCTGGTATTTGCGTACCCATTTTAGGTGGAGCACCTGGTATTTACTCTGCACGTTATGCAGGTGAACACGGCGATGATTCAGCAAATAATATAAAACTACTTGAGAACTTAAAACCACTACGTAAAGATGGTGACGTTATTGAGGGTATGTTTGTCTGCGTCCTCGCACTTGTACAACATGCAGATGATCCACTTCCTCAAATTTTCCAAGGGATTTGGCAAGGTGAAGTATTAGAAGAGGCTCGTGGTGAAAATGGTTTTGGTTATGACCCACTCTTTTGGTTACCTGAACTGGGCATTTCAAGTGCAGAGATGAGTAAAGACGAAAAAAATAAAATTAGCCATCGTGGTCAAGCCATGCAGTTGTTTAAGGCAAGTTTGAAATAAACTTATTCGTAAATTCCCTCTCCTTATAGGAGAGGGTCAGGGTAAAGTCCTATATAGCCCTCAATCCCATCCAAAGGGAAAGAGGCTCTTCTTTTAACGCTATAAAAATTTATAATAGATGTACCACTACCCCATACATCACACATATCACACAACTCACGATTGTTCCTGAAGCAATATATTTTGCAGATATACCTGTCCCTTGATAATGTGTTTCCAAAGCGACAATATTGGCAGCTGGAGGTAAACAAAATAGTAAAAACATCACCCCGATATAGCTTTCAATATGCGAAATAGGCAAGAAAAAATATGCCAAAGTACAAAGCACTAAACCACATAACATTTTCAATACAGCCAATTTTGCACTGATCAGTATATCCCCTAAATAGACTTTCGTTTTACGTAACCACATACCTAGTACGCACATCCCTGTAAAACTCATACACCATTTAGCAAGTGTATAAATCCATTCAACAACAATTTGATTTTGAAACTGTTGCACATCAAAACAACGAATAAAACCTGCGAGAATCAATGCAATGATAGGTGGCGAACTCAACATTTTTTTGAATAGCGATACTTTGGATTGTGTTGCTGAACTGACAGATGTTACTGCCCATGAATTGCCAAAAATGGACACACCGATATACAGTGGAATCATTACCATACTGTGCTCTGCACCAAAAATTGCGATTGCAATCGGAAAACCGAGCCACGCCATATTGGTATAACTAAAACACAAAGCAGCTAAGCGGTCTTTGGATAATTGTAGATAGAGAAAAAACAGAATAAAGCAGGAAAAAAAAGAAAAAAGAATAAGCTCAATGCTTCCCGATTTATAAAAAACCATATTGTAAATAATCACAATTGGAATAAATAACCGAGCCAAGAGCATCGACATGCTCGACTTTAAGTCGTTGACTTGCATGACAGACGCAAGAAATAAACCACAAATAAAAGCCAAAATTGGAAATAACAGTGCCACGTTACACTTCCACAATATCATCTTATTTATGCTAACACGCCCCGACTATTTCACCATGATCTTTTCATTTAAACCATTTCACTGTCGCCAAATTGCAATATAAATGTCACAGCGATGTCATATCGAACTGTTCAGATAGGAGCAAATAAATAGGAGATAGAAAAATGGCTGGACTCTCAATTTGGCATGTAGTGATTTTTGCAATTGTTGTGATTTTATTGTTTGGTACATCTAAGCTTAAAAATCTCGGCAAAGATGTGGGTGGTGCAGTAAAAGATTTTAAAAAATCGATTAAAGAAGATGAAGCGAATACAACTGCACTGACTGAACCTCGCACACTTGAACATCAAGCAACAACATCACCTGAAGCCAACACACAGATCAAACACTAAGTTTAAAATCTGCCAACACGGAGTATTGAAGCCATGCTGGATGTCGGTTTTTCAGAGTTACTCGTATTTGCAATTATTGCCTTGCTTGTTTTAGGGCCTGAAAAATTGCCTGATGCAGCACGATTTGTCGCAAAATGGTATGGGAAATTCAAACGCTTTATTGGCAATCTTCAAACAGAAATTGATCAAGAATTACGCCTTTCCGAATTCCGTGAAGAAATGCAGAATGAAATCAATCGTATTACTGAGCTTGAGCGTCGTCTAGAACAACAATTGAATGCTTTGAAACAGCCATCTGATTCCACAACAGTGATCACACCATCAACAGAAAGTACATCAGAAAGCCGATTAGAAACGATACCTTACCAACAAATACCAACATTGACGTATAGATGGGTCAATGCACATTCTCTGCATATTCCTTTTAAATCTAACGCTCACACAACACGTACAGCATTGATTCCAAATATTGAACCATTGCAATCCCCTATTTCTCCATTAAAGATTGCCGTATGAATCAACTCCCATCGACAAGTCTAAAAAATGAATCGCTTGATCAAATGCCATTCATGCAACATTTAATCGTATTGCGTCAGTATTTATTTAAAATTGTCGGCATTACACTCGCTTTGTTTTTTTGCTTATTACCCTTTCGTAATACCACATACCAATGGTTATCTGAACCATTGACTCGACAACTTCCTATTACATCATCCATGATTGCAACTGATGTAACTGCTACATTTATGGCGCCCTTTAAGCTCAATTTGTTCGTTGCATTGGTGCTTGCCATGCCTTTTATCATCTATCAGATTTGGTCATTTATACGACCTGCGCTCTATGAAAAAGAGAAAACATTAGCCGTTCCATTATTATTCGGCAGTATTATATTGTTTTATTTGGGTATCGCATTTGCCTATTTCATCACTCTGCCAGCAATCCTGCATTTTTTTATTAGTGTTTCACCTGAATCTGTTGCACCAATGACAGACATCAACAGTTATCTCAATTTTTGTTTAAAGCTCTTTCTTGTTTTTGGACTAACTTTTGAAATTCCAATTATTACCTTAGTGCTGATTTTAATCGGTTTAGTTAGTACTGAAAGCTTAGTCAAAAAAAGACGCTTCATTATTGTAGGATGTTTTTTTGTTGCGATGTTTGCAACACCACCCGATGCCATTTCAATGATTATGCTCGCAATCCCGATGTGGTTACTGTTCGAAGTCGGGTTACTCCTCGGAAAAATGCTAGAAAAAAAGCCCACTGAAATTTAGTGGGTTTTTTTGTCTTTAAACTGACGTAAAACTGTAAAAAATATGTCACTTACACTCCATACAATCATGAAAACGCAAAAAGTACATAAACCATAAAATGGATGAATCATGACAAATACTTCTCACCAACCTAGCCGACGCGATGTTTTAAAATGGTTTGCAGGTATTCCTTTTTTACCACTCGGGGCAATGGCAACAGCAACAACGCTTGCAGGTTGTAACGATAGTAAAGACAGTGCAGTTGTCACACCGCCTATCAATGCTGCAAAACTAAAATCAGCCAAATTTACCGCAATGCCCGCACCGTCTTTAAGTAATGCAGCAGCAATGGCAACTACAACTGTTGCATCTACCCTTGCTGTCACTTGGGATGACAATACAAAAACTGAATACACACTAGGTTATAAGGCATTTTTCAATACTGGTGTTGAAGTTGATCATTTAGCTGGCGGTAAAATTATTGCCGGTAGTTATTATGATATTCATAATCAACCAATTATTGATAAATCTGTTGCTGGTAAGGAACGCCAATTTTTCTCAGACTGTCCCGATGGTTCTTCACTCATTCACCTCGCTGGGGCTACAGTGACAGGTGTAACTAACCCTGTTTTTCACGTTGTTCAATTTGAATACACGTCTAAAGACCTTGCTGGTGGAGACATGTACGGTAAACTGCCTTCACCTATTGCAGTGCTTACACTCAATCAAGATCAAAAAACAGGTCATCTTGAGCTTAAAAAATATGCCAATGTAGATATGTCCAAAGTTCATGGCTTATGGATTACTTGTGGCGCAAGTTTATCGCCATGGAATACGCATTTGTCGAGTGAAGAATACGAGCCTGATGCATTTGACCAAATTGGCACTTCACTCAGCATGCTTAAAGCTTATAGTCAAAATTTATACGGCAATGAAAACAGCGCAAATGTCTATAACTATGGTCATTTACCTGAAATCATACTTGACGGTAAAGGCTCTGCAACAGCAAAAAAACATTTCTGTTTAGGTCGAATTTCACATGAATTGATTCAAGTCATGCCAGATAACCGTACTGCAATTATGGGCGATGACTACACCAATGGTGGCTTCTTCATGTTCATTGCAGATAAAGAAAAAGACCTTTCCGCTGGCACACTGTATGTGGCGAAATACACATCTGAACTGAATGAGACATCAACGGCTGCCATTCAATGGATTAAATTGGGTCATACTGATAGTCAAACTATTGAAAATTTAGTCAATGTTCGTGGTATTAAAGCTGAAAATATCATGGAAAGTTTGGCTGAAGCACCTCAAGATCTAACAGGCTATACACAAATTGTACTTAGCAAGAAAAAATTATGGGTCAAACTCAAAGAAGCCAACAATGGTTTCACTAAAGAAGAGATTGAACTCGCTGCTGCGTTCCTTGAAACACATCGTTATGCTGCGCTCAAAGGCGGTAGTATGGCATTTACCAAAATGGAAGGTACAACCGTCAATATCAAAGATAAAGTTGCCTACTCTGCTTTGGCAAACATTCAAGACTCAATGATTGAGAATACTTCGAGTTGGGTTGCAACGCACAATGTGAAATTTAAAAAAGCAATTAAAGCAGGTGGCGTCCTTGCACATGATCTTAAAGGCAGTATCGTTGATCATACCAATGCGCTGATGAACAGTGAATGGGTGCCATACCAAAGCCACATGTTGATCATGGGTGAAGATATTTCTGCAGATGCTTTGGGCAATACAGCCAATCCTGACAAAATCGCAAGCCCTGATAATCTAAAATTCTCCGAAACATTCCGCACGCTGTTTATTGGTGAAGATAGCGGAAATCATGTCAATAACTTCTTATGGGCATACAATGTTGAGGACAAATCATTAACCCGTATTTTATCTACGCCAGCAGGTGCAGAAGCTACAGGTTTACATGCTGTCGATTCGATCAATGGTTGGACATACATTATGAGTAACTTCCAACACGCGGGAGATTGGGGCAGTATTCATAATGTGGTGAAAAATCAGCTAACACCTTTAATTAATCAGAACTATAACAATGGCTTTGCAGCTTCGGTTGGTTATATCACCGCTGATCCTATAACTCCATCGGTTGTGAAAAAAGCGTAATACTGGCTTTATGTTCAATAAAATGATGATCTAGATTCATAAAAAATGCCGATTTCATATCGGCATTTTTTACGTTTCGATAGAATAATTCAAATACTTCATTCTTATTGAGAAGGTAATGTTTGCTCAAAATAAACTAACTCTCCAGCATGTTCACCTTGCTGCGTTTTCTCAATCCAATCAATTTTTTCATGCCCAATTCTGACAAAATTAGAACATCGTGTACCGTAAATCGGACTTTGAATAAAGGTTGACGAAAGTAGAGCCTCCATTTCCGAACTAATACCTGTTTCAGGCAATAACTCAGTAATGACCTTACGCTCATCTTCTAAAATATCCCACACAGTTGTTTGAATATCCTTTTCTGAAACGTATGTCTCACTGAGTTGTAGCATTGGTAAGAACTCTTGTGTAAAGCGTTTGCGTAAATGTTGCGTTTTTTGCCAATTTTCAGACATCAAACCATTGGACACTACATAAACACCTTTGGCTAAAACTTGCGGTGCTTCACCACGGTTGCTCATATACACCGCTTGTTCTAAATCACCGACAAATAGATTGAATCCTGCATAATCACATTGTTTCAACTCAAGTTGTTGTGCAAAACGAATCGGGGTTAAATCGGACTCTAAAAATGACTGAATCACTTCACCGCGTGACGTTACATAGCTATGCTGGTCTGCACCATCACGAAAATTGGTAATAATCGCCCAGCGCCCTTGCTTGGTGATGCCCATCCATGTTCCACCCGACTGTAAATCTTGCCCTGCAATCACAGGACTGTCTGACCAAACATGTAGTTTCGAAGATGGGCGGTGATAGAACTCATCCCGATTTGAGATTAGACACAGTGGTAGACCATCTAAAACTTGCCACGCAAATGCCACAATGCACATAAATTTATTCCATTCACTTTACACATTGAATGTACAACATTTTCAGCAACTTTCAGCTAAAATCTGTGCAAAACAGAAATCCTGAGGAGCAGGAATGCTGACCTACCCAAATATTGATCCCGTTGCGATATCGCTGGGTCCTTTACAAGTCCATTGGTATGGGCTGATGTATTTACTCGCTTTTTTATGTGCATGGGGACTAGCAACGTATCGTGCCAAACAACGTGACAACTGGAATGCTGAAATGGTTTCAGATCTCATTTTCTATGGTGCACTCGGTGTCGTTCTCGGTGGACGGGTTGGTTATGTGCTCTTTTATGAATTCCACAAATTCTTAGCCGACCCAATTTGGCTATTTAAAGTATGGACAGGGGGAATGAGCTTCCACGGCGGATTCCTCGGTGTAATGATTGCAATGCTTTTGTGGTGTCACAAATATAAGAAAACTTGGTTTGAAACCCTCGATTTTATTGCACCTTGTGTCCCAACAGGTTTAATGTTTGGTCGTATTGGTAACTTTATTGGTGGTGAACTCTATGGTCGTCAAGTGTCTGATCCGAACTTTGCTTTGGGTATGATTTTCCCAACAGATCCTTCACAGCTTATTCGTCATCCTTCACAGATTTATCAAGCACTCTGTGAAGGTTTACTCCTATTTATTATTTTATGGTTCTACAGTGCTAAACCTCGTCCTCGTTATGCGGTTTCTGCAATCTTTTTAATGGGCTATGGTTGTGCACGCTTCTTTATGGAATTCTTCCGTGAACCCGATGCAGATCAGGGCTACATCCTTTTAGGATGGATGACCAAAGGTCAGATGTTATCGTTACCGATGATTTTGATTGGTCTATGGCTGATTTGGTATGCCTATCAGAAAAAGATTTTCGATTGGGGTCCACACAAAAATACCTAAACCGATTTCATGTGTATTCTAAGAATCGATTTACAAGGTGAAGCAAAGCTTCACCTTTTTTTATGCTACAGTTTCCACCAACTTCGCTTTAAATATCAAGATTTATAAATCTCATGCTTGAATTCTGGTTCGATCCGAAAACTTCAGTTGCCAAAAAATTAGTCTTGCTCATTTTAATTGCTGCAGCAGCGGTAGGACTCTACATTATGCAACCTATGGCATTACAAGACATATTATTGTTTGCAGGTACGGGCGTTATTTATCTGATTTGTCGCTACTGTAAACTGCATTTTTTTGCCAATAATCTTCGCAGTATTTTTTATCGTTTGTTGACTTGGCTACCGATTGCCTTACTGTTAGCACTCATTTTTAAGAATATGAATAATGGTGAAATTCTGATTCCGGGTGCACTTGGTATTAGTATCATGGCACTTGCTGTTTGCCTATTTTCACCACTGTCTTTGTTGCATAAAAATACGCCAGATACAAACGCTAAACAGCAAAAATAAGCTTAACTTAGAAAAGGTATAATTCTCTATTATGTTATTGAATTTATGGTATTCAGATCGTTGTACACGACAAATTAAACTGATGGTATGTATTGCAACATGTGCCGTCATTTTTTATTGTACTGAAATTCAAAAACTACCGACTGTTTTTGCAATCATCAGTCTTGCCTTAGGTATCGCGACACATATTTTATATCAATATAAGCAGAAGCTTGGGGAAAATAATAATTATGCTCAAGCACTTCAATGGCTTATATCCATCTTTCCACTCGTCATACTTGCAATCCTGATTTTCATGCTTCCTACAATCAATCAGCTCTATACTGCTCTACAATGTATTGGCTTTTGCGCACTCGGTTTATTTCTTGTTTCTATTTATGAAAACCGAAGTCCACGCCATGATTCAAATGGTTAAATCGCTATACACAATATTTTATTTTACAAACGATAATATTGATACGTCACACTACTATCACGATAGACATCATGGCTACGCTGTCTAAAATCTGACACCCATTGCGAACCTGTAAAGCCTGCAATGTGTCCGTAACGATGACGACTGGTACTCTTGATAATATAAATATCGCCTTCTTGTGGCTGATCAAATGACGGTTCAATACGCTTATAACCAATCTGCATAAGTGTTGCACCCCAATCTGAAGCAGCAATAGGATGACTACTAAAGCTTGCACCTGCGGACTGTAAAGCAATACGGACATATTTTGCACATTGATGTGCTGTCGTACTGCGAGACATACTGACTAACTTTTGAGTAAATTTATCAATATCAATCAATGATGTGACTTTAAAATCGCGGTTACGGGTTTTAAAATTTTCCAATGCTTGAGCCTTTAAAAAAGCATCTGGATCAAAACCATTTTTTGAATCTTGTGACCTAATATGAACTTGCAATGTAGGGTTTACGTATTCATTAACATCCATATTGTGATCATAAATCATGCATCAACCTCTAAATATCTCTTAAAAATATGAGTTCCATACTATTAAAAACTCACTTTTACATTTAATAAGCAAAGCATACTAATCATTGAACCTTAAAAAGTGACGACTTAACTTGTAAAAAAATATGTAATTGTGAATAAATCTCATTTATTGACTTTTAATTGTTTGAAAGCGCTTAATTTCTTTATTGTCTGTATTATTATTGTTTGCCTAAAAATTAACCATTAAATAATATAGCCAATCCACTAAATTAATATCTCTAAAGAATCAGCCAACTAGAATGTCAGCTTAGTCACATTTAGTTTTATCAACTATTGATCCATTGCAACTCTTTGTTGTACATGCTCTTAATTTTTCCCACAAAAAAGCCGATGTATTAAACATCGGCTTCTCACTATGTTATGAAAAATAGCTTGCTCATGATAATTTTCAAATGTATTGCTCAAGGTCTATATCAAACGCTAAACAAATACTTTACTAACAATAAGTAATCAACAAAATTTAATAACAATCCCAGTTATAAAGCACCTTAGAAAAATCACCTTTTTTCAAGTCATCTGGATGAATAAAAAAGTTACCGACACCTGAATCACCCCACATAATTTCAACACAATCGCTATCGTCAGTATCAACCTGCAACAACAAGATATAGGGTTTAATGACATCGGTATATTCACGTGGATCAGACTGCGTAAAAAATGGGTATCCCCCTAAACGATGACCATTACTCGAATAAAATCCATCATATTCTTCTGCAAACTCCTCACCTTCATCATCACCTAGTGTTTCATATACATCGACAATTTTTTCTGAAAATTGAAAATCATTCATTCCTATCACACTTTCAGAAGTAGTAAACGTAATCGCATATTGCCCTACCACTGGACTTGCTAGGTCTTCTATTTCTGAAATAGGAAAATCTTGTTGCAATTGAGAGATATCTTGCGTCATTTTTTCATGAAAAATAATACGAAAACCATCTTGCTTCTGTTGATCATCAAAATCTAAACCATACAAATCATCAAAAGGATTAATAAAAAATTGCAGTATGCCTGTAGATGGATATTGTGTATTTTCAGGTAGTTCAGCGAAATTAATTTGTGCTAGGAGTTGTAAATTATCACCACTTTCACTTTTTGGATAAGTTTGCCCCATTGGCAAATAAGGTGAGCCACCGAATTTACTTTGCCATAACGTTAAATCGAGCGATGGTGCTAATGTCATTTCAATAGATGGTTTAACTGTTTGTAATATTTTATCTTTATAACTTTGTAGTTGAGCAGAGGTACTATTCCAATCGATATTCATTATGGTCACTCTTGTTCTGTGGCTTAAAAAATTTTCCAAATTAGTATAAACTTACAGGTCATTCTGAAGTATGACAATATCGTATACAAACGGCGTAATTTGTCGTATGTGATCTTTAATTTGGAAAATTTATGAAAGCGTATTTAGACCTTCTACAACACATTCTTGACAATGGTGGCGACAAAGGCGACCGTACAGGCACAGGAACACGTTCTGTATTTGGTCATCAAATGCGTTTTGACTTAAGCCAAGGTTTTCCGTTATTGACCACAAAGAAAGTACATTTCCGCTCAATCGTAATTGAGCTGTTATGGTTTCTTCAAGGCGACACCAATGTCCAATATTTAAAAGACAATAAAGTCAGTATTTGGGATGAATGGTCTACCGCAGAACAAACAGCACGTTTTGGTCGTCCTGAAGGTGAGCTTGGTCCTGTGTATGGTCACCAATGGCGTAACTTTGGTGCAGAAAAGAAAGATAATGGCTTATATGAAGACAATGGTTTCGATCAAATTCAATGGCTGATCAATGAAATCAAGACCAATCCTAACTCACGCCGTCTAATTGTGTCAGGTTGGAATCCACAAGAAGCAGGTCTAGTTGCATTGCCGCCATGCCATACCTTGTTCCAATTTTTCGTGCAAGATGACAAATTATCTTGCCAGCTATATCAGCGTAGTGCCGATGTTTTTCTAGGTGTACCGTTCAATATTGCAAGCTATGCCCTTTTAACGCACATGATTGCACAAGTATGTGGCTTAGGCGTTGGTGATTTTGTATGGACAGGTGGTGATACACATTTATATGTTAATCATTTTGAACAAGCCAAATTACAATTGACTCGTGAGCCGATGTCACTCTGTCAGTTAAAGCTAAATCCTGCAATTAAAGATATTTTCGATTTCAAATTTGAAGATATTGAAATTGTCGGATATGAATCACATCCAGGTATTAAAGCCCCTGTTGCGGTTTGATTGTTCATTTACGAAATCAAATAATCCCTCTAAATCCCCCTTTTATAAAAGGGGGACTTTCTACCAAATGATCACCGTTGGTATTTAGAATTAAAATCGAGCTAAATATGACCTTTAAAAATTTTGAAATCGTTCATGTTGTTGCAATGGATCAGCAACATTGTATTGGCAAAGATAATGATCTCCCTTGGCATATTTCTGCCGATCTCAAACACTTTAAAGAAATCACACAAGGTGGCGTTGTCGTTATGGGACGCAAAACCCTAGAGTCAATGGGGCGTGCCTTACCTAAACGTGTGAATTGGGTCATTACGCGTGATCAAAATTGGACTTTCGATAGTGTCAAAACAGCACCTAGTATTGAAGATGCTTTAGAGCAAGCCATTCCCGATGTTTTAGCCTCTGAAAAACCTGAAAGTATTTTTATTATTGGTGGTGGTGAAATCTTTAAACAAACAATTCACTTTGCCGATCGCTTAGAATTAACCCATGTAGACTTAAATGTTGATGGCGATGTTTTTTATCCAAGTATTCCAGCCGAATTTAAAAAAGTTGCATCTGAGTCGCATATTGATGACAAAACAGCTATTGCTTTTGAGTTTGCAACTTACCGAAAATAGCCTCACATTTTAATTAAAATAAACAGACATGAATCACATTGGAAAAGCTATATTTCTACGTGCATTAGGCATGAGCCTCATGCACTTTCTCTTTAGTATTTTTGTCGTCCTTTCCTCTATTTGGTTATGTCTTGCCATCTGGGTTCAACAGCCCTGTGGTTGGTTACTGAGCCGTATATTTATCGGCATTTGGATCGTTTTTTCTCTGAGTATTTTAGGTGTTTATTTCACCCATTTTATTAGTCGCCGTAAAGATATTCTGATTTATCTCATCACTTTTGCACTTAGCTTAGTTTGGTATTTCAACATTCCTGCTCATCAGAATTTAGACTGGAGTCCTGATGGCTCTCGTATTCTCAATTATGAACGACATGGCGATGTAGTCACGCTACATAACATTCGTAATTTTAATTGGAAATCTGAAACTGAATTTGATGAACAATGGGATACCCGAACTTTCAATTTAAATGAAATTGAAGGGATTAACATTTTGACATCCTATTGGATGGGACCTCAAATTGCCCATACATTAGTCAGCTTTGACTTTAAAAATCAGAAACCTTTGGTCTTTTCACTTGAAATTCGTAAAGAGAAATCTGAAAGTTTTTCTGCAATTGGCGGGTTCTTTCGACAATTTGAACTCAGCCTCATCGCAGCAGATGAAAAAGATATTGTTTACACACGTACCAATGTACGCGGTGAGCAAGTTTACTTTTTCCCAATCAAAATGGCAGAAAAAGAACGTAAAGAATTATTTTTAGAATATCTCAAAAAATCGGATGAATTACGAGAAAAACCTAAATGGTATAATACGCTTACCAGCAATTGTACTACGCTTGTTTTTGATATGATTCAAGCCATTGAGCCACATGAATTACCACGTGATTATCGCTTGCTTGTTTCAGGCTATTTACCAAATTATTTGTATGACTTAGGTGCGCTAGATAAAAAATGGGATATGAAACAATGGTATCAACACGCATATCTTAATCCTAGGACACAAGAATTTAGCCATTTTAAATATCCAAGTAGCCAAAATTTTTCGAAAGTCATTCGCTTAGGGTTACCTGTAAATCAGCTTCCCCTGATTCCGCTTGAACATTAAATTTGCATTGAATGTATTGATCAAGCTCATATTTTAATCGTTACAGATAAAATGCAACATATCCGCCTATAAAAAAGTAAGTGACTTGTTCTATATTTATGGTTATATAAACACATACAACTTTAAATCGAGATGAATATGTTGAAAAAAATAGCCCTTGCAACAGCAATCACCACGACATTATTGATGACAGGTTGCGTAACATCACAAAGTACCATTCAACAACAAAACCTTGAATTATTGCAAAATAAAAATTGGTCGCTGACTCATATCGGTGCAACCGAATACAAAGTAGACCCTACAGCACATAACAGCCCGAGCTTACAATTTGATGCGACAACACAGCGCTTAAGTGGTGCAGATGGCTGTAACCGTATTATGGGTAGCTATGTCGTCAAAAAACATGAGATTAATCTAGGACAGCTCGCATCTACAAAAATGATGTGTCAAAACACGGCAGAACTTTCAAGCAAATTTAATGAAGCCTTAAATAAAGTTGCAGGCTATCAAGTCTATGGTCAAACATTAAAATTGCTTGATCGACATGGCAACCCTGTACTTCAATTCAAGTCAAACACAAACTAATCGTATTGATAAAAAACCTGATGATTCAGGTTTTTTTAGCACAGTATTTTATAAGATAAAACCAAATATAAAGTAGGATTTAAGCATGGCACAAGCAATTTTTGGTGGTGGATGTTTTTGGTGTACCGAAGCCGTTTTTCTGTCACTGAAAGGTGTCGAGAGCGTAATCAGTGGTTATGCCGGTGGTCGTATCGAAAACCCAAGTTACGAACAAATCTGTAATGGCGATACAGAACATGCTGAAGTCATTCAAATCAATTATGATGATCAGCAAATTGATTTTAAACAACTACTCGATGTGTTCTTTGCCACCCATGACCCAACTACACTTAACCGTCAAGGCAATGATGTCGGAACACAATATCGTTCTGTGATTTATTTTGAAAATGCCGAACAACAGCAACAAGCAAGCGATTATATTGATTCACTCAAAGCTGATGGCTTAAACATTGTGACCGAACTCAGCCCTGTACCGACCTTCTATCCTGCGGAAGATTATCATCAAAATTTTTATGCGCGTAATCCTTCACAAGGTTACTGTAACTTTGCAATTCCACCTAAACTCATGAAGTTACGAAGTAAATTTAATGACTTATTAAAGAATGATGATTAAGCTTTCTTTTTAATGAGTGTTCAAAGAATAATTCGCTTTATTTAAGCCATAAAAAAGCAATCCAAATGGATTGCTTTTTTATTTATATGAATTAAGTTACGGTTTATGGCACTCAATTATTCACTTACAAATGCAATATCCGTTAAACCAGCTTCACTTGCACGTGACATTACTTGTGCAACCATATCATAACGAGATTCTTTATCTGCACGTAATTGAATAGGTGGTTTACTTGCTTGTTTTCCTGCTTCATCAAAACGCTTTTGTAATTCATCAAGCGTAATGATTTCTTCACCCCAAGCCACATCACCTTTAGCATTAATACTAATGGTCACCGCCTCTTGAGGCTGATCAACAATATCTGCTGTTGTTTTCGGCAAAGTTAATGGAATTGATGGGTTAGCAACGGTTGCAGTCACCAGAAAGATAATCATCAAAACCAGCATAATATCGATCAGGGGAATGAGGTTCATCTCATTCATACCTGCATCGTTGTCATCACCCAATTGAAAAGCCATTAAACTTGACCCCCAACTAAACCTTTTTCAGTACTTACTTTTTCAGCTTTCTGTGCTGAAGAATCTTGTTGCAACATAGTATCAATAAGCAAGCCATGTGCATGATCTTGTAATTCAATCGCCAATGAACGATTGAAGCGCATACAAATGTTATAAGCCAATACAGCAGGAATCGCAACTGCAAGACCTAGACCAGTCATAATTAGAGCTTCACCGACAGGCGTTGCCACTTGTGCTAAGCCTGCTTGACCACTTTTACCGACAGCAACAAGAGCGTGAAAAATACCCCAAACTGTACCAAATAGTCCTACAAAGGGTGCAAGTGATGCGATTGTACCTAGTACAGAAACACCTTTTTCAGCCGATGCTTTTTCAGTCGAAATTTGACGTAACAAAGCTTGTTCTGCAACGGCTTTACGTTGATCAAAACTTAATGGTGCAAGTTTTGCTTTTAACTTACTGACCGCTTGAGTCAATTGTGTTTGAGCAACCTGTTTTAACTGACGTGTTCCCATTAGACGTAGAACAAAGATCGTCCAAGTCGCAATCGACATCGCCAACAGTACAAAATACAGTGTCTTACTGATTGCATCCGCATGTTGCCAATAAACTGAAAAATTCATATTCATTTCCTGATTTTTAAAAATCTTTAATCTGTTACTGACCTTTCAACGTATAGTCTTGGCCGACATCAAACGGTACTTTTACACCATCAACTTTATACGGTGAAAATTGTGCTTTACGTGCTTGTCCAAGAATGTATGCATCTAAACCTGCATCTCCCGAACCTTTCACCATTTTCACATTCTTCACAGAACCATCGGCATTGGCATAGAAATGTAGTTCTACGCTTACCACTTGCCCTTTAGCTAAGTATTTACTTAATGCCGCAGGGTCAATTTTTGGTTTAAAACGCCAAGAAATATCACCTTTACCGACTGAACGGCTTTGGTTTTGGCTCTGGCGATTTCTCTCATCTTGTTCACGTTGTTGACGGGCTTTTTCATCTTGTTCACGTTGCTGACGAGCTTTATCGTCTTGCTCACGCTTTAAACGATCTCGTTCAGCCTGATCACGCATTTGCTGGTCACGTAATTGTTTATCTTGAATCTGTTGATCGCGCAACCGCTGATTCTCTAACTCACGCTGTTTCTTTAGAGGATCTTCCTGATGAATCGCCTTTTCCACTTTTTCTTGTGGTTTTTGTGCAATCACTTTTGGCTTGATCACAGGTTGCGGCTTAATAGGCTCTGGTTTCGGCTCAGGCTTCACCTTTTGCTGTACTGGCGGTGGTGGGGGCGGAGGCGGCGGTGCTTCTTCTTGAATTTTTAATAATTTAACACTAATGGGTTTCTTGTCCACAGGTTTTAAGTCAACTGTTTTTAACTGACCGACTGCCCATAATACGCCCATATGACCGATTACAACGGCAATAAGCGCAGGCAACACTTTTTTCTTCAACAATTGTGAGGAATGAAGATTTGCTGTGGAAGATTGACTCATATGAATCTGAATACCTAAATCTGAGAATATCAGCAAATGTTTTTGCTAATCGTAATCATCGGTTTGAACAATTAAACTACGCTAATGATAAATGAGAAGTGTTTTCATTTGCAACTACTTTTTACAATACTTTGTATTGTTTTTCCAAATTAAAAACAAAAAAAGAGATGCTTTATGCATCCCTTTTTCACATCAAAAAACTACAAACTACTGAAAAACAACTGTTTTATTACCATCTACAATAATACGATCTTCAAGATGCCATTTCACAGCGCGTGCCAACACATTACGCTCTACGTCTTGACCTAATTCACGTAATTGTTCAACGGTAAAATCATGGTTTACACGTTCTACGTCTTGTTCAATGATTGGACCTTGATCTAAATCAGCCGTAACATAATGCGCTGTTGCACCAATAAGCTTTACACCTTTTTCATACGCTTGCTTATATGGATTAGCACCCACAAATGCAGGTAAGAATGAATGATGAATATTGATGACTTTCATTTCCCATTTTTGTACAAACTCTTCATCAAGAATCTGCATATAGCGCGCAAGTACAAGTAAATCATTACCTTGCATTAATTCGTCAATTTGCGCATAAGCTTCACGTTTATTTTCTTTGGTCACTGCAACAACTTCAAATGGAATTCCGAAGTTCTCTACAGATTCACGTAAAGCTTCATGGTTCGAAACTACTTTGGTAATTTCACACGGTAAACCGCCACGAGAATGACGCCACAATAACTCAAGTAAAGCATGATCAACTTTCGACACCAAAATGCCGACTTTTTTCACATCACTGACCAAAGCTAAACGCCATTGCATGGCATAACGCTCTGCCACATTAGCAGCAAACGTTTGCGTCAAACTTTCTCTACGAGTTTGTAAACCATCAAGTTCAAACTCAACGCGCATGAAATAACGTCCGCCCTGAGCTTCTGTTGCATATTGATCAAGCGCAGTAATGTTTGCTCCCTGATGATACAAAAAGCTCGATACAGCCTGTACGATGCCCGGCTTGTCTTCACAAGTAATGAGTAAACGTGCAGTATTGGCAGTGGTCATGTTCATTTGGTTAAATATCACTTATATATAAATTTAAAAACAGCCGGTTATTCTAACGCTTTTTTACCAGCTTTCAATATTACAATACATTTCAGTCTTCTTTCGAGGTTGATAGACTCGCAAAAAGATCAGAAGTACCAAAACTATCTAGCAATCTTTCATAAGTTGCACGGCTTTCACCTCGTAAATACGGGCCTTCGAGGAAAACCATTTGACGCAATGCTTGCCATGCCCATTTTTCATCCAAATGATTTGAATCATTTAAATGCCCAGACATATAAAGGAAATTGGTCCAATTGGTCAGCACAATCCAAATATTGATAATTAAAGCTTCAATTTCAGAATGGGTCATTTGCATTAATCCCGCCTCAACAAAAGCTAAATAAATCTTTTGCCCTTGTTGCATGACCTGACCTGCAAATTTTGGATAAATTTTGCGAAAGTCTTCGTTATTTTCAACAAGGTGATAAACATCACGATGTAAAAAACGATATGCCCACAACTGACTACTCAATACCTGAAAATAACGAATCTTATCATTTGCGTTGACTGCCCGGTCATCAGGCAATGAAAGCATCTCCATCGTTTCCATTTGGTACTGCGACATCAACTCTTTAATAATTTCCTGTTTATTACGAAAGTGATAATACAGATTGCCCGGACTAATGCCTAACTCAGCAGCAATATGGTTTGTGGTGACCGAGCGCTCGCCACGCTCATTAAAAAGTTGCAGACTAATCTGCAAAATTCGATCTTTCGTTTTCAATGTTTTGGAGCTTGACATCTTGATACCATTTTCAATCGTCAGCATTTGCTAACATTAAAGTGACTTGACTAATTAGAGTATTTACTCTAAAAAATATATTAAATTATCTATTAGTAAATGGTGTTTGTCATGAACAGTCAAACAAAAACAAACTCAATGACTCCCTTTGCGCCAGAAATCCAGCGTATGCATGATTTATTGGCTCAACAGAAATCAGCATATCAACGATATCCTGTTCCGACAGCCAAAGAACGTATTGAACGTTTAGCAAGACTAAAAAAAGTTTTGGTAAAATATCAAGACCAGATTGCAGATGCAATCAATAAGGACTATGGAAACCGCTCAGTCAATGAAACCAAAATTGGTGAACTACTAACATGTTTAGAACAGGTTAAATATTATAGCAAGCATTTAACCGATTGGATGAAACCATCTAAGCGTCATGTTGGTATTTTACATCAGCCTGCAAAAGCATGGGTACAATATCAACCTCTGGGTGTTATTGGTATTATTGCACCTTGGAACTATCCGCTTCTACTTTCAGTAGGCCCTCTCATTTGTGCCTTGGCTGCAGGTAATCATGCCATGATCAAAATTTCAAGCTCATCAATGAACTTTGGTTATGTGCTTGAAAATATTTTATCTGAAGCATTCCCACAAGAACTCGTTTCTGTGGTGACAGGTGGTGGCGTAATTTCCGATGCTTTTAGTCATTTGGCTTTTGACAAAATTATTTTTACAGGATCAACCAATGTCGGTAAAACTGTCATGGCTGCGGCTGCTGAAAACCTTGTACCTGTTATTTTGGAACTCGGTGGCAAGTCACCTGTTATCGTGCACCCATCAAGCGATATGAAAGAAGTTGCTCAGCGTATTGCTTTTGGCAAGCTTTGGAATGCAGGTCAAACCTGTGTTGCACCTGACTATATCTTCTTACCAAAAGGTAAAACTGCCGAATTTATGAGACAGTTTAAAAATATTGCAAGTAGCATGTATCCAAGCCTACGTGATAACAATGACTATACGTCTATTATTAATGATAAACAGTACAAGCGTATTCAAGGTTATTTAGAAGATGCACAAACGCAAGGTGCTGAAATTACATCAATCAATCCTAAAAATGAGAATCTTGAAACTGTGCGGAAAATTGCGCCAACGTTGCTCACAGGTGTGACTCCTGATATGCAAATTTTGCAGAATGAAATTTTTGGTCCAATTCTACCAATCATGGAATATGATCAAATTGACAATGTAATTGACTTTATTAATAGCCGTCCGCGTCCACTTGCATTATACTACTTCGACTTTGATAATGCGCGCGCCGATTATGTATCGCAACGCACGCATTCGGGGCACTTTGGTCAAAATGCCGTACTCACTCATGTTGCACAAGACGATCTACCATTTGGTGGCGTTGGTGCTTCAGGTATGGGTAAATATCATGGTCCTGAAGGTTTCTTTAGTTTATCGCACGAACGTTCTGTAATGTCCATTCCTAAGCTTTTTAGCTTAAAGTTCATTTTGCCGCCGTATGACAAACCTCTAAATCGTATTTTAGAGAAAACCTTCCTGCGCTAACTTGATCAAGGTATGATCTATTGAATAAGGTCATGCTAATTTTTAGCCGATTCCGCTTGTCTTTTAAGCGGAATTTTGGTATAAAACGCCCCTGAATGAAATCATCCGTTTATTTTTGACTGGCCACACAGAATTGCTGTTGGCTCAATCAATGGAGTTACACCATGTCTAAGGTTTGCCAAGTTACCGGCAAGCGTCCAGTCGTTGGTAACAACGTCTCACACGCCAACAACAAAACTAAGCGCCGGTTCGAGCCGAACCTGCACCACCACCGTTTTTGGGTAGAAAGCGAAAAACGTTTTGTACGTCTTCGTTTAACTCCAAAAGGTATGCGTATTATCGACAAATTGGGCATTGAAAAGGTTCTTGCTGACCTTCGTGCTCAAGGTCAAAAGATCTAAGGAGTCTGAACCATGCGTGATAAAATTCGCTTAGTTTCTTCTGCTGGTACTGGTTATTTCTACACTACCACTAAGAACAAACGTACTATGCCGGAAAAAATGGAAATCAAAAAATTTGATCCAAAAATCCGTCAACACGTGATCTTCAAAGAAGCTAAAATTAAATAATTTTAGTTTTCTTAAAAAATACGACCCTTTTGGGTCGTTTTTTTTGCACTTTTTTTACTCAGCTTGTTAAAATTCTAGCATTCCTTTGGCATTTTCTATGCTTAAAGTTCTTATCTTTCACTTTTCCTACCTATTTTTAAGGAGCGTTTAGTGCCACATGATGTAGATCTGATTATTTTGCTTGCAGTTGGTTTTGGTATTGCCCTCATTTTTGGCTATATCGCTGCTCGTTTACGCCTCCCCCCACTGATTGGTTACCTTGTTGCAGGGATCATCATCAGCCCCAATACTCCTGGTATTGTTGCAGACATTGCCCTCGCCAATCAGCTTGCCGAATTGGGCGTGATGTTTTTAATGTTCGGTGTTGGTATGCACTTTTCACTGAACGATCTAATGCAAGTTCGGCGTATTGCCTTACCTGGTGCTATTTTACAAATTACAGTTGCAACCTTATTAGGTATGGCAGTTTCGCATTTTTGGGGTTGGAGTTTCGGCTCAGCATTGGTCTTTGGACTTAGCTTATCGTGTGCGAGTACTGTTGTTCTTCTTAAAGCACTAGGCGACAAAGGGTTACTCAATTCGGTCAATGGTAAAATTGCTGTCGGTTGGTTGCTTGTCGAAGACCTTGTGATGGTTTTAGTCTTAGTACTCCTTCCTGCGACTGCGGTACTTTTAGGTGGTCATGCACTTGAAGGTCATGGCAGTAATGAAAATATTTGGCTGACACTTGGTATAACATTGCTTAAAGTGGCAGGCTTTATTGCCTTTATGTTGATTATCGGTAAACGACTTGTTCCTCTAATCATGCAATATGTCGCACGCTTAGGCTCAAGAGAACTTTTCACTCTCACCGTTGTTGCCGCTGCTGTATCGATTGCTTATGGCTCTTATGCCGTTTTTGGCGTGTCGATGGCTTTGGGGGCATTCTTTGCAGGTATGGTCGTCAAAGAGTCAGATTTCAGCCATCGTGCAGAAGAAGAAACGCTACCACTTCGTGAAATTTTTTCGATTTTATTCTTCGTTTCAGTCGGCATGTTGTTTGACCCAAGAATTTTAATTGAGCAACCGCTTCATATTATCGCTGTAATTGCCATCATTATGATTGGTAAAACACTTGCTGCAATGGCATTGGTCTTATTTTTTCGCTATCCGCTCAATACAGCCTTAACAGTTGGTGCGAGTTTAGCGCAAATTGGTGAATTTTCCTTTATTTTGGCAACATTGGGGGTTTCTTTAGGCTTACTCAGTCTTGATGGACAAAATTTGATTCTTGCAGGTGCATTATTTTCTATCACCCTCAATTCATTCTTATTTTCAGCAATTGAGCCTGTACAAAACTGGATTCGTGAGCGTTCACACTTAGCACGTTTACTTGAACGTAGTGGTGATCCTTTAGCCATGTTACCTGATGAAGTTTCTCAAGATTATCTACGTGATCAGGTGGTCATGATTGGCTATGGTGAAGTCGGTCGTCGTGTGACCAAGACGCTCATGGATGATGGTATCAAAGTGGTCATTGCCGAAGAAAACCGTGAAAAAGTTGAAGCTCTACGTGAAAAAGGAATTGCTGCGGTTTCGGGCCGTGCAACTGAACCAGGTGTACTCATTCAAGCCCATATTCAACACGCTCGCCTTTTGGTTATCTCGCCAATGGATATTTTAGATATTCATAAAATTGTCGATACGTCTAAATTACTCAATCCCAAAATTCAAGTTTTGGTCTGCGCTGAAAGTAAGGAAGAGGCAGAAGTCATTCGTCGGGAAAATATTGGGGATGTGTATTATGCAAAAGAGGAAATGGCAAAAAATATGAGTAATTATATTTTGAATCAAATTCAAATTGCCCACCATCATGAGCCAACGCATTAAGCTCAAATAAATATATTGTTCAATAAAAAACGCACCATCTGATGCGTTTTTTTATTCTATCGATTAACTAAAGTGAATGGGTTGCTCATCAACAACTTCTGCTTCCCACTGCCCTGTCTGTTTTTCCATGAGTGCATACAATGCAGCTTGAATCATCTGCTGAGCAATCACAGGCGTCTGATCACCCAATAATGCCTTGATGTCATCATTAAATTGTATGGTCACTAAAGGCGTGCTTTCAGAGCCAGAATTACGTAGAGCCAATTCGCCACTTTCTAGCTGAACAAGCTCAAGAATTGCTTCCTGACTGCCAAATAACTCTTTTAACTGCTCTATAGACATAGTCCCTCCATGCTCAACATGGGACAAAGTACCAAATGCACTTTGCACTGTGTGAATACTTTATATCGGTGCTGCTTGGTCTTTTTCAAGTCTAGCATACAGAAAGTTTAGAATTCGACCATTTCGTTACGAAAACCGTCAATTAGTTGCGTCAAGTCACGATGCCACTCACGTAAAATTTTAGTATCGGGCAACCATGCTTGCGGTGTTTGTGTCACTTTAATAATTAAGTTTGATGATGTGTCATCTTCAGGTTCAGGTGCACTCGGTTCAGGTGCATATTGGCACATGCGATATGCACGTTTTAACTCTGCAATAAAACCTGATTTTGCCAATTGTTGCATAACAGCGACTTCAGGTGAGATTTGACCTTTAGCAGCCATGAGTTCTTCAATCGATTTTAAAGTCGGTGACGTATCATTTAAACGATAGTAGCGTACCAATTCTTGTAAAAATGCTAAAACTGCACCATGCAAGTGAAATACAGCCGATTCACGAAAAGCCTGCACCTGTTGTACATGCTCACTCTGCTCTGCTTGTTGGCATGCGAGTCGTGCAAAATACAATTTTTGATTGGTACGATCTGCATGATAGCGTGCTACACGGGTCATGATTTTTCCTTAAATAAAGCGCAATACAACTTAAAAAGAATGGTACAGCTAAGACAGATTTCAACAGCTCGCACTTGCAGATTCAACAACTAAAAAATACAACGTTCAATCGCATTGAGCCGAGTAAATTGAACTAAGCAAGTTAAGCCAAGTAGGTTGAGCAAAGTAAAAACTGATGAGGAATAGAGTAACTGTGTCACGGCGGTTTGAATATAGTTTTTATTGGGTGAATGATTTATTTTTAAAGTGCTGTATACATCTTTTTATAAAATTTGGCTTCCATTCACGTAAAAGAAAACCCGAATTAAACTATAAAGTCTAAATCGGGTTTTATACAGCTAAAGCTTTATAAATTTTAATCTGCATCCATCATTGATGCGCTCATGCCCACGGTATTGAAGCCCGCATCGACATATAAAATTTCACCTGTAATGCCATTTGCCCATGGTGAACAAAGAAAAAGCGCAGCATTACCCACATCTTCAATGGTGACATTGCGTTTAAGGGGTGCAATTTTTTCATTAGCATCTAACATTTTACGGAACGATTTAATGCCTGATGCTGCCAAAGTACGAATTGGTCCCGCAGAGATTGCATTGACACGAATACCCTCTTCACCCAAGCTTGATGCAAGGTATCGTACGCCTGCTTCAAGCGATGCTTTCGCCATGCCCATCACGTTATAATTTGGCATCACGCTTTCTGAACCTTGATAAGTCAATGTCAATAAACAGCCCTGACGAACCAATAATAATGGTTTTGCCGCACGTGCCATAGCAACAAAACTATATGCACTAATGTCGTGTGCTATTCGGAAGCCTTCACGATCTGTAACATCGGTAAAATCACCATCAAGTGTATGCGCAGGTGCAAAACCAATTGAATGCACGACACCATCTAGACCATCCCAATGCTTGGCAAGTTCTAAAAATGCATTATCGATGTCTGCATCATTGGCAACATCACACGGGAAAACCAATGTTGAACCAAATTGTTCAGCAAAATCATCGACACGTTTTTTTAATTTTTCATTTGGATAGGTAAATGCCAACTCTGCACCTTCACGGTGTAATGCTTGTGCAATACCGAATGCAATAGATAATTTACTTGCAACGCCTGCGATTAAAAAGCGCTTACCCGCTAAAAGTCCTTGTGCCATGAAATTTTCACTCGAAAAAGTTTGCATGCATAATGCCAAGTCTAGACACAGAACAAAATTGCATAATGCATCTTTTTTCAAAAGTTTACTAAAAACATCAAAGTTCCTGTATTACACCCATAAAAAAAGCCTTCCAAGGAAAGCTTTTTTAAATATCTACACGAGTACAATGGATTAGTCATTACTACTCAATAAACCAATTAAACGTAAGAATGAATAGTACATCCAAACGAGTGTTGCGAGCAGTGCAATACCACATAACCATTCATATGATTTTGGCGCTCTTTGTGCAGCCGCAGATTCGATCAAATCAAAATCTAAAATCAAACTAAATGATGCAATCACTGCAACAAATGCAGCAAAACCAATACCTAGCAAATTACTTTCAAACAAATAAGGAATGCTTGAACCAAATGCAAGACGCATGACCATTTGTACAAGGAACACAATAAAGATGGCGATTGATGCAGACATAATGACTGCTTTAAATTTAGCAGTCGCGCGAATGATCTTAAATTTATACAGACCAAACATCACCAAGCTCGTTACAAATGTTGCAAGTAATGCTTGTAAAGGTACACCTGGGAATTTCATTTGAAAATAAATTGAAATACCACCTAAAAATGCACCTTCAAATAATGCATAAGGAATCGCAAGCATACGTGCAGTATTGGGCTTAAAAGTTGTGATTAAACCTAAAATCAAACTTCCGACAGCACCAACAATTGCACCTGTCATTGCCATACCTACATTGGCTGTTGCAAAACAGTACACATAAAATGCGATACCCACAATTGCTGCAATCACAGTGAGTAAAATAGATTTTTGTATAGCACCCTGCACGGTCATTGGCTGACTATAATCAGCATAAGTTTCCGATCGGGTTAAAATAGGGTTATTACTTTGCATATCTCAACTCTTTGTAATAATTAAAATATAGAAGGATTATAAATCGAATATTCGGCAAACTCATGAAGAGCTTGCTTCTTTTTGTAACGGTCATTTTCACCGCCACTTTTTAAATAGCTGTTTAAAGATATACACGAGTATAACTTAAAAATTTGAATTGAAAAATGTAAAGAAAAAGAGGTGCTGTGCACCTCTTTTTCTTTACCAAATCAAGTTTTAGTCATCATTGGTAATAAAAAAATATTGACGATAATATTTTAATTCTGCAATTGAATCACGAATATCATCCATCGCTAAGTGTGATGCATTTTTCTTCAAACCACTCATAATTTCTGGACGCCAGCGTTTTGCAAGCTCTTTCACAGAAGAAACATCTAAGTTACGATAATGGAAAAATTGTTCAAGTTCAGGCATTAAACGATGCATGAAACGGCGGTCTTGGCAAATTGAATTACCACACATTGGTGATGATTTTGGGCTGACCCATTTTTTCAAAAATTCTATCGTTTGTTGTTCAGCATCTTCAGCCTTCAATTTACTACGGCGTACACGTTCAATCAGACCTGACTGACCATGTTGACGTGTGTTCCACTCATCCATGGCATTTAAAATAATGTCAGATTGATGCACTGCAAGCACAGGACCTTCCGCAAGGATGTTTAGATTATCATCCGTTACAATAGTCGCAATTTCAATAATTCGATCATTGTCAGTATCTAGACCTGTCATCTCAAGGTCAATCCAAATCAAGCGGGTATCTGGAGTGCTGCTCATATTGTGCAATCTTATTCAACGATAAAGCGTAATAGTAGCAAATTTATTGTATCTTCGCTGTAATTCATTCGCCCATCATGCTATTTTGCCCTTTGATTTTCACGCTTTAATCAGGGTATGAATGGCTTTAATTCGTAAGCGTCGTTTGACAGAACAGCAGCAACGACGCATTCAAAAACAGCAGAAAAACCGCCAAGAAGATGTCGATACATCCAACGATTTGGAAGGTTTGGTGGTACAACATTATGGACGACAACTTGAGGTTCAAGCCTTGTCTGTGCCCGATGAACATCCACTTAAACCTGTTGTTGCTGAGGGTGAACCTGAACCATTTTGGAAACCGATTGAGCTAGGCAGCGTTTGGCGTTGTCACACCCGTACCAATCTTGAGTTATTGGTAACAGGTGACCGTGTCACATGGCAAGCAGACCCAAACACGGGACTCGGTATTATTACGGCCATTCACCCACGGACATCTTTGCTGACTCGCCCCGACCGTTACCATAAAGTCAAACCAGTGGCAGCAAATATCAGTCTAATTGTGGTTGTATTTGCTGTACTACCTGACCCTGCACCCACGCTGATTGACCGCTATTTAGTGGCATGTGCCGATGCAGATATTCCTGTATTGTTAGTCCTCAATAAAACCGACTTACTCAAAGATCAAGATCCTCTCCTCCAATTGGTACAGGAATATCGAGATTTGGGTTATGAAGTTATGCTGACACAGTCCAATGGTGATTTAAGTCAACTTCAACAGCGTATTGATGGTGAAACTGTTGCTTTTGTTGGACAGTCAGGTGTAGGTAAAAGCTCTCTGATTAATACCATCATCCCTAATGCCGATCAGAAAACCAATATTATTTCTGAAAACTCAGCACTTGGACAACACACCACAACATCGACACGACTCATTCGTTTTGGTGAAAATGGTGCGCTCATTGACTCACCAGGAATCCGTGAGTTTGGTTTGTGGCATTTAGATACCGATAAAATTAACAATGGTTTTCGTGAAATCACCAACTTGCTTGGGCATTGCCAATATCGTAATTGTACGCATACACATGAAAAACAATGTGCGATCAAACAAGCCGTTGCAAATCATGAAATTTTACCAAGACGTTTAGACAGTTATCTGAAACTGATTGATGAAATTGCAGAAGCGCAACAAAAAAATTAATTTTCTTATGTGGTGACCTTGAAGCAAAGTTTTTGATCACCATATATATACGCTATACTCAACGCAGTTTTGAATTGTAATTTAGGTGAATTGTGGAACGTTGGTTCGAATTTATGGGGAATCACCCCTTTCTGTTTGGTATTTTAGCTGTATTGATTGTTTTGTTTTTCGTTTTTGAAGGACAACGTAATGGTCGTAAAATTTCCGCACAATCTCTGGGTATTTTAGTTAAAGCTAAAAATGCCATGCTGATTGATTTACGTGATGCTAAAGATTTCCGTGAAGGTCATATTAGTGGCAGCCGTAATATTCCCTACAGCCAAATTGCAAGTCATATTGAAGAGTTAAAGTCAGCTGAACGCCCACTTGTATTTATTTGCAATATGGGACAAGTTGCAGGCACAGCTTTGCAACAAGTTGGTCATGCTGACAGTTACCGTCTTGATGGTGGTATTAGTAATTGGAAAGCTCAAGGTTTACCTTTAGTAAAAGCCAAAAAAGCATAATTAAGGAGTCAAAACATGACCGCTGAAGTAAAAGTGTATTCTACAACTTTCTGCCCATACTGTGTTCGTGCAAAACAGCTCCTTGAGCGTAAAGGTGTTGCTTATACCGAAATCAATTTGGATAAGGAAGAGCCTGAAGTACGTCTTGAATTGACGAAAAAAACCAATCATCGTACTGTGCCACAAATTTTTATTAATGATCAGTTCATTGGTGGGTTTGACCAACTTTATGCTTTAGAAAAAGAAGGTAAACTCAACGATCTATTGGCTTAAGCCACAAAAATCACTTTGTAAAATATTAAGGATTAAATAATGAGTGAAGAGCAACAACCACAATTAGCTTTAGAACGTATTTATGCAAAAGACTTATCTTTTGAAGTTCCAGGCGCAAATGTTTTTACCAAAGAATGGCAACCAGAGTTAAGCATCAACTTATCTTCAGCTGCTGAAAAAGTTGATCCAACACACTTTGAAGTTTCTTTGAAAGTTGTGGTTCAAGCAAACAATGGCGGTGAGACTGCATTTATTGTTGATGCAACTCAAGCCGGCATTTTCTTGGTTGATGGTGTAGAAGAAGAGCGTCTTCCTTACATCCTTGGTGCTTACTGCCCGAACATTTTATTCCCATTCCTTCGTGAAGCGGTGAATGATCTTGTAACTAAAGGTAGCTTCCCTCAATTGCTTTTGACACCAATCAATTTTGATGCTGAGTTCGAAGCAAATATGGAACGTGCTCAAGGCGCTGCTGCTGAAGGTCAAGCTTAATTTTAAGCTCTAGATTCAGTTCACAGTGACCTAGCCAAAAATGAAAAGACCGCACTTGTTGCGGTCTTTTTGAATGTAAATCATCAAATAAAAAATAACTAAATCTGTTAATGAAACATGAATATGTAAACTTCATTTAGAGTTCACAACCCACATCGTACATTCATCCTATATTCTATTTAACTACACAAAATATGAATGATCATGCCTTTTACACCACTGCACTTGGGAACTAGAACTTGCATAAAACTGTTGTAAAACATCATTTCAGCTTAATGATTTTTGCTAGTACACAAGTGCTCATGGATATAGAGCCTTTATTGGGGATAGTCTATAATTGGCAATATTTACATCTATATACGCATCATTTAGTGGTACATTGCTTATTTGAAGTATTTCTCCCCTTATCATTAAGCCAATTTCCAAATGGTTTCTAAGGCTTTTTAAATACCAACTGCAAAATTTCATGGCGAATTGCATATTTTAGTGCACTCATTGGAAGTTTCAGTCACATTTTATTCGATGCATTTGTCCATATAGATATGTATCCATTTTTCCAATTGAGCCCACTCAATACGCTTTATCACTCCATCGAATACCCACAATTATTTTGGAGCTCTATTTTTATGCTCATAATTGATAGTGCGATTGCTTGTTTACAGTTAATAGCTTTTACTAATTATAAAAAATAATGCTGAAAAGAAAAATTCACAGTTTAAATGCCTAAACTATGAATCGTATACTTCCGATCAATAGTGATTTATATATTAATGATTGTGATAAATATGATGTCCTTGATCACGAATTGCAGCAATCTTTTTTCCTTCAACCTTAGCTTGTTCCAACTGCCCTGCTGTGACAAAGCCTTTCGTTTTATCAATCTGTGTGACAATTTGGTCATATAGCGCATCTGAAGTCACTGCTTTTTTATCTTGTGTTTTTAGTTTCACTTTCTTTGAGTCGAGTGCTGCTACTCGCATATTATCTAATGCTTTTGAGGCATCTACTGAATTTTCAGCCTTGTTAAATGCTTTATAGTTTTTTGCCAAGGTTTCCATATTATGTTCAAGACTTGCTGCAAAGCTAAAGCTACTTAAAAATAATGAACTTGATAATATTGCTGTAATAAATGTCTTTTTAATCATTGTAGATTCTTCCTGATCAGTGCCAATTTTCTCTTATAAAGAATACGGCGGACTATATCCTAAGTGGGTTTATATTCTTTTTCACATTCAATTTTAGGCTATAAACATAATGTATAGCACATCAAAAATGCAACGAAATCGTTGCATTTTTAATCAAATATTATTCAATCATAATCTTTGCCTTAAACAGGGTCAATTTCATGATGTAAGGCATCATGAATGGCTTCAACCAATTGCTGTGCAATCTCTTGTTTAGAGGCTTTTTCTAGATCACGTTTTTCCATCTGATATTGTTCAGCAAAAAAGACCGTCATTGCATTTTCATCTGAAGCAAAACCAATGTCTTTACGTGAAACATCATTACACGCAATCATATCAAGTTTTTTTGCCACCAATTTCCCTGCAGCATATTCTTCAACATTGCGTGTTTCTGCGGCAAAACCGACCATAAATGGACGTTTTTCTTGTTGTGCAATCGTTGCGACAATATCAGGATTTTTAATGAGAGAAACCGCTAACTCATCACCCGCTTTCTTAATTTTATGCTCTGCAACTTCAGCCACACGATAATCAGCAACTGCTGCCGTTGCAATAAAGATATCACAACCATCTTCTAGCTGATGCAGACTTTCATCAAGCATTTTAATCGCTGAAGATACATTGACACGGCGTACGCCATTCGGTGTATCTAAACTGACAGGCCCTGCTAGCAACGTAACTTTTGCACCTGCAGCATAACATGCTGCAGCAATCGCAAAGCCCATTTTCCCTGTACTATGATTGGAAATATAACGTACGGGATCAATCGCTTCTCGGGTCGGTCCTGCCGTGATGGTCACTTTTTTACCTGCAAGTAAACCAAATTTTTCAGCAATGGCACGCTGTGCTTGGTGAAAATAATCTTTCACTTGATCTGCCAATTGTTCAGGTTCAGGCATACGCCCCAATCCAACATCACCGCAGGCTTGTGAACCTGCTTCTGGCATAATGACATGTACACCATCTTCAATCAGCGTATTCAAATTGCGCTGTGTTGGTTTTGCCGCCCACATTTGTTGATTCATTGCAGGAGCAACCCAAACAGGTGCTTTTGTGGCTAAATATAACGTACTGAGTAAATCATCCGCCAAGCCTGCCGCAAATTTTGCAATCGTGTCGCAACTCGCAGGTGCAACCAAAACCAAATCTGCCCAACGAGCAAGCTCAATATGCCCCATGCCTGCTTCAGCCTCAGGATCGAGTAGCGTCGTATGTACAGGATTACCTGACAAAGCTTGGAAAGTTAAGGGCGTGATGAAGGCTTGTGCACCTTGTGTCATGACCACACGTACATTAAAACCATAATCTTTTAATCGTCGTACAAGAATTGCGCTTTTATACGCTGCAATACCGCCTGTAACAGCTAAAATAATATTTTTATTTGCAAATACACTGAGATCGAAACTCACGATCAGGCTACCTTTCTGTTGCAGTGGCGCTCACAATATCATTAAATATAGCTTAGCCCAAGACATTCACTTGGGAAAATTAAAAAGTAAAATAAATTAAAACAGTGAATAATAATGAATAATTCAATGAGCAATACAGAACACCAATCTATTAAACAGTGGCCTGAACAGGAACGCCCACGTGAGCGTTTATTGGCACAAGGTGCAAATAGCCTTTCAGATGCCGAACTTCTTGCTATATTTCTACGTTCGGGTTCAAAACAACATTCTGCAGTGGAATTATCACGTATTTTGATTCAACACTTTGGTTCGCTCAATGCCGTCTTTGATGCTTCACTTGAAGATATCAGCCAATTTCATGGTATTGCTGCCACAAAATATTCGCAATTGATGGCAGTCAAAGAATTAGGTCGACGTTATTTACAACATCATTTAAATCAACCAACTGATTTAAGCCGTTCAGACCTGATTACCGATTATTTACGTTATGAGCTTTTAGGTGAACAACAAGAGGTTTTTGCTGTTTTATGCTTAGACAGCCAATTGCGTAAACTACACTTTAAGAAGCTATTTTTTGGTTCTGTAAATTATTGCAATATTTCTATCAATCAAATTTTGCGTTATGCCATTTCGCAACATGCTACGCATATCGTGATCGCACATAATCATCCGCAAGGTTTAGCTGTCCCCTCAAAGGAAGATTTAGTTCTGACACAACATATTCTTAAGGCTTGTCATCTGACTGAAATTAATTTACTTGATCATCTGATTATCAGCCGTGAACATAGTTTTTCTTTTGCCGAACATAACTTAATCGCGACATAAGTATTTCTAAGTAAATGATATTGACAAGTCGTAATGAAGCGGTGAAGATCAGCTAAAATTCAAAGATTCAAGACCCATGATTGTTCGTGATCAAAACGACACCTTAAAACTATTATTCTCATGGCGTGGAACAATTCTTCCAAAAGTTCTACCGCCACTTGGTGTCGTCATGCTGATTTCTGCAATTGTCGGCGGAATTGAGTACATTAATTTATACCGTTTTCCAGAGATCCCACTAGCAGGATTTACTCTAATTGGTGTTGTACTGTCAATTTTTCTCGGTTTTAAAAATACAGCATGCTATGACCGTTGGTGGGAGGCTCGTAAACTTTGGGGTTTACTCATTGCCAATGCACGCCATTTTGACCGTGATTGTCGTATTTTACCGCAAGGTCGTCGTGAGCGGGTAATCCAACATGTTATTGTTTTTGCCAATGTTTTACGCGATCGCTTACGCCATCAAACGGTGAGCTCAGATGTCTTGCTTGAAACCAGTGGCATGAGTCGTCAAGCTTTAGTGCAGTTATATCAACAAAATAATGCACCACAATACACACTCAGTCTGATTCATTGGGAGTTAATGCAAGCACTCAAAGAAGGTGAAATTTCCGATATTATTTATACTCAAATGAATAATCATGTTTCTGAATTAAGTTTAGTACAAACAGGTTGTGACCGTATTGCAACCACCCCCTTACCTTTTGCTTATTCTGTTTTGCTCAACAGAACAGTGTATTTTTTCTGCTTTATGTTGCCATTTAGCTTAGGATCATTACTTGGGCTGGCAACGCCCTTATTGGTTGGAATTTTGGCATATACATTTTTAGGTCTAGATGCACTCAGTTCAGAAATTGAAGAGCCTTTTGGTACTCAAAGTAATGACTTACCACTTGATGCAATGGTTCGTACTATTGAAATTGAGTTGCTCGGTACTTTAGGTAAACCAACACCGCCACCTATTCAAGCGCAAGACCATAATCTTTTATAAATAATGTTATGCAGTAATAGAGAGCTTATGTTTTGCTACTTGATGAATTTAGATAAGAGATAAGGGCATCCGAATTTGTTTAAGACATGAGTTGAGCCGTGAAACTTCGCCAGATGGTTTCCTTGCTTAGTTTCACGGCTCATTTTGCCGAATCAGAAAGACCGTTTCGTAAAATGACCTTCTGCGAAAGGCTAATTCCTAAATTTAAATTGTTGATGTAAGACTCTGCCAAGTAAATTTACAAGAATAAATATTTATAGAAATATATTTTGCGATATGCGTAATATTGGTTACTTAACTAAAACTCTCCCAAATCCCCACTTGACCTTCTTTGACTTTGGGAATATTTCCCAATTTAATCCATGGCATATTGTCACCATGAAAATCACTACCAACTGAAACTTTTAAATTAAACTGTTCAATCATTCGATCGACCATTTGACGAGTTGAAGCAGCTTCTATATAAGGTGGAAGTTCAACTGCATCTCCGCCAAATTGAGCAAAAATTTCAATCAAATAACGAATATTGGTTGCAGATAAATCATAACGCGTTGGATGTGCCAAAACAGCAAAACCCTGACTTTCATGTATGATTTTGATGGTTTCTTCTAACCCTAAACCATCAAACTTTACATAGGCTTTTTTGCCTTCTTTAATATATTTATCAAAAGCCTGTTGTGGGCGTGCCACAACCCCCTTATCTACCAAGGTTTTTGCAATGTGTGTTCGAGTAATCCGATCTGCTTCACCATCTACTTTAGCAATCACATCTGCATAAATATCGAAACCAATTAAAGGAGTCAATAAATCACAAATCTGCTTTGCACGTTCAGCACGAATTTTTTTCTGTTCTTCTAAAAGTGCTTGTAATGGCTCAGGATTTTTAATGTTTAAGGCAACAATATGCACACCATAACTTTTTTGGGTCGCAGGTCGTGACCACTGGCTTGAAATCTCAACCCCTGAAATGATCTGAATTGGTTGATTTTTTGCAACCTGTTCAGCGATTTTTAAGCCATCCATGGTATCGTGATCAGTCAAAGCAAGGGTATGAATACCTTTTTCGATTGCAGCCTGAACGAGTAACTCAGGAGTCAAAGTTCCATCAGAAATATTACTATGTGTATGTAAATCTACGCCTTGCATCTTCTATACTACGTTATTCACCTGGACAGTTTGATATTTTAACATGAAAGCATTTTTAGATTATTTACCAATAATCATATTCTTTACCGTCTATAAGTTAATAGAGCCCGAACAAAGCCATGCCATCTTGGCGCAAGTCGGCATTACAGGTGTTGTCGACAATCAGAATATTTTGGTAGCAACCCTCGCATTAATGGTCACTACATTAATTGTTTACCTTTATTTATTTGTGTCACAAAAATTTAAACTTGAAAAACCACAATTATTGATTTTAGTCAGTACCTTTATTTTTGGTGGATTGACCCTCGCTTTACGTGATGGTGATTTCATGATTTATAAAGCAATTTTTCTCAATTTAGCCTTTTCACTTGCCTTTATGATCAGCCCGATGATTGGTAAGGAAAAGAAACCACTTGTGCAACGCATGATGGGAACTGTGCTTAATCTTTCCGCAACAGGATGGAAAAAACTCAATTGGGCATGGGTTGGATTATTCAGCTTCATGGCATTCCTACATTGCTTTTTCGGATTTATTTATCCTGACCCATCAAAAGACCATGCTATATGGGTAAATTTCACAACATTTGGTGACATGGGGGTGATGTTTTCCTTTATCATTATCCAGTTTGTTTTACTCAGAAAACACTTCAAAGTTTCTGAAGAATAATCCGTTGACAATAAGATTCAGGGAAAAAAGATGCCTTTATTTGTAATTACCTGTACTGATCAAGAAGGTACTGTTGAAAAACGCCTTGCAGTTCGTCCACAACATCTTGCTCGTCTAGAAAAACTTGATGCTGAAGGTCGTGTGATTGTTGCAGGTGCAATGCCAAAAGACCGTGAAAACCCACAAGCAGGTTTTTATGGCAGTACCATGATTCTTGATTTTGACAGTCGTGAAGCACTCGATGTTTGGTTACAGGATGAACCTTTTGTTAAAGAAGGCATTTATAGCCATGTTGATGTTAAGCCATTCAACAAAGCGCTTCCTAAAGGATAAAAAGTAATGCAGTTCGTAGTCAAAAGTATTATCGGCTTTGCGCTGATCAGTTCATTTGCTTGGGCAGAACCCGTTGCGCAAAATACAGCACCCGCTCCACAAGCGACGACTGCAACTGCTCCACCTGCCACAGTCACACAGCAAGTTTATAAACCTGAAATTTTACCGGCGGTTGCAGGAGCAAAAAGTTCAACGCAACAACAGGCTCAAACACAAGAAAATAAACCCCTAACTGCTGAACAGATTATTCGGGAAAAAGCATCCATCGAGGCCAAAGCCAAAGCTTTAGTTAAAGATCAAGCAACACGCTTACAACAACTCGAAAAAGCCAACCTCGAAGCTTTATCTCAGAATCAAGAATTACAACTGAAAAATGATAATTTAGGCGTACAAGTTCAAGTACTGCAAAGTGAACAAAGTGCGCAAATGTTTTTGTACGGCGCAGCAACCATTGTTGTTGGTGTTGTACTCGGTTTCCTCATTGCAAGTTATGTTTATACCAAACGTCGTCGTCAGTGGTAAATCCACGGCGACACATCTTCTAAAAGGTTAATCTGCGTTGTCACATTCCATTCAAACTGCCGAACTCGATTGGCAAACCATCGATGGAATTGATATTCCTTATTCTCGTCAGTTTGCCGATATTTATTTTTCTAAAGACAATGGTTTACTTGAAAGTCGCCATGTATTTCTCAATGGCAATGATCTTGCTGAACGTTTAACACAACTTCAGTCTTTCGATTATTTCTGTGTTGGAGAAATAGGGTTTGGCACAGGCTTAAATATTTTGGCTTTATGGCAAATGTGGCAACAGCTCAAACCTAACAATAATAGTCATCTACATGTAATTTCTGTAGAAAAATTTCCACTGAATAAAGATGATTTGATTCGTGCATTAAATGTATGGTCTGAACTCAAACCATTCGCAGATCAACTTATTGCGCAATACCCCTTACCACTTGCAGGCTGCCATCGCCTAAATTTCCCTGAACATCGCTTTTCAATTGATCTATGGTTGGGCGATGCACATGATGTTTTTCCACAAATGATTAAGACGACAACGGTCAATGCTTGGTTTCTCGATGGTTTTGCCCCCTCCTGCAACCCTGATCTTTGGGAAGAAAATATACTCAAGCAGATTGTTCGTTTGTCGGGCTATGGTACGACATTTTCATCCTTTAGCGTTGCAGGTGTCGTCAAACGTGGTTTGCGTGATCATGGTATTACCGTTAGTCGTCCTCGTGGTTTTAAACACAAACGTGAAATGCTCAAAGCCATTTGGCAAAAACCAGAAAACTTAAATACTGATTTCATTCAAGATCACCAAATATCAGTTCAACCGAAACAACGCCATATTGCGATTATAGGCGCAGGCATTGCAGGTTTAAGTTGTGCATGGGTGTTTGCACAACGTGGACATCAGGTACGCATTTACGAGCAAACTGCAGCATTAGCAGGTGCATCTGGTAATCCAATGGCGATACTGAATCCAAAACTTGGCAATATTAAAAATATTGATGAGCATCTCATGACCGTGAGTTGGCAATATGCCTTATGCCACTATGCACCCTTCAAAGCATTTCGCCCATTGTCTATTCATCAAATTTCACTCAAAAATCATGAAGATGCTGTGGCAATCGCAAATGACTATCCCGATGATGTATTACACGTTGAACCGTCTGATTTAAAAACTGACTATGCAAATGTCACATTCCATCAAGCAGGTGCAATTTCTCCGTATCTGCTACGAGATGAGATTCTGAGCCATCCAAATATCACACTAATTCAAGCTGAAATTATTGGCATACAGAAACAAGATAATACTCAACTCAAATTAAAAGCAAAAAATATTGATAACATCAGCACTGTAGATTATCCGCTTGCAGATCACGTAATTGTCTGTACAGCCCATCAAAGTGGAATCTTCTTTGAACATTATCCTGCGTTAAAACCAATTCGTGGTCAGGTCAGTTGGTTCAATAATACAAAGCAATCATTAAAGATGCATACCACATATAGCTATGGTGGTTATTGCATGCAAATGAATGATCAACAAATGATTTTAGGTGCATCTTTTTCACCTGGTCGTGATGATACTGATGTACTTGAAAGTGACCACCTACACAACTATGAGCTTCTGCATACTGTCTTTCCTGACTATGCACAAACACTGACACCAATCTCTGAATGGCAAGGGCGTGCAAGCGTACGAGCACAAACACCTGATTATTTCCCCTTATTAGGAAAACTCAACAGCGATAATGAAATCTATACTTTGGCTGGCTTAGGATCAAAAGGTTTTCTCTACTCACCCTTATGTAGTGAGGTTTTGGCAACAATGATTTTAAATGAAGCTTGCCCTATACCTGAAAAATTATGGAAATATTTAACACCGTTTCGTTTTAAAAAAATGCGTCAGGCAATGAGACGATAAATATTTTTTATTTTGACCATAAAAAAGCGCCTTTCGGCGCTTTTTTTCATACTTATGATTCGAGGGGTAATCCTGCATCACGTGCTGCACGTGTGCCACCCATCAAAATCACGTAATCACGTGAAGCGTCTATCGTTTCTAATTTTTCAGCTGCACGGGGCGCTTTACTGCCACCACCACACAGAATGTAAATGGACTGATCCGCCTCCACCTGAGTCAAGCTATCTGAACTCAAGCTATCAATAGGCTGATGAACAGCACCTTTGATATGACCTTCAGCATAGGCTTTTGCGTCACGAACATCCCAAATAATCGCATTTTCTGGGAACTCAAATGTTGTAATTTCTTGCTTGCGGATCATTGTGCACTCCTTTGATGTAAACAACACTTGGCAAATGAAGAAAACATCCCTAGCATCTCAGATATTCTTTCACTTTGCAAAGGTCAAAATCATGCCTTCTATGGATATTGTTTCAGAATTGGAAATTTTTGAAGTTAATCACGCGGTTCAAAACACTCAAAAGGAGATTGCAACCCGTTTTGACTTCCGTGGTCAGGATGTTTCTATTGATATCAATGAGAAAAACAAAGAAATTAAAATTACCACTGAAAGTGAATTTCAGTGTGAGCAGGTGTATACCATGCTAGAAAATAATTTCTTTAAACGTAAAATTGATATTCAAGCGCTTGATCCACAAAAAATGACCGCTTCAGGTAAAAATGTGATTCAAGTCATCAAACTTAAAGATGGTCTTGACTCTGATACCGCAAAAAAAATTAATAAAGCCATTAAAGAAAGCGGCATCAAAGTGCAATCTTCTATTCAAGGGGATAAACTTCGTGTAACTGATAAAAAACGCGATACCTTACAACAAGTAATGGCTTTCTTAAGAGAACAACAATTTGGTGTGCCATTACAGTTCAATAACTTTAAGGACTAAGATCTTAATGATCGCATAGGTACAAATATGACTCAGACCAATCGTTTAGCCAAACTTGTTAAGGCAACTTCAAAATTTCCAAAAGGTGTACGTAGTACACTGTGGAGTAAAGCGTTTGGTCGAGTCGTACCTATGGTCGGTTCAGCCAATATTAAATATATAGAAGTCACTTCTTCTAAAGTTGTTGTAGAAATTAAGAATCATCGTGCTATGCAAAACCATATTGGTCAATTGCATGCCGTTGCAATGGCTTTAATTGCAGAAACCGCTACAGGTTTTGTTGCTGCAATGAATGTCCCTGATACCTCAATTGTCCTGATCAAAAGCCTACACATGGACTATAAACGCCCATCTAAAGGTGAGATGCAAGCTGTTGCGACACTTACAGCAGAACAGATCAAAGATATGCAAACCTCAGAAAAAGGTGAAACGATTGTTGCTGTAACCATTACTGATGAATCAGGTCAAGAACCAGTTAAAGGTGAAATGGTTTGGGCTTGGGTGTCAAAAGACCGTTTAAAAAATAAATAACCATCTTAAAAATGAATAAATGTAAATAAAACTTACTTTTAAGTAAGTGTAAAAATTACCAAATTACTTAAAATCAGTGACGTTTCTTCACTATAGAAATATACTTGATTCACTCAAAATGATGCTAAATTTACATCATTTTGAGCATATTCATGTCAATCCAATATTCTAAAAAATGGCTTACACTTGGTCTTATTTTAAGTCCTTTTTTAATGCTGACGGCTTGTAGCCAAACCCCTAATCAATCAGCAACAGCGGTCACAACGACAACATTAAATGCAATCTCCGCAAGACAATTTGCTGAGCAGAACAAGAAAATAGTCACAGATTTTTATGAAGGCGTCTTTCTCAAACATCAAGTGAAAGACTATGCTGATCGATATATTGGTATGCAATATATTCAACACAATCCGCATGTACCCGATGGTAAAGCACCTTTTGTAGAATATTTTACAGGCTATTTTAAAGAAAATCCTAACGCGAAAAGTGTCATTAAACGTGCAGTAGCCGAAGGTGATTTGGTCTTTTTACATGTACATTCGACACAAAATGCACAAGATCCTGGTGTTGCTGTTGTTGATATTTTTAGAATTGAAAATGGCAAAATTGTCGAACATTGGGATGTTCAACAAGAGGTTCCAGTAGAAGCTGCAAATAAAAATACAATGTTTTAATTCAAATTAAGACACATAAAAAATCCCAAACAATATTGGGATTTTTTATGTTTAATCATCAGCTTTTAAACATTTTGTGATGCTAAAAAACTTTGTTTAGATGCTTCAGGAATTTGACGCTTATTACCCGCAACATCTACAGCAACAAAGGTAAATACTCCTGCTGTAACACGTTTTGCAGGGCGAGAATCATCATGGCTATCCCAAACTTCAATTTGCATTTGAATTGAAGTATTGCCCACTTTTAAAATTTTTGTATAACAACTAATCACATCACCGACTTTTACAGGAACAAGAAAAGTCATTTCATTGATTGAAATTGTTGCACAACGTCCTTTACTGAAACGCTCTGCGTGAATTGCACTTGCCAAATCCATTTGTGAAACAATCCATCCCCCAAATACATCACCACTCCAGTTGGTATCTGCTGGCATAGCAATTGTCTGTAAAGACAATGTACCTTCGGGTTTTTCATGAGAATCTGACACAATAACTCCAAGCCGGTCTTAATGAGAGGCATTCAATTGTTGATCTAACCATTCTTGTAATTGGTTAGCACGTAACGCACCACTTATTCTAGCAACTTCAGTCGTTTTATTCATTAAAACCAATGTTGGAATACTACGAATATTAAAAGCACCACTCAAACGTGGATTAGCCTCTGTATCAATTTTAGCAAAAACCACATTCGGATTATGCTTAGCAACTTCAGCAAAATGCGGTCCCATCATTTTACATGGACCACACCACTCTGCCCATAAATCAATAATGACAGGTAAATCACTGTTACTAATGAAATGACTAAAATTTTGCTCATTTAGCTCAATCGGTGCTAATGGGATCAGGGCTTGATGACATTGTCCACAGGTTGGACTTGATGCAATTTTATCTTCAGGGATACGATTTTTGGCACCACAAGAAGGACATACAATAATCATCTGCTTACTCCAGTTTGCTGATCTAAAAATTCTAATTGGGTCAAAATTGATTTTTCCAACCATTGCCCATGATAAATATCAAAGTGATTCATCTTCCATTCATGATACTCCACAAAAGGTGCCATATTTGTTGCAGCTTCACGACTTGCTTCGATGGGGATAAAACTATCTTGCTGCGCAGCAATCATTAGTATCGGAATATTGATCTGCCTAACTGACTGAATCGGTCGATAGCGTAGTAATTTAAACAAAACTCGAGCAGGGACTTCACCACTCCAAAAATAATCAGGATGTACAATCGACATAAAGCCATTGAAACTTTGCTTAGTTGGAATACAACATAAATCATAGGGATGTACGACAGGTAAACTCACAGGCTTCAGTCCGATTTTACTCCCCATATAGTCTTGACTCGAAAGCTTTAAGGCTTTAGCAAGATGTTGAAGTGGGTAAACCTTGGCACTTGCAGCACCATCGACATATGGCACTTGAGCAATTACAGCACAGACGCTTTTTGTTTCCTCGGCAAGATTCAGTACGTAGCCACCACTGAGTGACGTTCCCCATAAAATCACTTGTTTATGATGAAGTTGTTTTTTAGTTGTTACTACTGTGATCACCGCACGCCAGTCATCAAGCTGTCGACCAAGAGAAATCAACTCCCTTGGTTGTCCAGTACTGCCTCCCCAATAACGATAATCAAAAAGGACAACAGCATAACCAGCTTGTGCAAAACGCTTTGCAAAATGAATTAATTTAAACTGCCTGAGTGCGGCAAATCCATGCGCCATGAGAATAACAGCATGACTTTTCATCTGTTTCGGTTGGTAAACATCTGCAGCAATCACATCATTTCCGCTGTCGATATAAAGTGGCTCTACCGTATAATCATACATACGCACTCCATGCATTATTTTTTGTCTATTTTCAGTTGTGATTGCCTAGCCTGTTCTATGTAATTCAAGGCATAGTGTTATGATATAGACATAATTGTTTTATGCATACTTTGGAGTGATGAAATGAGCGAACAAGTCGGTTTTGCAGGTCAAATTGGTCCTGAACATATTTCTCAAGTGGTTGAAAAAGGCTTTAAATCGGTTATTAATAACCGTCCTGACATGGAAGGTGGACCTGAACAACCAACGAGTGCAGAACTTGAAACAACCGCTCGTGCAGCAGGTTTAGATTATGTGTATCAACCTGTTATTGCTGGTCAGATCAGTGAAGTTGATGTACGCACATTTGCCAATCATTTCAATGAGCTTCCAAAACCTATTTTAATGTTTTGCCGTTCAGGAAATCGCTCAAATAACTTATACCAACTAGCGAAACAAATGGATCTATTAGATGACTAAGCATCTGATTCAATGCTTACTTTGTCTTAGTCTATTTAACACTGTACCTATATTTGCAAATGTCGTTGAAAGTACCGCACTCACAACAAAAGTGAGTGTATCGGGACAAATGACGGATGAAAAATTTAATCGTTTACTGTCACAAGGGTTTAAGTCTGTGATTGTCAACCGCCCTGATGATGAGGCGGGTAATTTGGTTACAGCGCATCAATTGCGTAATATTGCTGAACAATCACATATTAGTTTAATTTATCAACCTGTGATTTCAGGACGAGTTCAGCAACAAGATGTGGTTGAATTTGCAAAATATTACAATAGCTTACCGAAACCTATTTTAATGATTTGTAAAAGTGGTTCAAGATCAACAACATTATTCAATCAAGCAAAAAATGCAGGTCTACTCCATGAATAAGTTAATTTTAGTGATGTTTAGTATTGTTCTTTTGAGTGCGTGTAGCAGTATGAATGTACGTCCAACCGTAGGTGTTAGTATGGGTACGGCACTTTAAGCCTTGAGTATTACCAAAAAAAACAGCGCCGAAGCGCTGTTTTTTAATACAACTCAACTTATTTATAATTTAAACACGTTGTAATATCTGTGCCATATGGACTTTCCATATCAGGACGCCATTTACCATCTATATCATCTACATCATCTGCTGCAACTGGTGGCATAAAGGATAATGCTGTCTTGTTATCTTTCGTTGAAACAATTGTGGAAGCAGTCAAATTAACACGTAACCAACTCGAGTAATTTCGATTATACCTAACTTTAAAATCAAACTTCCCTTGAGAATCGGTTACAAAGCTTCCTGTTGTACCCAATATTGAATTATCTGCCGCTAAAATAGAAACAGGATTTGGGAATTCATTACTCGGACATTCAACATAAGTTACTACTGGCTTTGAAATACCATTAACATAAGTCATATAATCGCGAGACCATTGAAGCGAACTTAACCAAGCCCAAGAACCACTGCCATCCTGACCGTAATTATAATCACGTACCCACTTGAACTGCCCTTTTAAGAAACTATTTAGGCCAAGTGAAATACTAATTTTTTGATTTGCAATTGGATTACCAGCTGTATCTACAACAGAGGCTGAAAACTCTTTATAATAATAAGTATTATCACCTGTAACTTTTATAATTTCATGGTTTTGAGCGACTGTAATAAATGCCGACTGTGTTGAAACTGTTAATAATAAGTTTTCAGAATATACAGGGGCTGGTGCTGAAGAATTGCTTGCGATTGCTTGAATTTCAACGCCATCACCAAGAGTTTGTGCAGAACCAGCAGTATAAATTACGGTTGCACGACCCGCTGAATCTGTCATTGCAGATGGTTGAGAAATTCTACCATTAGAAGAAGTATCTTTTAAAACAGTAAAATTTACTTTGGTGTTTGGAATAGGAGTGCCATTTGCATCTTTTACAAGCGCAATTACCTTAGTACTTGCACCTGGTGCTAAAACACTTGCCTCAGACTGAATAGATACTGTTTTTGGTGCACCAGCACTAATTTGTTGTGAAATATAAACAATATCATTACCAAATTGAGCTGAAACTGTTGCTACAGCAGCAATTGAACCTTTTAAAGTCGTTGTAGCATCACCAACCCATTTACCACTTTCTTGACGAATATTGGTAATCGTAGAAGATGGAGTAATAGTACCATTGGTTGTTTCAAAACTTACCGTTTTACCTATAAGCTCTGCCTGAGTTGTTGCTGTAACTTTAACTATAATATTTTTACTAATCCCCACACCAACTGGACTAGAGTCAGATACAGTTTGAATAACATTATTCGCAATGTTCGCAGCTAAAGTAACACCTCCTGCACTCAACAAATTAGAAACTGACAAATTTTTACCATCAACAGTAATCTTACCTAGTAACTCAAGTTTCTGATTCGGAGAGTTTCGTACTTTATCATAAGGAACTTTAAAAGTTGCACTACCATCTTGACCAGTTGTAACAGCAGAATATACTTCTGCGCCTGTCGCATCAACTAATGATGCTTTTGCTCCAACAAGAGCTTTACCTGCTGCATCTACAGCCTTAACAGTTACTGCTGCATTTTGTCCTTCTTCAAGAAGATTTACATCAGAAGAAATATCAACTACCGTACCATTCACAGGAATAACTATTTCTTGCTTAACCGTACCAGATGTAACAATTACAGTTATGGTTCGGTTCATTTTATAATTAAGATTTGCACTCACCAACCCAAGATTAGTTGTAACGATACCATTTTCATCACTGACTAAAGCTGTAGGGGTACTCAAACTCGCACCTGCATTTTGAGCATCAACAATTTCTACTTTTATATTCGACTTCGGTATAATACCGCCACTTTTATCAAGTGTACGAATTGTAAGAACTAAGCTATCCTCAGTACCCGCATTTAAACTACTTTTACTTTGACCAATTGATAAGAGTTCAGCAACCACAGCATCTGTTGAACCTGGATTTTGATTTCCACCTGTATTATTATCTTGACCAAAATAACCATCACTTCCCCCACCACCACAACTAGCTAAAACGGTGGATACTGCTATAGCAGATAATTTTAACGCTAATTTTTTTTTCATAAAAATTCCCAAACAGCTATGCTCGTTCCCAATAAATTTGTTTTAATGAAGTTTGTAAAATATCTGCTATGTAACCACAGTTCGTATGCTGTGTAAATATTCAACATAAAACTGTTTAAAAAATGTTTCTAAATTATGGATTAAATTATGTATGACATCATTATTGTTGGTGCAGGCACAGCAGGAATAGCGGCCTATAAAGAGGCTATCAAAAAAACAGATAATATTTTAATTATTAATGATGGGGATTGGGATACGACCTGTGCACGAGTCGGATGTATGCCAAGTAAAATCCTTATTTCTGTAGCAAATCGAATGCATGATATTCAGCATGCCGATAATTTATCTTTAATCACAGAAAGTCAAATCGACACATCAGCAGTAATGCAACATGTCCAAAAACTGCGTGATCGTTTTACAAAAGCAACATTAAAAGATGTCAACTCATGGAATCCTAAACATCGCATTTCAGGTAAAGCAACATTTATTGATCCAAATACTATTCAAGTAAATAATAAAAAATATCAAGCAAAAAGTTTTATACTCGCTGTAGGAACAACACCTATTTTTGATCAACAAGTAAAAGATGAAATTGGAAATAAACTCATTACATCAGATCAAATCTTTGAGTTACCACAACTCCCTAAATCGATTGCAGTTATTGGCAGTGGCGTGATTGCCCTAGAATTAGCTCAAGCACTTACACGCCTCAATGTTGAAACAACAATATTTGCACGTAGCCGAAAAGTTGGCTCATTAACAAGCCCTCAATTACAAAAACTAGCTCAAGAAGAACTATCAAAAGAGTTAAATATCAAATTTGAAATTCTACCCGATTCAATTAAAAAATCAGGTGATACCATTAATATTCAATATCTCCAAAATGATATAAATGAAAATATTACTGTTGAGTATGTATTAGCTGCGACAGGACGACAAAGTAATTTAAATACATTGAATCTTAAGAATATTGATGAAAAATTTATAGACTTAAAGCAACTCCCTATCAATGCTCAAAATAAACAGCTTGCTAACTACCCTATATTTGTGGTCGGTGATGCCTATACAGCTACACCTATTCAACATGAAGCAGCAAATGAAGGCCGTTTAGCTGTTTATAATTGTCTTAATTATCCAAATATTCAATCACTTAAAACTTTAACACCGCTTGGCATATTATTCAGTCAGCCACAAATGGCAACTGTTGGACAAAGTAATAAGCAACTCTTAAATGACAATATTGATTTTATTACAGGTTTTGTTTCTTATGAAAAACAAGGTAGAGCTATAGTCAGTGCTACAAATCAAGGTGCTGTTGAAATTTACGTAGATAAATTTTCATGCAAACTTCTTGGTGCCGAATTATTTGTAGATGCTGCTGAACATTTAGCTCATTTATTATCATGGATCATTTCAGAAGACCTTACCATTGATGAAATTTTACAAAAGCCTTTTTATCATCCGACACTTGAAGAAGGTCTTCGGACAGCCCTTAAACATGCTAGACGCCAATTAAATGCCATTTAATTTCTTTCAATAATAACAAAAGCAGATCCTTTGATCTGCTTTTTATTTTCTTCTTAATTTTTATTAATCACTATTATTTTTTCTTTTATTAATCAGCGATAAAAAACACCCTCTGTCTT
>NZ_VXCQ01000055.1:0-214 GCF_052850415.1 Acinetobacter sp. 1207_04 | reverse complement strand
CGGTACAGATGCAGGAAACTATGAATTGACCACCAATGGCCAAGTCACAGCTAATATTGCCAAAAAACAAATCACAGGCTCAATTAGTGCACAAGACAAAGTCTACGATGGCACGACCAATGCGATTGTGAATGGTAGTCTGAATGGTGTGATTAGTGGTGACAATGTCAATATCACAGCACAAGGTCAATTTAGCGATAAAAATGCAGGCTCA
>NZ_VXCQ01000054.1:0-216 GCF_052850415.1 Acinetobacter sp. 1207_04 | reverse complement strand
CCACCAATAATAATGCAATTACAGCTTTAGATGGCCGTGTAACAACAGACGTTGGCACATTGAATACTCGTATCGGTAATGAAGTCAGCACATTAGACGGAAAAATCACGACTAATAGCAATGCGATTTCAGGTTTGGATGGTCGTGTGACTACAGAAGTTGGCACGTTAAATACAAGAATGACATCTGAAGTGGGTACATTGGATGGAAAAATTA
>NZ_VXCQ01000053.1:0-236 GCF_052850415.1 Acinetobacter sp. 1207_04 | reverse complement strand
ACGTTACAGCGGTCGGCACGAAGGTGACTGATGGCACAAATACAGCCATTTACGATGCCAATGGTATTCGCTTCACCGACACTACAGGTGCTCCACAAACAGGAACACCAAGCATTAGCCAAGGTGGTATCAATGCAGGTGGCACAACAATTACCAATGTTGGTGGTCCAACGAATGGCAAAGATGCTGCGAATAAAGACTATGTCGATAGTATTGGTGCAGGTACGACCAAAGCA
>NZ_VXCQ01000052.1:0-240 GCF_052850415.1 Acinetobacter sp. 1207_04 | reverse complement strand
CACCTGGCTTGATTGGATCTATATCAATAATTGGTGCTTTGCCATCAACTTCTTCTTGTGCTGTACCTTCATTGCCCGCAGGATCTTTCGCAATTACTTCGACTACATCACCATCTTTTAAATCAGGATTTGCGGGGACTTCCCAATGCCCTTTCGAGTCTGCAACAGTCGTAACAGTTGTACCATCTGGGAGTTTAACAATAACCTCTGCACCTGGCTCTGTTTCACCTGTGATCGGGC
>NZ_VXCQ01000051.1:0-240 GCF_052850415.1 Acinetobacter sp. 1207_04 | reverse complement strand
TTAAGTTGCCTGGGTTCGGTACTGTCCAATCACCTTTTGAGTCTGCAACAGTGGTTACTGTCGTTCCATCTGGGAATTTAACTGTAACGTCTGCACCTGGCTCAGTTGCACCCGTGATCGGATCTTTTGGATTGATCGGGTTGATGTCGATTGTCGGCGCAATACCATCTACTGGCTCTTTCGCTGTACCTTCGTTGCCTGCTGGGTCTTTCGCCGTTGCAGTCACTTCTTGACCATTCG
>NZ_VXCQ01000050.1:0-246 GCF_052850415.1 Acinetobacter sp. 1207_04 | reverse complement strand
GCCGGTACTTAATAAACTTAACAACTCAGCACTTTATGCTTCGTTCGTTTCCGTCTATCTCGTCGGTATGGGGTGCATTCTATACCATTTCTTTCTCAACGCAACCCCCAAAATGCATTATTCATGCCAAGCGACTTTTTTTTATACCAAATTACTCTTTTATTTCGCTTTTCGCCTATTTATTCAACAAAATTACTCCAAATAATCTGATTCTTTTATAATAATCTCAATATAAAAGCCTCAAAA
>NZ_VXCQ01000005.1:0-217040 GCF_052850415.1 Acinetobacter sp. 1207_04 | reverse complement strand
GCGTTACAGCGGGTAATATTTCTGTCTCTAACGGCATAAATACACTGAAATTAGATGCTGCAAAAGGTGATATTACTGGTTTAAGTAATAAGAATCTTACAGCAGCTGACTTTGCCACTGCTGGTCGCGCCGCAACTGAAGAACAATTAAAGTTAGTCAGTGACGTGCAACAGACAACGAATGATTTTGCAGTTAGATATGATGCAGATCCAACAGATCCGACTAAAGCGAACAAAGATAGTGTGACACTTGCGGGTACCAATGGAACAACGATAACGAATTTAAAAGGAGGTGAGGTTAGCTTAACGTCTAAAGATGCTGTAAATGGTAGCCAACTATATGGTACTTACATAGCAATGATGGATGCACTAGGTGGAAACTCATCATATAACTCGGATGGTACAGTTACGGCACCAACATATGCAGTAAATGGTACTGACTATAAAAATGTTGGGGCTGCAATTAGTGCTCTTGATACCGGGTGGATGTTAAATTCTAATGGTCAGAATTCAAGTGCAATTAAGGCAGGAGATACTGTAGATATTGGTACCGCTGATAGTGAAGAAAATTTAACAGTAACTAAAACAGGCAATAAAATTGATTTCGCTTTAAATAAAGATTTGAAATTAAGCACTGTGACTGCAACTGATAAAATTACCGTTGGTACAGGTACTAACGCCATTACACTTAATGGTACAACAGGTACATTGAATGGCTTAACCAATAAAACTTGGAACCCTGACAATATTGTAAGTGGTCAGGCTGCTACAGAAGATCAATTGTTGGTTGTTAATCAATCGATTAAAGACAATATTACTAATGTTGAAATTGATGATGGTAAGGGTGGAACAACGACCATCAATATTTCAGATGTCATTGTGAATAAGAACCCTGATAATAATAATCAGGACTCATTATTCCTAACGTACAACAAAGAAGGTCAGCAAACGACAGATCGTTTAACCATTGCTCAAACTGTACAAAAAATGAATACGGAAGGTGTGAAATACTTCCATACCAATGCGGATATGAGCAAAGGTTCATTGGGTACAACGAATGACTCGAGCGCTGGTGGTTTAGATTCTACAGCAATTGGTGTAAATGCAATTGTCGCTACAGGTGCGATGAGTTCAATTGCATTAGGACATAATACAAGCGCTCTAGCTTCAGCGACGGCATCTGTAGTTTTAGGTCATAGTTCAATTGTAGGAGGTGCTTCATCAATTGCAATTGGTGACGGTGCACAAGCATTAGGTAATCAATCGATTAGTATTGGTAAGGGTAATATTGTTAAAGGTAATAATTCTGGTGCCTTAGGCGATCCATCAATTATCGATGGCAACAATAGTTACTCGGTGGGTAATAACAATACGATTAGTACAGACAATACTTTTGTACTTGGTAATGATGTCACTCAAACAGTTGAAGGTTCAGTTGTATTGGGTAATAAGTCTGCTGCAACAACAGGCGCTGGTATAGCGGGTTATATTTCTGCGAATGCGGCTGCTGCAGATCAAGCTGCTATTTTGGCAACGACATCAACAACAGGTGCAGTAGCTGTAGGTAATGCTTCAGCTGGAGTTTATCGTCAGATTACAGGTGTAGCAGCAGGTACTGCAGATTCAGATGCGGTAAATGTTGCACAGTTGAAATCTGTAAGTAATCAGTTGAGTGATCAGATTAATAATGTTAATAATTCTGCTGTTCAATATGATAAGAACCCAGATGGTACTGTGAATAAGGGCAGTATTACTTTAGCTGGTGGGACAGATGGCAAAGGCACAACGATTACGAATGTGAAAGACGGTAATGTTGCTGAAGGTTCAAAAGATGCCGTTAATGGTGGTCAGTTATGGAATGTTCAGCAGCAAGTTGATCAAAACACATCTGACATTAATAATATTCAATCGAATATTAATAACATTACGAGTGGTAAAGCGGGAATTGTTCAGCAAGAAAATGCGACTGCACCAATTACGATTGGTAAAGACTCAGGTGGTACAACCGTCAACGTTGCTGGTAAAGATGGTGATCGTGTTGTGACAGGTGTTGCAAATGGTGCTGTGAATTCAACATCGAAAGATGCAGTGAATGGTAGCCAATTGAACACGACTAATGATGCTGTTGTTAAGTATCTTGGTGGTGGTGCCGCGTATGACAATATTACTGGAAGTTTCACTGCACCAAGCTATACCGTTGGTGACAGTAAGCATAACAATGTTGGTGGTGCAATTGATGCATTGAATCAGGCGGATCAAGCGCTGAATCAAAAAATTGATAATGTCAGTACCAAATTGGATGATGCATTCCGCGTGACCAATGACCGTATTGATAATGTTGAGCAAAAAGCCAATGCGGGTATTGCAGCAGCCATGGCGCTTGAATCTGCACCGTATATTCCAGGTAAATATACTTATGCTGCAGGTGCTGCTTATCATGGTGGTGAAAATGCAGTGGGTGTGACCTTACGTAAAACTGCCGATAATGGTCGCTGGTCGATCACAGGTGGTGTTGCTGCAGCATCTCAAGGTGATCCAAGTGTTCGTATTGGTATCAGTGGTGTAATTGATTAATCATCAGATGAGGGAGGCATACAGATGCTTCCCTTTTTTCGACCCAAATATGAGGAAAATAAAATGAATACATTGAAGAAAAAAATTATGTTCAGTGCACTCTGTGGTCTGATGATGTCCATCACCAATGCAGCTGCGCCAGTACAAACGACAGAAGAAATTCACTTTCCAGAAATCAAAGACAGTTATTTAAAACAAGTACAGCGTTATGAATATGATGATGTTGCACGTTTAGATAAAGGTCTAACCAAAGATCAAATCCGTTATTTATTGGGTAACCCACAGTTTTCAGAAGGTCTATTTGCTGTTAAGACGTGGAATTATGTACTTGATATTCGTGAACCAAATAGTCAGCAATATAAGCGTTGTCAGCTTCGCATTGATTTCGATAAACAGTATTTGTCGGAAGATCTTTATTGGAAAGGCGAGGCATGTCAGGGTTTAATGGCATGGGGCGTTAACAATGAATCAGCTGTAGAAGCAGGTGGTTTATCTGCTGAAAATGCTGCAAATATATTGTTTTATTTTGATCGTGGTGATAAACAAGGAATTAAAAACCCTAGTATGATTTCTGAAATTGCGACAAAGATTAAACAATCACAAACAGAAGCGGTTCATGTGACTGGCTATACAGACCGTTTAGGTAGTTATAGCTATAATCAAAACTTGTCGGCATCTCGTGCTAATACCATTGCACAGTTGTTGGTTGAACAGGGCGTGAGAGCGGATCGGATTCAGTTTGAGGCTAAAAATCGTACTGATAGCTATCAGCAATGTTCTGGTGAGAACAAAAAAATACAGTTAGTGGAATGTTTGGCGCCGAATCGTCGTGTCAATATTACGTGGTAATAACAAACTGAAGATAAGTATAGAGCAATGAAAAGAACGCTATTGAGTTTAGTTGGAATATTGAGTGGTCTACTTGCTGTATCCACTGCATCAGCTGATCTGACATTGGTACAAAAACTACAATCAGAAAAAAGTTGGGGATTGATTCAACCAGGTATGAGTTGTATTGAAAAATATCAATTTTTACCAAATGGGGATATTCTGATTCAGAGTAATCGTGAGCGCGTAACAGGGGTTTATCACTTTATGCAAGCAACAACTAATTTTGAGTTGCCTGCAGTGATGATCAGTTTTAAAACCGATAATCGTCAACCTGATTGTGCTGGTAGTACAATAGATCAAGCTGGGACATCGACTACGAATTTTATTAAAAAAGTATCAGATCAGCAGATCTATTTTTGTAATGATGCATTAGGTCAAAGTTGTCCCGTGTATTTACGACCAGAACGTTAATTTAAATTGTATAAGGAAGTATTTGAATGTTAAAAAGATTTGTAATGATTGCATGTACTCTAGGCGTTGCTTTTTCGGTTCAAGCATTTGATAAAAATCAAGTGGCACTCGATAAAACATTCTGGGGTAACTGGTCAGTTTATAATGCAAAAACACAATGTTCAGAAAAATATCAATTTAATAAACCAGGTCAGTTTAACTACACAGCGAAACAAAAAAAAATGTCAGGTGAATTTGCCATTATGCGCAGTAAAGATGCTAAAGAGCTTGATATTTTGACCATGAAAGTTAAGTCTGATAATAAAGCAGCGAGTTGTGGTGGGCAGGCAACAGATTATACCAATGCTGATATTCGTCTAGGTTTAAAGTGGGTTTCAGCAACGACAGCAGAATTATGTACCGATGTGGCAGGTAAACAATGTACAGGTTTATACTTAATTAAGCAGTCATAAGACTAAGAGATTAAAAAAAAGGCTTCTTTGGAAGCCTTTTTTATAAAATAAAATTGGCAAAAACATAAAAAAGCATAACTAAAATTAATGTAAAAATAAAAAATTATTCATATAAGTTTTGTATGGAATCGAAGGTGATGGGTTTATATTAGGAGGTATTCAAGATGTATTGAATGACAAGTTCGGAATATCAGCCAATTATGTGCGTATAAAAAAAGATCGCATGGCTTGCTATCACAGAGCTCAGTAACCTGTAGTATGATGTGATTATATTTTGACTGATTCAATGCGGAATTTCAGTTTATTTGCCAAAATGAATCTTAGCATTCATTTCAAGCTCAAACCTTGTTGGAATAACACAATGCCTGACTATCGTTCAAAAACATCGACACACGGAAGAAATATGGCTGGCGCACGTGGCTTATGGCGTGCAACAGGAATGAAAGATGAAGATTTTGGTAAACCGATTATTGCAGTAGTGAACTCATTTACCCAGTTTGTACCAGGTCATGTACATTTAAAAGATTTGGGTCAGCTTGTCGCACGCCAAATTGAACAAGCAGGTGGCGTAGCTAAAGAATTTAATACCATTGCTGTCGATGACGGTATTGCGATGGGTCATGATGGCATGCTGTATTCACTACCATCACGTGATTTGATTGCAGATTCAGTGGAATACATGGTCAATGCTCACTGTGCAGATGCAATGGTGTGTATTTCTAACTGTGACAAAATCACACCAGGAATGTTGATGGCATCTATGCGCTTGAACATTCCTGTCGTGTTCGTTTCAGGTGGGCCAATGGAAGCGGGTAAAGTCAAAATTCGTGGTAATGAACATGCGATTGACTTGGTTGATGCGATGATTGTTGCGGCAGATGACAGTTTCACCGATGAAGAAGTAGCCGAATACGAGCGTTCCGCGTGTCCAACTTGTGGTTCATGTTCAGGTATGTTTACTGCAAATTCAATGAACTGTTTAACGGAAGCATTAGGTTTATCGCTTCCGGGTAATGGTTCTACGCTTGCGACACATGCCAACCGTCAAAAATTATTTGAGCGTGCAGGTCAATTGATCGTTGAAATTACTAAACGTCATTATGAAGAAAACGATTACAGCCTATTACCACGTTCAATTGCGACCAAAGCAGCCTTTGAAAATGCGATGACTCTTGATGTTTCAATGGGTGGTTCAACCAATACAGTACTTCATTTATTGGCTGCAGCACACGAAGCTGAAGTTGATTTCACCATGACAGACATTGACCGTTTGTCACGTAAAGTACCTGTATTATGTAAAGTTGCACCAGCAAAACAAGACGTGCATATGGAAGATGTCCACCGCGCAGGTGGCATCATGTCAATTCTTGGCGAGTTAGATCGTGCAGGTTTATTGGATACTTCCGTACCAACCGTACATGAAAAGACGTTGAAAGATGCTTTAGATAAATGGGACATCATGCGTACAGAAGATGAAGATGTGTATAACTTCTTTAAATCTGCACCAGGTGGCGTACCAACGCAAACTGCATTTTCACAAAACCGCTACTATGCACGTTTAGATGGTGACCGTGAAAATGGTGTCATTCGTAATGCAGAACATGCATTCTCACAAGATGGTGGTTTAGCTGTACTTTACGGCAACATTGCATTGGATGGTTGTATTGTAAAAACTGCGGGTGTTGATGATTCAATCTTGAAATTCAACGGTACAGCACGTGTATTTGAAAGCCAAGATGCAGCAGTGGAAGCCATTCTAGCTGGCAAAATTGTGGCAGGCGATGTGGTTGTGATTCGTTATGAAGGTCCACGTGGTGGTCCAGGTATGCAAGAAATGTTGTACCCAACCAGTTATCTAAAATCGAAAGGTTTAGGTAAAGATTGTGCCTTGCTAACCGATGGTCGTTTCTCAGGTGGTTCATCAGGTCTATCGATTGGTCACGTTTCACCAGAGGCTGCTGAAGGTGGTGCGATTGGTCTGGTTGAAGATGGCGACCGTATCGAAATTGATATTCCAAACCGTGGTATTCACTTGGCGGTTGATGATGCAACTATGGCGGCTCGCCGTGAAGCGCAAGATGCCAAAGGTTGGAAGCCTGCTGAAGAGCGTCCACGTAAAGTATCGAAAGCCTTGAAAGCTTATGCAATGCATACCACAAGTGCTTCTCGTGGCGCAGTACGTGAGATCTAAGATGACTTCATCCTCAGTATAGATGGAAATTATTTTCATTAGATTGAAAAATGCACTCTAAAGAGTGCATTTTTTATGACAGAAATATACTTAAATGCTGTATGAATGTGACTGAAACAATTGATTTAAAGTCAATCTAATCATTGAACTTTGAGTAATGAGTTGCTATAAGTTTGAGATGAACTTCAATATTTTGTGAAGCGTCTATCTTGAATGGGTGCTATGCTTGAACAGGTTTTAAACGAATCTGCTCATATTCAGTATTTTTCTGTTCAAAATTTTATTTCGAGGCAAAAACTCATGTCACTGCTACGCCGTTGGTTTGATCCAATCCGATCGAGTTGGTTCTATAAAAAGCCAATACGTCAGGAGACTCTGCCTACGGAACAGGGACTACATATTTATTTGCGTCTTGATGATGTTTATAGTTATTTGACTGTACAGCAACTGACGCAACTCGATGATATTCTAATTGAATCTTTAAAACCTTTAAAAGTGACGATTTCCGATACTGCCGAAGAACCTCCGAACGGTATGAGTATGGAAGAATGGCGAACCTATAGTTTGAATGATGCCAAAATTTTAGCCAATCAGCATCGATTTAGTTATGATAATGAAAAACCAGAACTACCTAGCGCAGAAGCATTACAACAAGCTGAAACTATTTTAAGAAATACACCACTCACGGGGCAAAATTTTCTCTATTTACTTGAAGATGTTTTTCACATGTTGTGGCAACAACAATATGGCAAATTACGTACTTTGTACGTCATGTCGAAACAACATCAAAAACCACAAAATTTACCTGAACGTATTTTTGATCATACGCCTGTACTAGAAAGTTATTTTTACTTTGGTGGACGGAAATATCATGCTGTCGATGATTTACTCCGCTTAACTCGCCGTTTAAAACAACAAAAATTACTCATTGATAACCCGATTTTCATGATTGATCATATTGAGTGGCGTGAACATTTACTCAGTGATGCAGAAGAGCTTGCGGAGATTCAGGCGATGCATCCTGAACTCGATTTATATATTGCGCTCGAAGACCCCATTAGTTGGTTATTGTTGGCGTATATTAAAGAAGAACTCGCAGATTATTATAATATTCAGCTTAATATTTTTCCGTTGAGTTATCACGGTCGCGACTTTTTTGATTGGGCATTGGCTACACGCTTGTCTAAGCGAACCGAAGTTAAATTTACGCCATTTTGTCGTCCAACTGCAGATAGTATTTTAAATATTGCACAGCTTTATTACAGCGTACCTGAAGAGCAACGCATTGATGCGATGTATGATATTTTGCAGGCAGTATGGACAAAAGGAAAAGATTTTTCTCACAAAGCGCATTTACAACAGATGCAACGTGAATTGGGTGTGGAGCAACTGACTGAACTTGATATTAACTCTTTACTTCAGGAAAATGATGCACGTAGCGTAGCAAAACATCAGCCCGATTTTCCTATACTCGAATTAAGGATTGATGGAAAACAATATACTTTCAATAGTCTCTATCGTGTTTGGATGATTGAAAGTATATTTAGTAATGTACTTGAGCAAAAATATAAAGCAGAAAACCAATCGGAACATCGTCAATAGGATAACGATTTAAGAATGAATAAAGAAAAATGTGAAAACTTAGAGCAAGTAAGAGCAAAAATTGATTTGATTGATCAGGAACTGATTGAAATGATTGCAACGCGCCAATTTTATGTCGATCAAGCCGTTCGTTTTAAGCGTACAGCAGAAGATGTACAGTCGCCAGAACGTGTGCAGCAAGTGATTAATAAAGTCCGTGAGCAAGCCATTCAATTACACACAGATCCAGATTTAGTTGAAAAAATTTATCGGGAAATGATTCAGCATTTTATTCAACGCGAATTAAAAGAAATTCGCCCATAAAAAAGCTGTTGCATGATGCAACAGCTTTTTTATTTTAACCATCTCGATCTTTCAATCATAAATGGTCGGGATCATTTCAAATTTTATTCATTTACAGTAAATGAAGACCTTTGTTTTGTACTTTCTAAGCTCCAGATTTACGGAAAGAACGAGCAGATAAATACGTGTTTTCCATAAATTGTAAATATACAATTTGACCATCTATGACTTTAGCTAAAGTAGAGAATGGAAAGTTAAATGTACAACCTACCTCTACTGACGTATAAGTAAACTGACCAAATACAGCGACATTTCTCCTTCACCAAATATCTCAGTGATTTGGAAGTCATTTACTTCCCATACGTACTGAAAGTAAAGAAAGGGTCGAGATAAATTTGATGACATTTACATACACCACACCATGGTTTTATAGGTTCAAGTTCCTTATTTTTAAAGCTTAAAGACATATACAGAGCATTTTCTACAACGAGTTTTTATGCAGTATTTTTGACTTTATCTTTAGATGAGTTTGCTAAAAATGTACTGACAACATCTTTAGGGTCTTTTGTTGTTAATGCGATTTCAATTAGATCGATTTCATTTGAAATTTGATTTATACGTTTATTAAGGTGATATAAGAATTATTTATTTGAAAATATTATGACTAATACAATGTCTTGATATGAAGACGTAATTTTATATATCGAATATAAAAAAATCAGATACTGCTTGTACCTCATAATATAAATTTAAAATATAAAAGACGATTTTTGTCTGCATTTTAAGACTGATTGGTCTGTAGTTTATTGAATTTTAAATAATTATTTTAATTTGTATAAATTAGTTCTATTCCAATTGTTAAATATTGGATGCTTCCTTTTAAATTTAAGCAATGAGAGCCTCAATCATTGATTGAGGCTTACTACTGAAAACAGTGATTTCTCAGTTATAGATGGCGTTGTAGCATGTGCCCAATTGCTGAGGAACGTTCTATGATTGGATTTATAATTGCTGTATTTACCATTGCAGGCATGATTAAAGGTACGATTGGTTTAGGTTTACCTGCTGTATCTATGGGGCTTTTAACTTTGGTGATTAGTCCTTTTCAAGCGGCAACATTGTTGATTATTCCATCTATTGTGACCAATCTTTGGCAACTTTTTGCTGAGGGCAATGTGTTTAGTCTCATTAAACGGTTTTGGCCTTTGTTATTAGGAATTATTGTTGGTTCAGTGTGGAGTATTTTTCCAACTCTAGGACAAAATACTTCGGGCTTTCACAGTGAAGCACTACTCGGTGGAATGTTGGCACTGTACGGGTTGTATGGTTTATTTGCCAAAAGTATGCCGAATCTTGCACCATATGAAAAATGGTTATCTCCAATGGTCGGCTATTTGGGAGGAGCTTTAACGGTCGCAACAGGCGTAGTGGTCATTCCTGTCGTACCTTATGTGCAATCTTTGCAGTTAAAACGTGATGACTTAGTTCAAACACTTGGACTCGCTTTTACCGTATCAACTTTTTGTTTGGCGATTTTCTTACATCTAAATCCTGTAGAAGATACGCCTATTGATTATAAATTATCATTGATTGCACTTATTCCTGCATTGGTTGGCATGTGGGCAGGAACAAAAATTCGTTACCGTATTCCTGAGCAAAGATTTCGTAAGCTATTCTTTTGTGGTTTAGTGATTTTTGGATGTTATTCAGTTTTGCATCCGTTTGGTTTGATTTAAGTTTATTTATAAATGATTTTTTTGTTCGATTAAAAATTGTGAAAAATGTTGATAGGACAAGGGGAGTTCATCAAAGTTTTTCGCAACGAGCAATAGTTTACGATTTGCCCATTCTCCAACAAGCTCTACTTGACGAAAATCATATAAAATATTTAAACGCCGTGCAGCACGTTTGGGCATGATTGCAATACCAACACCATTGGCAACGACTTGAGCAATGGCAGCAAAATTTGGCAGTCTAAGCCGATATTGAATTGCACAATTGAGCAATTTTGCTTGGGTTTCAATCGATTGTTGTAGCGAATGATATTGCATTAAACCGACAAAAGGATAATGCAAAATATCGATTAAATTAAGCTGTTGTTGATCTTTGAGTTCATGAAATGGTGGACAAATGAGTACCAATGGATCATCTGAAAATTCGAGGGTTTGTAAGCCTGAATGATGAAAAAAATTTGAAATCAGCCCTAATTTTGCCGTATCTTTTTCGATACTTTGAATAATTTCACGACTTTCAGCTTCTTGTAGGTCTATTTGAACATGTGGATTTTCGACCAAATATTGTGGCAGTAATATAGGTAAATATTCACTTTGTGCAGAAGAGTTACACCAAAGCGTCATTTGAGCTATCATACCTTTGGCATAGGGTGACATGACTTGTTCAAGTTTCTTTGCTTGTTGTACCAACAATAAAGCTTGTTCTGCAAAAGTTTGTCCCGCAAGGGTGAGTTTTACCCCATTGGCATGACGAGTAAATAGATGAGTTTTATAATATTGCTCTAATTTTTTGATACGCTCACTTGCTGCTTGTAGCGAAATAGCCGAACGCTCTGCTCCGCGAGTCAGGCTACCTGTATCGACAATATTAAGAAACAATTGCAGGTCAAAAAAGTCGAGGCGCATGGGAGTCTGTTACTGAAATAGCTTGAGAGTATTTTTATTTTACTTAAAGTTGATGATAAAAAAAGTAGATTTATGACAGTCAAAATCAAGGTATAAAAAAAGCAGCCCAATGGCTGCTTAAAAAGTCACAATTTATTATTTTGAAAAAAAACTATTCTGATTTGTCGGCAAAACTAAAAATCCAATTTAAGAATAAAGCCGCGAATGTAGCGGTACCAATACCACCTAAGTTAAAGTCACCAAATTGTAGGGCAAAATCACCTGTCCCTAAAATAATCGTTACAGCAGCAACCATTAGGTTTTTATTTTTGGAGAAATCAACTTTGTTTTCAATCCAAATTTTTGCGCCTGCAATAGTAATTAAACCGAAGACTACAATTGAAGCACCAGTTAAAATTGCCGTTGGAATAGTGTGAATAATGGCACCAAACTTTGGTGAAAAACCTAAGAAAACCGCAAATACGCCAGCAATGACGAAAACAATAGTTGAGTAAACACGGGTGACAGCCATTACACCGATATTTTCACCATAGGTCGTCATACCTGGTGCGCCTACACCACCTGAAAGTGTGGTGGCAATACCATCGGCAACAAAGGCTTTACCAATGTATGGATCTAAGTTTTCACCAGTCATGGCGCTAACTGCTTTAATATGACCTAAGTTTTCAGCCACTAAAATCAGTGCAATAGGTGCAATGATGAGCATTGCATTGATATCAAAAACAGGCGAGTGAAAGGTTGGCATTCCGAACCATGCAGCTTGTTGAATCGGTGTAAAGTTAATTGGTGTACCATTACCCAAGACATTCGATACAATAAAATAGATCAAATAAGCACAGAGTAAACCGACCAATAACAATAAGCGTTGTAATAAACCTTTGGTGAATACAGCAATTGAACCCATACACAGTACGGTGACCAAAGCCATCCACATATTAAAGTTATTACCTGCGACACCTTTGACTGTTACAGGTGCAAGGTTTAAACCAATAATCATGACTACAGCACCAGTCACGACAGGTGGCATGAGTTTTTCAATCCATCGTGTACCTGTTGCCATCACGATAAAACCGAAAATTGCATATAAAATACCACACGCCATGATTCCGCCAGCAGCAGTCGCAAGGTTAAGGTTAGGTGCACCTGTACCCGATGCAGCATAGCCTGTCGCAGCAATAACGACACCAATAAAGGCAAAGCTTGAACCTAAATAACTAGGAACACGTCCGCCAGTCATGATGAAAAATAAAATGGTACAAATCCCTGACATTAAAATGGCAAGGTTTGGGTCAAAGCCCATCAGAAATGGGGCAAGAACCGTTGCACCAAACATAGCAAATGCATGTTGGATACCTAAAACAGCACTTTGAGCGGGAGGAAGATACTCATTGGTACCGACAGGACGAGCATCAACTCTGCCTGAATAAGGTTGCCATTTGGGGAACCAGTTGGACATAAAATGAGCACTCTAAAAACAAATTTGGAACATCATACGCTTGTTTTTAATAATTTTTAATTTCTGTAACAAATTTTCGTTCAACTCAAATATATGAGTTTTATGGTTAATTTACCATTTGGTATATAAAATATTGTTGATAATAGTGAGAATTATGCGTATATATCGGAAATAATTCGCTTCTGAATCATATAAAAAAGGCAATAAAAATTTGGCGAATCATCATGTTTATAAAAGTGATAATGCCTATTCTAAAAGCGTAAAATCTTTTTTTAATGGTTACGTGACTAAAAAATAAAAAAGGGATATTTAAATATCCCTTTTTCAATGTATAACGAAGATGGATCAATTAACCTGTATTGCGTAAACCAGCTGCAATGCCTGCAATACTCACCATAAGAGCATGGTCGACAGGCGTGTGTTCAGCTTGACGTTCTGCCAAGTAACCACGACGACGCTTCATGAGTTCAGCTTGAAGTAAGTGTAATGGTAATAAATACGGTTTACGAATTTGCATCGCCTGATCTAAAACTTCATTGGAACTGAGCAGTTTCGATTCACCTTTCATTGCCAATAATGTTTGTACTGCATCGTGTAAACGCTGACGAAGCTCTGTACCAAGGATTTTCAAATCCTCATCATCAGTTAGGTGTGCTTCGTAATATAGTGCAATGTTTGAATCGGCTTTAGATAAAACCATTTCCAACATATCAATTAAAGTTTGGAAGTACGGCCATTCTGCTAACATTTCATCAAGTAAATCTTTTTGACCTTGACCAATAACTTGATTAATTGCCGCACCTGTTCCGAGCCAAGCAGGAAGCATTAAACGAATTTGTGTCCATGCAAATACCCATGGAATAGCACGTAAAGATTCAATACCCCCACTGACTTTGCGTTTTGCAGGACGTGAGCCGAGCGGTAACATTTGCAATTCAAGTTCAGGAGTAACGGTACGTAGGTACTTCACAAAATGTGGATTTTCACGCACAGTTTGACGATAAACCTGAACAGAAAGATCTGTCATTTTATGCATCAAATCACGCCATTCCTGTTTAGGTTCAGGGGGGGGTAATAGTGTTGCCTCAAGCGTTGCTGCGGTATAAATTTCGAGGTTTTGAAGAGCGATTTCTTCTAAACCAAATTTAAAGCGAATCATTTCACCTTGTTCAGTTACACGAATAGCACCTGAAATTGAACCCGGTGGTTGTGAGAATAATGCCTGTTGCGTTGGTGCGCCACCACGGCTGATTGAGCCACCACGCCCGTGGAAAAGGGTCAACTGTACGCCATGTTGTTGAGCAATGGCAGTCAATTCTTCTTGTGCACGATACTGCGCCCAATTTGCTGACATAAAGCCTGCATCTTTAGCAGAATCTGAGTAGCCAATCATCACTTCATGTTTACCTTGAATATGCTGTTTGTACCAATGCATATTGAACAAAGTGCTCATGGTACTTGCTGCGCCATCTAAGTCTTTCAAGGTTTCAAACAATGGAACGACACGAAGTGGATGTTCGATGCCAGCTTCTTTTTGCAGGAGTAAAACGGCTAAAACATCACTCGCATATTCCGCCATTGAAATGATGTACGCACCTAAACATTCTTTAGGTTGTTCTGCTAACGTCCGCATGGTGGCAAAAACTTCTTGCACATCCGGATGGTCAATCAGGCTACCTGTTGGCTCATTAAGATGTTTTGGTAATAGTGGGCGTTTGCTTTGTAGTTCTTGCAATAAAAAGTTTTGACGGGCTTGTTCAGTCCATGTTTCAAAATTGCCTAAACCTAAATATTCAGTAATCGCAGAAATGGCTTGGCGGTGACGACCTGATTCTTGGCGAATATCAAGTTTGAGTAATTCGATACCAAAACAGTTCACACGGTAGATAAAGTCGAGCAATTTACCATTGGCAATTTCAGGTAAATTAGAGTCCATCAATGAGCGATAGCATAGCTGTAATGGTTGTAATAATTCATCTTTATGACTAATAATTAAGCTACGATCAACATCTGAATGTTGTCCACGCAATTTATCAGCAAGCCATTGGCGGGTCGCTTTTAGACGTTCACGTGTTGTACGTAAATATTCACGGTATGGCTCAGGGTGTTTGTAGCCTAATGCTTGGCTTAACTCCTCTGAAGATGCCTCAATTGACAATTCCCAACGTAAGTCTTCAATATCTCGTAGATAAAGATCGGCAGCTTTCCAACGCGATAACCACAAAACTTCTTGAGTAATATTATGAGTAACATTAGGGTTACCATCACGGTCGCCACCCATCCACGATGCAAAGCGAATTGGGGCAATATTTAACGGTAAAGATTTTTCACAGTTGTCTTGTACTTGTGAATCTAAGCTACGAATGAATTTTGGTACAGCATTCCACAATGTTTGTTCAATGGTAGTGAAGCCCCATTTTGCTTCATCAATAGGTGTTGGGCGATGCTGACGAATCTCATCTGTTTGCCAAGCAGAACAGACCAATTGTTTCAAATCGGCAAGTACTTCATCACGTTGTTTTGGTGTGAGTTTCTGTTGATCAAATTTAGACAGGCAATTATTGATACCATCATATTTTTGAATGAGTGTACGACGACTGACTTCAGTTGGATGCGCTGTGAGTACCAATTCAATTTTTAGTTCACAAATTTGTTGGTAGAGCTTATCGGCATTAATTTCTTGGTTTTTAAATTTTTCAAATAAATGATCAAGGACATTTGGAGAGGGTGCGGTCACATCAAATTCACTTTGACGGCGACTGCGTACCACATGATACTGCTCAGCAATATTGGCAAAGTTCAAAAAGTGTGAAAAAGCACGGGTCAGGGGTAAAATCTCTTCATCTTTTAAATTGAGAAAGAGTTGTTCAAGCTCTTTTTCAGCTTCAAGCTGCCCATCACGTGCGCCTTTGCCTAAAGCACGAATTTGTTCAATCTGATTAAACAAATCCTGCCCTGCATGTTCTTTCAGGGTTTCTCCAAGCAAATTTCCGAGTAGGCGGACGTCTTCGCGTAGAGGAGCATCAATTTGTTGAACCATTTTTTACTCTCCATGTGTTCTCTTTTTTGAATATGCACTCGATTTTCTGCTAAGCCAAGCAGGTACAGACAAAAGTATGTATTCATTGCATACTTTTTCTGCAAATAGGGTAGTGACCAATTCAGTATGCCCAAATTGGTCTTATAGATTATTTAGAATTTAAATATTTAGGTGGGATACTATATTTTAATAAGAATAGATCAATACTTTCAGTAATAATGCTTTCTTTTTCTTTAGCATCGGGTGGATTGCGGATACCGAGTAAAACTTCGTGATGACGCATACCAAGTAATAAAGACAATATCAGGCAAATCTGTTTATCAATCTCATTTGATTGAATAAAACCAAAAGATGCCGCTTGGCTGAATAAATTTCCCCAAACCATATTCATACGTTGATGAGAAGCATTAAAAAATAAAACTGCCAATGGATTTTTTTCGGCAGCAAGCTCAAGTAATAAATGCTCTAACTTAATGGCTTCGGGCAAATTGACAACATTTAATGCAAGCCCGCAAGTTTGATGAAGCACTTCACGAAAATTACTATCTGCAGATAACGTTAGTGGCTTAGCGCTGATTGATTCTTCACAAGTCGCTTCAATTGCACAAATAAAAAGATTCTGTTTGTCCTGAAAATGATTATAGACCGTGAGCTTGGTCACGCCTGCTTCTTGGGCAATGTGGTTCATGCTTGAACCATGATAGCCATTTTTGAGAAAAACAGCTTTGGCAGCATTCAGAATGTTCTGACGCTTTTCGAGATCTTTAGGTCGTCCAACAGGTATTTGCACAAACATATCCATAAAAAAAACTAAGTAAAGTCATTTACTTTTTACAGCAATTGCAATTAGTGTACCATGCGGTATATTAATTAAGAAATGATCAAATTAATAACCCGTAATTGTTTTGTCTGAAAAAATTATTTTGCCTGAAAAAACACATTTGAATAAGAGCTTTGTGTATGAATATTTTGAAAACGACGATCAGTAGTCTGATGATCATCAGTTATGTAACGCTGTGGGGATGCAGCAAAGAACAACCCACTGTAGAACAAATTCCATTTGTAATGGTTCAACAACCTGCAACGTCTCTGATTGACCAAAAAAGCTATGCAGGCGATGTGCAGGCAAAACAACAAACGGCTTTAGCATTTCGTGTGGGTGGACAAATTGTTGAACGTTATGTCGATACGGGAGACCGCGTTAAAATCGGTCAGGTTTTAGCAAAACTTGATGTGAAAGATGCGCAATTACAACTTAACTCAGCTCGTGCACAACTTGAAAGTGCACAGTCTGCTGCTAAAGTTGCGGCAGATGAGTTTAAGCGTTTTCAGCAACTTTTACCGATTAATGCTGTAAGTCGGTCACAGTACGATACGGTTAAAAATCAATATGATTCAGCCAATGCAGCACTAAAACAAGCGCAATCGAATTATGATGTCAGTGCTAACCAAACAGGATATAACCAATTGGTTGCCAATAAAAATGGTGTCATTACTGAACGTAATATTGAAATTGGACAGGTGATTTCAGCAGGGCAGCCTGCATACCAAGTGGCAATTGATGGTGATCGTGAAGTGGTGATAGGTGTTCCTGAACAGGCAATTTCATCAATTAAAGTTGGTCAAGATGCTTGGATTACTTTGTGGTCAAAACCGAATGATAAATTTGCAGCTTATGTTCGAGAAATATCCCCTGCGGCAGATCAATCACGGACTTTTAGTGTCAAAGTAGCACTTAAAGAAGGTCAGTCTGCAATTCAACTTGGGCAAAGTGCCCGTGTTTTCTTTAGTCAAAATATTCAAAATATTTTAAGTGTGCCCTTGTCGAGTGTATCAGCCACAGAAAATCAGGCTTATGTTTGGGTAGTCAATCCAAATCAGACTGTACACAAAGTTAACGTGACATTGGGTGCTTATGGACGTGACAGTGTACCAGTGATCAGTGGTTTACAAACTGGACAATGGGTCGTAGTAGGTGGTGTTCATTTACTGCGTGAAAAGCAAAAAATTAAACCTGTAGACCGTGAAAATCGTGCTGTCAGCATGAAAGAGGCGGGCATATGAGCGAACCAATTAAATTTAATCTCTCTGAATGGGCACTGAGAAATAAAGGTTTAGTTCTTTATTTTATGTTACTGCTCGGAATTGTCGGTCTATTCTCTTATTCAAAACTTTCACAAAGTGAAGATCCACCCTTCACCTTTAAAGTAATGGTGGTACAGACTTATTGGCCAGGTGCAACGGCTGAAGAAGTTTCTTTACAGATTACCGATAAAATTGAAAAACAGCTGATGAGCACAGGCTCATACGACAAAATTATGGCGTATTCTCGACCAGGAGAATCCATGATTATGTTTATGGCTCGAGATTCATTGAAGTCTTCGCAAGTACCCGATGTATGGTATCAAGTCCGTAAAAAGGTTGGAGATATCAAAGGGCAATTGCCAAGTGGTGTGCAAGGACCTTTCTTTGATGATGAGTTTGGTGATACCTACGGTAATATTTATGTGCTCACTGGCAATGACTTTGACTATGCGACTTTAAAAGAATATGCAGACCGTTTGCAGTTACAGCTACAACGTGTGAAAGATGTCAGTAAGGTGAACTTGATTGGTTTACAAGATCAAAAAATTTGGATTGAGTTATCAAACACCAAAGCGGTGCAACTCGGTGTACCTGTCACAGCCATTCAAGAGGCATTAGCAAAACAAAATGCGATTACCAGTGCAGGCTACTTTGAAACAGGTTCAGACCGTATTCAAGTCCGCGTCAGTGGTGCAATTAAAAGTGTCGATGACTTAAAAAAAATGCCGTTGTTGGTGGGCGATAAAACTATTCAATTGGGCGATGTTGCCGATGTCTATAGAGGTTTTAGTGAACCAGCCCAACCTCGCATGCGTTTTATGGGGGAAAACGGTATTGGTTTGTCTGTGGCGATGCGTAAAGGTGGCGACATTATTGCGCTTGGTAAAAACCTCGAAACAGAATTTCAGTCGCTACAAAAGACTTTACCTTTGGGTATGAAACTGCAAAAAGTGTCAGATCAGCCGGTGGCGGTACAGCGCAGTATTCATGAGTTTGTAAAAGTGCTTGCTGAAGCTGTCATTATTGTTTTATTGGTCAGCTTCTTTTCACTCGGTTTCCGTACAGGGCTTGTGGTAGCATTTTCCATTCCATTGGTTTTGGCAATGACCTTTGCAGGCATGAATTTATTTGATGTTGGTCTTCATAAAATTTCTTTGGGTGCATTAATTTTAGCACTGGGTTTATTGGTCGATGATGCGATTATTGCCGTTGAAATGATGGCGATAAAAATGGAGCAAGGCTATAGTCGAATGAAAGCGGCAGGCTATGCGTGGACGAGTACCGCATTTCCCATGCTAACAGGAACACTCATTACCGCAGCAGGCTTTTTACCAATTGCCACGGCTGCATCAAGTACAGGGGAATATACCCGTTCAATTTTTCAAGTGGTGACCATCGCACTGATTGTGTCATGGATTGCTGCTGTCCTGTTTGTACCATATTTGGGCGATAAATTATTGCCTGATTTTAGCAAAACAGCTCAGCGTGCTCCGTGGTATCAACGTTTAATAGCTCGTTTACGTAAACAGCCTGAACCTGAGCCGATCGTGCATCATGCAGGTGAGCATTTTGACCCTTATCAAAGTCGTTTTTATCAAAGTTTTCGTAAATTAGTTAATGTATGTGTGACCTATCGAAAAACCGTTGTGGCAATTACGGTCGGTATTTTTCTGTTGTCAGTTGCGATGTTTAAACTCGTACCACAGCAATTTTTTCCACCATCTAACCGTGCAGAAATTTTGGTCGATTTAAAACTCGAAGAAGGAGCATCACTTACAGCGACAGAAGATGCTGTGAAAAAAGTTGAAGCATTTTTGTCGAAGCAAAAAGGTATTGATAACTATGTCGCTTATGTAGGGACGGGTTCACCACGCTTTTACTTACCACTCGATCAACAAATGCCACAGGCAAGTTTTGCACAGTTTGTTGTTTTGGCATCATCAATTGATGATCGAGATGACATTCGCAAATCTTTAGATACTCAAATTCGCCAACTTTTACCACAAGTTCGTACTCGTGTGTCATTACTTGAAAATGGTCCACCTGTGGGTTATCCACTGCAATATCGTGTTTCTGGTGAAGATGTAAAAACGGTACGTCAAGAAGCTATGAAAGTTGCGAAGCTGGTGGGAGAGAATCCAAATACGACCAATGTTCATTTAGATTGGGGCGAGCCAAGTAAAATCATTTCTTTGAATATTGATCAAGATCGTGCACGTCAAATGGGTGTGACTTCACAAGATTTAGCTAATTTCTTAAATAGCTCAATTACAGGCGCAGTCATTAATCAGTATCGTGAAAAACGTGAATTAATTGATATTCGTATTCGTGGTGATCAACAAGAACGCATGAGTGTAGAAGCATTATCAAGTTTGGCTGTACCAACAAGCAATGGGGGCACAGTACCTCTAGCGCAGATTGCACAAATTGATTATAAATTTGAAGATGGTTTAATTTGGCATCGTAACCGTTTGCCAACGATTACTGTTCGTGCTGATATTGCGACTAAGTTACAGCCTGCGACAGTCGTTAGTGAGTTGGCTGAAAAGATTGATCAGCTACGCACTGAATTACCGAGCGGTTACTTGGTTGAGGTTGGTGGTACAGTAGAAGAATCAGCAAAAGGACAAAGCTCCGTGAATGCGGGTATGCCATTATTCTTGGCTGTGGTCTTTACCTTATTGATGATTCAATTGAAAAGTTTGTCACGGTCATTCATCGTCTTTTTGACTGCACCATTGGGCTTAATTGGCGTGGTGCTGTTTTTACTTCTGTTTAATAAACCGTTTGGTTTTGTGGCAATGCTTGGCACAATTGCACTGTCAGGCATGATTATGCGAAATTCACTCATTTTGATTGATCAGATTGAGCAAGATATTTTGGCTGGGCAAAATCAGTGGGATGCAATTTTAGATGCTACAGTACGCCGTTTCCGCCCGATTATTTTAACAGCGTTGGCTGCGGTACTTGCGATGATTCCATTATCTAGAAGTATCTTCTTTGGACCGATGGCTGTGGCGATTATGGGCGGATTGATTATTGCGACATTATTGACGCTATTTTTCTTACCTGCGCTGTATGCAACATGGTTTAAGGTGAAAAAAACCGTCGAAACTACATAAAAAAGCGGAATATCAGGTGCGAAAAATTGAAAATTTCAATATAGTAGCACTTGATCGTTTACATAAAATAATATTTGTAAATTTACTGCATAAAAATGATATCAGTGTGCAGTAAATGTGAGGTTCAAAATACGCATGGGGCAAGACAATCTGGAAAAACATCGCCGTTATATGGCGATGGCTTATATGTTTATGTTTCTTGCACTGTTCAGTGTGGTCAGTGCTGTGATTGCATATTTACTTGCTCGTAAAGTTGCTCAGGTTGATGCAGAGGTATGGATGCATGCACAAGCACTTTGGGTCATGCGTAATGTCATTATTTTTGTTATTTTGGCCGCTTTTGCTGCACTTTGGTTTATTCCGCTTATTTTCTTTTATTGGGATAGTATGCTTTGGGTTAAGGCTTGTACAGTTGTTGGTGTCGTATTTAGTACCATTGCATGGTTGTTTTTACTCAATGCGTGGATTAAAGGTTTTAGCAAATATCTCAATAAGAAAGCCGCATTTTAAAAATATTATTGTTATAACTTGTAAAATGGATAAGGTATCCCCATCTTATTCACAGTTAAGTTTTATCTAAATTCCGTGGAGCATCGCCAAACATGGCTAAACGTGATTATTATGAGGTTTTGGTTGTTGCCAAAACCGCAAGTGATGATGAGATTAAAAAAGCCTATCGTAAGATGGCGATGAAGTATCACCCTGACCGTAACCCTGACAACGCTGAAGCAGAAGAAAAATTTAAGGAAGCTGCTGAAGCTTACGAAGTTTTATCCGATAGTGAAAAGCGTAGTATGTATGACCGTATGGGGCATAAAGCCTTTGAAGGTGGTATGGGCGGCGGCGGTGGATTCGGTGGAGGTGGATTCAGCGCAGAAGACATTTTCAGTCAGTTCGGTGATATTTTCGGTGGTTCTTTTGGTGGTCGTAGCCAACAACAACGTCAACGCCGTGGTTCTGATTTACGCTATGTCATGGAATTGACTCTTGAAGAAGCTGTTCAAGGTGTGAAAAAAACCATTAGCTTTACTGCACCAGCACCATGCGAAACTTGTGATGGGAAGGGTTCAAAAAATCCAAATGATGTAGAAACGTGTAAGACTTGTCATGGTGCGGGTCAAGTACGTATGCAGCAGGGCTTTTTCTCTGTGCAACAAACGTGTAATACCTGTCGTGGACAAGGTAAAATCATTAAGAACCCATGTAATACTTGTCATGGCTCTGGTGTAAAAGACCGTCAGCAAACACTTGAAGTGACCATTCCTGCGGGCGTGGACAATGGTGATCGTGTACGTTTAACTGGTAAAGGTGAAGCGATTCGTGATGGTCAGGCAGGCGATTTATATGTAGAAGTCGTAGTTCGTGAACATGAAGTGTTCCAACGTGATGGCGCAGATTTATATATGGATGTCCCTGTCAGTTTTGCTGATGCAGCTTTAGGTAAAGAAATTGAAATACCGACTTTAGATGGTCGCGTCAGCCTGAAAATTCCAGAAGGAACGCAAACAGGTAAAATGTTCCGTCTACGTGGTAAAGGTGTAAAACCTGTTCGTACCAGTATGCAAGGTGATTTACTGTGCCGTATTGTCATTGAAACACCTATAAATCTTACTTCACGTCAACGTGAACTGTTAAAAGAGTTACAGGAAACAATGGATGGCGATGACAATAAATCATCACCAAAGAAAAAATCATTCTTTGATCGCTTATTTGACTAAAATAAAGTTAAATGCAGAATGATGAAAAGCCACTTCAATATCATCTTGAAGTGGCTTTTTTATGCACGATGAAATTTAGTCACTGCGATGTGTATGGTGGATTAAATTTCAATTTTAACTTTTAGAAAATTCCCAGACTTTTGTTATAGTAAGATTAATTTAGAATCAACATCAGGAAAATGTTATGTCAGCTCCACGCATTGGGATTTTAGGTGCAGGCGGTCGTATGGGTCGTACGCTTATTCAAGCGGTACAACAAGCAGGTTATCAACTTGCTGCTGCTGTAGAGCGCCCTGAAAGTACGCTCATTGGAACAGATGCAGGTGAGCTTGCAGGCATTGGTGCCGTGGGTGTGAAGGTTGTTGGTAGCCTAGAAGAAGTTTTGAAAGATGTTGATGTTGTTATTGATTTTACTGCACCTGTAGCGACTGAAAGCAACTTGAAATTGTGTTCTACTGCTGGCGTAGCCATGGTTATTGGTACAACAGGTTTTTCAGATGAACAAAAAGATATTTTGAACGATTCTGCAACGAAAACACCTGTGGTCTATGCTGCGAACTATTCAGTGGGTGTGAATGTGTCAATTAAATTACTTGAGCTTGCTGCCAAAGTATTTAACGATACTGTCGATATTGAAATTATTGAAGCACATCACCGCCATAAAGTAGATGCACCATCAGGTACAGCACTTATGATGGGTGAAGCGATTGCAGATACTTTAGGTCGTGATTTAAAACAAGATGCAGTTTATCATCGTGAAGGCTATACAGGTCCTCGTGAACGTCAAAGCATTGGTTTTCAAACCATTCGTGGCGGTGATATTGTTGGTGAACATACCGTGATGTTTATTGGTGAAGGCGAACGTGTAGAAGTTACACATAAAGCGACAAGCCGTATGAACTTTGCTTCAGGTGCAGTACGTGCAGCCGCATGGGTTGTGGGTAAAGATGCCAAAAAATACGATATGAAAGATGTTTTAGGCTTAAATGACATTTAAGTCCAAAGTGTGTTTCATTAAAATAAATAAAAATGATCTAGAAAAGAATTTCGAATGAAAAAAACAGTGATGTTATTTGCGTGTGTGGTCAGTGCAATATGCCTGACTACACAGGCGGCTTTACCTGCCAATGCTAAACTTAGTATGAATAAAAATAATATTAAAGTTTGGACTTATCAAGATCCGAGTCAGACGGTTTTATCTTATAAAGGCGAAACGACTTATGATGTACCAATTGAGCGAGCAGTTGCCCTCGTTTTAGATGTGCAAAATACACCGAAGTGGGTGCCCAATGTGGCTCGTGCTGAAGTGTTATCTCGTGATGATAAAAAAGGAGAGTTCACTCTATATATGGTGCTCGATTTTCCATTTCCCTTAAAAGACCGTGATATGGTAGTGAAAGGGAAAATGTTTAAAGATGCCAATGGTACAATTAGCATTAAAAATAAAGCCATTGCTTCAGGTAAACCGCTAAATCCGAATTATATTCGTTTAAAAAATTATGAAGGCGATTGGGTTTTTCAAAAAATAGCAGGTAATAAAACTAAAGTGACTACGACGGGTTTTGCTGACCCTGAAGGTTCAATTCCGCAAAGTGTGACCAATATGTTGGTCGAGCAGCAGCCTTATCAAATGTTGCAAAAGATGAAAGCAGAATTGGCAAAGAACAGTGTATTACCCGCTTTACCTGTGATGTTGAAATAATTTTTAAGTCGTTTTAAAACAAAAACCTTCAACGTCATATTTGAAGGTTTTTGTTTTGATGTTTAGCCACATTAGTGAATGAATTATTGTACAAGTTCTTTGCTCATCTTCATTTGAATAAAGACTAAAACTAATCCTACTGCAGTTAGGACAGCACCTGTGGTTGAAACCATGGCATAACTCATGTTCATACTGAGGACTGCGCCACCAGCCCCGGCTCCTAAGGCATTGCCTAAGTTGAAAGCACCAATATTGACCGATGATGCTAAGCCTGGTGCTTCATGTGCAACAGACATGACACGCATTTGTAAAGGGGGAACTACGGCAAAGGCTGCTGCCCCCCAAATGATCAATGCAATGGCAGCACCAATCGTCGTTTTTGCTAAGATTGGAAAGAGCAACATCATCACCATCAAAACAACCAAGAAGCCAATTAGGGTTTTGGATACCGATAAATCTGCAAACTTTCCGCCTAAATGATTGCCAATTGAAAAGCCAATGCCGATGAGAACCAACATGAATGTAATGACAGTTGGTGTCGCATGGGTAATATGATGTAGGCTCGGTGCAATATAGGTGTATAGGGTAAACATCGCACCCGCACTCATCACCGTTGTAAGTAATGCAAGTACTACAGGCAAGCGTGTTAGAACTTTGAGTTCTGCTTTGACATCAGGACGTTGCCCGAGTTCACCCTCAGGCAGTGCTTTCCAAAGAGAGAGCATGGTGATGACACCTAAGATTGCAATCAGTGCAAAAGACATTCTCCAACCAATATTTTGTCCAATCCATGTGGCTAAAGGTACACCGCCGATATTGGCAATAGTCAGCCCCATAAACATCATCGCAACTGCACTCGCTTGTTTATCTTTTGGTACAACACTTGTGGCAACAATTGAACCAATACCGAAAAATGCGCCGTGGTTTAAACTGGTAAAAATTCGTGCGCCCATTAAGCCCCAATAATTGGGAGCAATTGCCGCAAAAAGATTACCTAGTGTAAAAATGCCCATTAAAATAATCAGAGCTTTACGGCGTGGAAAATGTCCAAACCATAAAGTCATGATTGGTGCACCAATCATCACGCCAAGTGCGTAAGCAGTGATGAGCATACCCGCGGTGGGAATAGAAATATTGAGATTTTCTGCAATTTGTGGCAAAAATCCCATGGGAGAAAACTCTGTTGTACCAATGGCAAATGCACCAATGGCAAGGGCGAGTAAGGGAAAGTTAATTTTCATATCGGACTAATCCCAAATTGGTGCTAAATTTTCAGGATTTACTTCACGTCTATTACATTCAAGTTGTCGAATCAATTGAATTTCTTCATGGGTCAATTGAATATCTTGTGCTTTCAAATTTGCCATTAAGTGTTCCCGTTTTGTCGAAGAAGGGATCACAGCAAAGCCTTCTTGTAATGCCCATGCTAAGACAATTTGAGCAGTTGAAGCCTGATGGTTTTTGGCAATGTCACTCAAAATAGGATCATTCAATACTTTGCCATATGCCAATGTCATATATGAGGTCACATCAATATGTTTGGATTGTAAATAATTGACTAACTGATGATTTTGCAAATAAGGACTGAGTTCAATTTGATTAGTGGCAATATTTTCAATACCCACGGCATCAATCGCTTGTTGTGTTAAATCAATATTGAAGTTAGAAATACCAATATGCTCGGTTAAACCTTGTTGTTTGGCTTCAAGTAGGTTTTGCATCATTTCTGCTACAGACATTCCAAGTGACGGTGCAGGCCAATGGATCAGGGTGAGATTGACCGCATCGGTTCGCAATTTTTGTAAACTATCTTTTAAACTTGGAATAAGTTTGTCTGCACGATAGTGCTCTGTCCATATCTTTGTGGTGATAAATAAATCATTGCGATGAATATGACTTTCACCAATCGCTTGTCCAACTTCGGCTTCATTGCCGTAGATTTGTGCCGTATCTACTGCACGATAACCGACATCTAAAGCGGTTTTAATAGAGTCTATGACCGTTTGACCCGATAGGCGGAATGTACCTACGCCGAAAGCAGGGATGATTTTAGGTGTATAGGATAAAGTCGTTTGTGACATGAATATTCTTCATTTTTAGATTGAGTGTATTTTGCAAGTTTTATTGTTGCCATTAAAGTGGTGAATTGGCAAAATATTATTGATTAAAAATCAATTATTGCGAGTTGTATTGGTGATATGAAATCGACCTTAGAAGAATTAAATGCTTTTATTAATATTGTTGATAGTGGCTCAATTGGAGCAGCAGCATTACAGTTAGACCAAACAACGTCTGGTGTTAGTCGTGCATTACAACGCCTTGAGTCTAAACTGAATGTGACTTTGTTAGAGCGTACAACTCGAAAATTAAAATTGACACAAGAAGGGCATATTTTCTTAGAAAAAGCTCGAAAAATTGTGCATGATTTAAATGAAGCCGAAGATGCTTTACTCAAATCGGATGGTGATACTTCGGGGCTAATTAGAGTTGATTCAGCAACGCCATTTGTCTTGCATGTGATTGTTCCGTTAATGTCTGAGTTTAATCAGCTTTATCCAAATATTGAAATTGAACTCAACTCTAATGATCAAGTGATTGACTTACTCGAACATAAAACTGATGTGGCAATCCGTTTTGGTGAGCTGAATGATTCAAGTTTACATGCACGATTGTTGTGTAAAAGTCGCTTATACCTTGTGGCAAGCCCTGAATATTTAGAAAAAAATGGTTATCCGAAAACGCCTCAAGACATTCTCAATCATCCTCAAATTGGCTTTAGCAAGGTATCGCATTTAAATACTTGGCCAATCAAAATTAATGGTGAAAAGTTGACAGTTCGTCCTAAAATTAAAGCTTCTAATGGTGAAACGGTTCGACAAATGGCATTGGATGGTTTAGGTATTACGTGTTTATCTGCCTTTTTAGTACATCGAGATCTGAAACAAAATCGATTAATTGCACTGTTTGAAGATCAAATAGACATTTATGAACAACACATCCATGCGGTGTATTATCAGCAGGAACATTTGCCGAAACGTGTCCGTTTATTCATTGAGTTTTTAGCGAAAAAGCTGTCAAAGTATCGATAGTTTTTTGCGGTGGTAAACTTAAACTCAGTAAAGTTTGGTTTTGGGTTTGTTGTGGATTGACTAATTGAATATCGAATTGCTCAGCAGTTTTTTGTAGACATTCAAACTTTAAATTTTGCTGTGATGGCATGTTAATTTTCATTGAGTGATCAGCGCTTGCTTGGTAAGTATATTCACGTTTAGCTGCCGTTTGATGCAAAGTGGGTTGCAAATGATTCAGCTGATATTCACCTAATTTTTGTGTTTTTAAAAAACCTTCAATCAATGATTTACAAATGAAATGCTGTTGTTGTGCAGCTTTGTTGACCTGTTGAGGATGGCAGGCTGTCAGCCCAAAAGCGATGCAAGCAAGTACGATCATTCTCATCATTTTTCTCCTTTTAAATCAATTGGATTTAAAAACTAACTGTAAAAGAAGAATAAATCTGTTAGTTTAATAGATACAGATACAACTATTATTAAAATTTGGGTACAGATATGGCATTTCAATATCAGGTATTAGCAGAGCAGGTTGCACAGAAAATTTATAGCGGTGAATTGATTGTTGGGCAAAAACTTAGTTCTTTACGGCAGTTTGCTGAGTTGCAAAGTACTAGTTTGAATACTGCAAAAAGTTGCTATGAATTACTTGAAGCGCAAGGCTTGATTTATGCCAAAGAAAAATCGGGTTACTTTGTACAATCTCTTACGCAAAAACCGCAAATTGCTGTACCGAATCATCCCGATTTTAAATCGCATGCCCGTGATATTTCTAACTTGGATTTACAAATACAAATCCATGAAGCTTCAGCCAACAGTCGCTTAGTTCATTTAGGTTCAATTCAACTGTCCCCAAATCTAGTACCTGTCGAGGCAATTAGACGTTCTATTCAACGTGCTTTAAAGCATTGTAAACCTGAAGACTTTTTATATAACAATCGGCAAGGTCATTCACAGTTACGTGAAGCTTTGTCAGTGCATTGGGCTGAAGATGGCTTTTATATTGCTAAGGATGATATTTATATCAGCAATGGCTGTATGCCTGCATTATCCATCATGGTACAAAATGTGAGCAATGAAGGTGACAGTATTATTGTTCCAACCCCTAACTATAATGGTCAGTTGCAATTATTAGCTTTATTGAACCGAAAAATTGTTGAAATTCCTGCTAATACTGAAGGTTTTGACCTAGAACGATTAGAACTGGAAATGCAAAATTCAGGCGCAAAAGTATGTCTATTAACGGCCAATTTTCAGAATCCTTTAGGTTTCTGTCTGAGCAACGCAGAGAAAGAAAAAATTGCTCAACTTGCTTCAAAATATCAATGCTATGTGATTGAAGATGATATTTATGCAGAATGTAGTTTCAATGCAAAGCGTCCATTGCCAATCAAATATTGGGATCAAGATGGTTATGTGATTTATTGTAGTTCGATTTCTAAATCTTTATCACCTGCGTATCGAGTGGGATGGTTTTGCCTACCATCGCGCTTGCAACATTTACATGCCAAGTTAATGTTGCAGAATATATCGGTAAATACACCGCTACAATTGGGACTTGCCGATTTAATTTTTAGTCGAGCTTATCGTCAACATCTCACTGAGTTACGTCCTAAATTGATGGTGCAGGTGGAGCAGTATCGTCAGTTTATTCATTCTGCTTTTTATGATGTCGATATTCGTTTAAATGAACCGCAGGGCAGTTATGCATTGTGGTTACAGTTTCCTGAGCAAATTGATAGTTTGGCGCTGTATTATTTTGCACAAGAGCACAGTATTAATATCGTACCGGGTTTAATTTTTGGCGAGGACAATCGTTATAACAATTGTATTCGTTTAAATGCAGGGCATGAGTTGTCAGATGAAATTAAAGATGCGCTTGTGTTGTTGGCAGATTGGGTAAGAGGGGAGTTAGACGTAGAAAATGTGGCTTAAAGATTTTCCCTCTTGCGTAGCTTTGCTACTCATCTTTAAAAAGAGGGGAATATTACGAATCTGTTTAATATTAGATTAGAATCCATCCCAACCTCCCTTTTTTAAAGGGAGGTTGGGATGGATTCTATTGAACAGAAAAAGTAAGTAAAAAATTATCACTTCCGATAGCGATTAAAGAGATTAGTACGGTTTATTAAAAATCAGCTTTTAACACAATTCGATAACGTGCCTGACCTGAATGTAGACGTTCCAAGGCATCATTAATTTTTGACATCGGATACAGCTCAATTTGTGGTGCGATATTTTTACGTGCTGCAAATTGTAAAAGTTGACGTAGTGCAAATGGAGAGCCAGTAGGAGAGCCCGTAACTGATTTTGCACCACTAATTAGTGTTCCTGCAGGAATTGCTAACGGTTCAAGCACCATACCGAGCATGTGAATAGTACCATTTGGTGCTAGGGTATTTAAATACGATTTCCAATCTAAAGTCACGTTCACGGTACACAGCAATAAATCAAATTTGCCACGTTGAGATTTTAATGCGCTTGCATCACGGCTATTGACGACATGGTCTGCCCCCATAGCTTTGAGTTCATCGGTCTTGTCTAGGCTTGAAGTAAATGCAGTAATTTCACAGCCCCATGCTTTAAGTAGTTTAATCGCCATATGACCTAAACCACCAATGCCAATTACACCGACATGGTGAATGGCTGAAATTTGATGTTTTAAAATAGGGTCAAATACGGTGATTCCGCCACATAGTAATGGGCCAGCACTTTCAGGATCTAAGTCATTAGGAAGAGGAATAATCCATTGCCAACCTGCACGAACTTTATCTGCAAAACCACCTGCATGACCTACAATAGTCGCTTTCTTCTCTCCTGTACAAAGTACTTGCTGACCACTGACACATGGGTCACAGTACTGACAACTTTCCGCAGTCCAACCAATTCCAACGCGTTGCCCAACTTTCAAACCTTTCGCTTCTGACCCTAGTTGAGTGATGATACCGATAATTTCATGACCGCCAACAACTGGATAAACTGCATTGCCCCATTCATTATTAATTACTGAAACATCAGAATGGCAAAGTCCACAGTATTCAACCTCGACTTCAACTTGATGAGCTTGTAATTCGCCAGCATCAAATTGGTAAGGAACAAGTTCTGCGCCTGCACTGTGTGCTGCATAAGCATTGATTGTATTGTTTGTCATTGTGTCATTCCTTATAGAAGAAAGATTTTATCGTTTTTGAATGGGTGATTAGCGAAATGTACAGCTATTTTCATGGTCATTAACCATACCTACGGCTTGCATAAAAGCATAACAGGTTGTTGGTCCGACAAATTTAAAGCCATTTTTTTTTCAGTGTTTTGGATAGCTTTTGACTTATTTCAGTTTGTGCAGGCGCTTGTTTATAATTGGGGACATCATTAAGTTTTGGTGCACTTTCTACAAAACTCCATAACCAATCGACCATATTAATACCTTGAGCTTTCATATTTTCCCAAGCAATGGCATTATCCCGAATGGCTTTGAGTTTACCAATATGCCTGATAATACCTGCATCCTGTAATTTATATTCAAGGTGTTGATCGGTCAGTTGGGCAATGTGTAGAATCGAATGCTGAAAGAAATGTTCACGATAACGCTCACGTTTTTTTAGTACAGTAATCCAAGAAAGTCCAGCTTGTTGCCCCTCAAGACATAGCATTTCAAATAGATGTTGTTCATTATGATTTGGGATACCCCATTCATAATCATGGTAAGCGATATAGAGCGGATCATCGGAGCACCATCCACAGCGTTGGGTTGTCATGAAGTTTACTCCGCTATAAGTTGGGCAGAGTATTTAGATTTTGAAATCTGCCCATTGATCTGTTTGATTATCCCAATAGGATAATTGTGCTTGTTCTAAATCTGTGAATTTAATCCAAATATCCTTACCTGTTTTATCTGCAAATCCTGTACTGATCAAGAGGGAATCTTCAGAAATTTCCATAATCCAACCTTGATGCGTTTGATCATTCAGTACAATTTTTTGCTGATTGCCTGATTCTGCAAATGTAACCATGCGCTCAATGAAAGCTTCTGACATGAAATGTAATTCCTGATTTTAAAAAATTAACGTAAATAGAGATAGGGATTAACCGCACCACGCCCTTTACCCTCTAAGTATAATCCATAGTGCAAATGAGGGGCAGTGTGTCTTGCATTTCCTGTATTACCGACATAACCAATCAATGCGCCTTTTTTAACATAGTCACCTTCTTTTAGACCCCGTTTGTGTCCATCGAGATGCGCATAATAATGATATGTCCCCGCAGGTCCCATCATCCAAATGACTATGCCACCCAAATTATTGCTTTTCAAACTTGTGATTATGCCATTGGTGCTACTCAACACTTTTGTTCCACGTGGAGCCATAATGTCAATACCTTCATGGCTACGTCCCTGACTGCGTGATGCTCCCCAAGTATCACTGAGTTGGCTGGTTTTAATGCCATCGACAGGAATAGGTAGCTTCTTTGGCATAGGACTCGCTTTAAGCTGTAACACTGTTTCTGTCGGTAATGTTATTGGAATTTGTTTTTTAGGTGCTGTGGTACAGGCACTAAGTAGGGTGAGCATAAAACCAAGCAGGCTCAAGGACAATAAGCGGGACACAGGTAATCCTATTATTAAAAATGATGAGATCATTTAATCAAGTGAATTTGACGTTATAAGTATGAGTTATTTTTAGCTCGTATCCGACTATGTCATAGATCAACAGCAGAGATCAATTTTTTCATCGCTGTAGGAATGCCCATTTGTGTAGCTTTTTGTGGCGATAACCATTCGCCATCCAATTCACTTAATAAATACTCTTTTTCCTCTGCTTCAACTTTGAATATTTGTGCCGTGAGAATCCACGTAAAATGGGTGAAGCTATGTGAAATTTGCATAGATTTTGTTTTAGAAATGAGTTTTAAGCTTTGGCAAATTTGATCAAACTCAATGTCATTTTCAATAATAGGCAAACTCCATAAACCACCCCATAAGCCACTACTCGGACGTTGCTGCCATAACCATTGTCCATCTGACTCGATCAATAAAACTTTAGCATATCTGATAGGTACAGGCTTTTTAGCTTTTTTAAACGGTAATTCAGTTTCGAGTCCTTGTGCATGTGCTTTGCAATGCTGTTGCATTGGGCAGTATAGACACAGTGGTTTTTTCGGTGTGCAAATGGTTGCACCTAAATCCATAATCGCCTGAGTATAGTCATGGTTACGCTCAGTTGGGCAAAGACTTTCTGCAAGTTGCCACATTGCACGTTCATGTATTGGCTTACTCAAATCATCTTCAATGGCATGAAAACGGGCAAGTACTCGTTTTACATTACCATCCATAATCACACCATATTTGCGTAGTCCGAGTGACATTAGTGCCCCACCAGTGGAAGGTCCTACGCCAGGTAATGCGATCCACTCTTCTAATGTCTTTGGAAAACTTCCTGTTTGATGCACAATACCTGCGGATTTGTGTAAATTTCGAGCACGAGCATAGTAACCAAGCCCTGCCCAATAGGGAGCGACATCATCCCATGATGCTTTACCAAGATCATCGACTGTTGGAAAACGATCTATAAATTTTTGGAAATATTGTAAGACTGTTTTGACTTGAGTCTGCTGTAACATAATTTCTGAAACCCAAACTTTGTAAGGATCATCTGCCACTTGCCATGGTAAATCATGGCGTCCATGTACATCGAACCATGTTAAGAGTGCATCAGAAAAAGAAAATGAAGACATAGGACTCAGAAGAATTAAAGATGGGAAAAGACGAGAGCAGTATAGCGAAGAATAGCACTGAACGAGGATGCAATATGATGGATAATAAAAAAGACGCCGAAACGTCTTTGTCATTTCAAAATAAACTTTAAGCTGTAATACCCCAACGTTGATCCAATTTTAATGATTCGTTTTTATAACGTGGAATAATGTGAATGTGGAAGTGCTCAGCTTGATCATCACCAAAGACATTGCCATCATTAAATGCAATATGGAAACCTTCAGGTTGATGACGGATTTTCAATTCATTGCGTGCAAGCTCAAGAAGTGAAGATAGACTTTTACGTTCTTTCTCAGTAACTTCAAAAAAAGAATCGACATGGCGTAGTGGAATAATAACTGAATGTCCTTTCGAGATTGGACTCAGTTCAGGCAAAATAACGCCATACTCATTTTTCGCAATGATGTCATATTCATCAAATTCGCAATAAGGGCATTTTTTGTCAGTCATGATATTTTCCTCTAAGTATTAATGCCATCTTGAATGACTTTACCGTATGTCGTAAAGCTAAAAAGATGATCTTTTCGTTCATTTATTTTAAGAAAGTTTACGTTGTAGTAGAGCATACATTTCTTGCAAACTTTGCTTTTCCGCAGCCGCGTTATAACCCAAATCGACATTATTGGCTTGAGCACGTTCATCAGCAAGTGGATTACTGAAACCATGTTTCGCATCTTTTAAAATAGTGACATGATGAGTCACTTCAGCTTGAGTCATTTCTTGTTTAAATCCTTCTACATCATTTAAGGACACCATGCTGTCTTGTTCGCCGTGTAATACTAAAATTTCAGCTTGAACTTTGCCTTTTTCAGCAGGAGATTGAGCGCTCAAATTTGCATGGAATGTGGCAACAGCTTTTAGCGGTGCACCTGAACGTGCAAGATCCAAAATGACTTTACCACCATAGCAAAAGCCAATCGCCGCCACACGATTTGAATCGACTTCAGGCTGTGCTGCCAATGTTTCGAGTGCAGCAGTTGCACGATCAACAATAGTATTGGCGTTTTTAAATGTATCCATCATCCATGCATAGGCTTGAGATGCATCTGTTGTGACTTTTTTATCACCATACATATCAATCGCAAGGGCTGCATAACCATGTTCTGCAAGTTCACGTGCACGTTGTTCGGTATATTCATTGCGGCCCCACCATTCAGGTGAAACAAGTACGCCTGCAACAGCTTGTGCATTTTCAGGTGCAGCGAAATAACCGATCAGTTGATGACCATCTTTGTCTTGATAAACCACTTCACGTGTTTGGATGGCAAGAGTCATGCATTAAATCCTTATAAAGATGAGGGAATAGCTCGATTAAATCATAAAAATATACTTTTAAAATGACTTTGTTGCCAATATTAACAATTGAAATGTGAGAAATTATATTTCTTCAATAACCTAATATCTATTGAGCTATATATTTGAAATTAAAAAAGAAGGCATATAGCCTTCTTCTTATATAAACTAAGTTATTGTATGTTTAGCACATAATTTTTTTAGGCACGACCCTTAAATAAAAATCCAACTATGGCTAAAATGACAGCAATAACCAATAAAATGACAGCAAAGTCTTTCGACATACCTGCGACACCACCGAAGCCAAATAGACTCGCAACAAGTGCAATAATGGCGAAAATAATAGCCCAACGGAACATACTCTTCTCCTTCTTTTTTATCGATTAAATTTAGTATAGGTGTGATGTAATTTTAAGCGTGTGAATTTATGTTGTACTCATGTGAGCAAGCTGTAGAAGTGTAACAAGAGTATTTGAAGTTGATATTTGTAAGATCAAATTCAAAGCTTAGAACTGTTATAATTGATCTAAAGGCTTGGAAAATCAATTGAAATGAGCAATGAATTGCGCACAGAGTTTTGGAAAAACTATACGCTTGAGCAGCTGACACAAGCGGAGTGGGAGGCTTTGTGTGATGGTTGTGGGCAATGTTGCTTAATCAAATTAGAAGATGATGAAACTAATGAAATTGCCTATACCAAAGTGGCGTGTAAATTACTTGATTGCACAACAGGGCATTGTTCAGATTATCCAAACCGCATGCAGTATGTTCCTGATTGTATTCAATTAACATCTGAAAAATTACAAAATATTCATTGGCTACCAAATAGTTGTGCATATCGTAGAGTCAATGAGGGTAAGAGTTTACCTGCTTGGCATCATCTCATTACAGGTTCACGCCATAACGTCATTAAAGCTCGAAAATCGGTTGCAGGGCGCTGTATTTCAGAGGCTGAGATTGATCCTGAAGAGATTGATGAATACATTGTAAAATGGGTACGTTGAGCATCATTTTAATAATCCACTTATTTAAAAATATTGGCTTTTATATGTTGTTTGAGGCTTTCCATAGTAGACTAAGAACAGCCTCAATTTATAATCATAAGTCTTATGTCTGATACACAAATTCCACTTCCTGAACGACTGCGTCCCCGTGATTTGTCCGAAATTATCGGGCAGGATCATTTATTGGGTGATCAGGCACCTTTACGTCAAATGATTGATCAAGGGCATTTACCTTCGATTATTTTTTGGGGCCCGCCAGGCGTAGGTAAAACCACCATTGCCTTGCTTTTGGCTCAAGCGGTTGATCGACCTTTTGTCAGCCTTTCTGCACTGAATACTGGTGTAAAAGAGCTACGTGAAATTATTGCAGAAAGTGGTGACCTACTCACGCCTGTAGTATTTATTGATGAAATTCATCGCTTTAATAAATCACAACAAGATGCGTTACTGAATGCAGTAGAAAAGGGCAAAATCACTCTAATTGGTGCAACGACAGAAAATCCATCCTTTGAAGTCAACAGTGCATTATTATCACGCTGTCAGGTATATAGCTTGAATGCTTTGAGCAATGATGCGATTCAAGATTTACTTACCCGAGCGATTCAACAAGACAAGTTTTTACAAGAAAGATTTTTGCAGTTTGAAGAGTTTGATGCCATTGTGCAATTTGCAGCAGGTGATGCACGTAAGGCTTTAAATTTACTCGATTTGATTGCAAGTACTTTTGAGCCTGATGTTGAAAATATCATCACCAATGCCAAAGTCGTTAAAGTCGCACAGCAAAATATTGCCCGCTATGATAAGTCAGGTGAACAGCACTATGATTTGGTATCGGCATTGATTAAATCCATTCGAGGCAGTGACCCTGATGCAGCGTTGTATTGGATGGCACGTATGCTTAAAGGTGGTGAAGATCCTGTCTTTATTGCGCGTCGTATGTTAGTAGCGGCATCAGAAGATATTGGTAATTCAAATCCAAATGCATTGTTACTTGCAGGTGAATGCTTCCGCTCAGTACAAGCGATTGGTATGCCTGAATGTCGAATTATTTTAGGGCAATGTGCGGTCTATTTGGCGACGAGTGCTAAAAGTAACAGTACCTATTTAGCAATCAATAAAGCGATGGAACTTGCTGAACGTACAGCAAATTTACCTGTACCTTTGCATTTAAGAAATGCACCAACCAAGCTGATGAAAGATCAGGGGTATGGTGTTGATTATCTTTATCCGCATAATTATTCTGAAAATTTTGTTACGCAAGAATATTTACCGCCTGAACTTAAAGGTACCAAGTTATATGAATCGGCACGTAATAAACGTGAAGTCGAAGGTGAAAAATTACAACAGCGTAGATGGCAACAAAGTCAGCAACAACAATAATTTGATCGGCTAAAATGCAATTCTAAATCTTTTAATTGGATGTGAGTTCACTGAAAAAGGTTTAGAATATGTATATTCTTTCTATCGCTAGATCATTGTGTCATGTCGTAAAAATCATGCTGCAATGAACATAAAATTATGAAAATTTCATTACTCTCATCTGCATTATTTGGCTGTATTTTCTTTTTTTCTCCATTTAGCCAAGCAGTAGAAATTCATAAAAATAGATCATTAGAACAAACTGAAAATCTTACAGAGAATACAACAAAAATATTGTATCAAGTTGATTTTGTTCAGCAACAGACTTTGCCACAGCAGTGGCGTATTCCAGGTAATAATCCTGGAAATATCAGTATTCAAAATGGTGTTTTACAAATTGATGGTCGAGCGAATGACATACAACCGACTTCAATTTTGTTGCCATCTAGTTTAGAGCAACAACAGAACTACCGTATCGATGTTGAGTTTAGTCTTGATCAGCCATTAAACAGCTCTCGTTGGGGCAGTGTGATGTACGATGTTGTGACGACTCAAGGCATTATCCCAAAGACTTACTATCAATTTACAGTACGTAGCGATGTAACTGCAAAAAATGGTACGGAGTTTGGTAATCGTAAAAGTAACGGGCAATGGAATGTTATTGAGGCGAAATCAGGTCAGACACTTAAAGAAGGGCAGAGCTATCAAGCCAGTATTGTGGTACATGGTAATCGAGTACAACATTATCTAAATGGTCAGTTGATGCAAGATGTCGAAATTGATCAGCAGCATTTACGAGGGGATATTGGTTTATCTGCTACGGGTATTATCATGAAGATTCGTAAAATTAGCATCTCTGAGCAAAATGCTGCACTTTCAGAACTGAAAACCAGTGCATCCGCCATTCAAAATACAGCATTTCAATTGTCAGCACCGCCAACACTTATTCAAAGTGGTATAGGCGATGTAAAGGCAACATCAGCATCATTCACACAAGCAAATCAATACTATTATCAACTTGATAACAAATTACGTGTTTTAGATGCTACAGGTAAAGTAATTGGTGATCTTAAATCACTTTTAGAAACAAGACCCAAAAATAAAATCTTTGCATTCGATATTGCTGATATACGAACAATTGATGCTTTAAAACAATTTGTACCAGAAGATGATTTATCTGATATCACTTTGATTTCAAAAGACGCACAGATTTTAGTAGAAGCACATCAAAAGCTACCTGCTCTGCGTACCGCACTTGATTTAAGTCAGTATCGTTCATCTAAAAAACATACTGAAAATTTAGCGGAACTTGTAGTGAAAACCAATGCAGCATATAGCAAAATTATGATCTTACCTGCACAGGGGCTTGATAAACCGAGTGTAAGTTATTTGCAACGTCGGTTAATGACCGTATGGACAAAGCAAAATGTCACAGATCATGTACATGCTGCCACAATTTTAACTACAGGCGTTAATGGTATTTTGAGCCAAAACAGCAATATTTATGCTGAAGTTTTAAAAAAATTTCCTAAAAATACTTTATTACGCCGACCTTTGATTATTGGGCATCGTGGTGTACCGAGTCTTGAGGATGAAAATACACTTGAAAGTGCTACACATGCTGTGACGTTGGGTGCAGATATTATTGAAAATGATATTTATCTGACCAAAGATCAACATCTTGTAGTGATGCATGATAATACGGTGAACCGTACGACCAAAGGTACAGGGAAAATTGAAGAAATGACGCTTGCTGAAGTTCAGCAATTACGAACCTCACATAAAAATTATCACGTACCGACTTTGGCAGAATATTTTATTTGGCTGAAAAAAAATAAAAATACTGTGTTGATGATTGAAATTAAGAGTAGTCAACCGACATTGGTTCAAGCTTTAAAGGCTGAAATTACAAAATATGATGTGGTCGATCAAGTGGTCACAACATCATTTAATCGCGATCAAATTCAGCAAGTCAAAACTAATATGAATCATGTATCGGCAGGGGTTTTAGTCGGTAGTCTACCAAATGCAGCGAATAAATCGGCCAATGTGAAGTATTTGCTCGCCGATGCTCAAAAATATGTTGCATCGTATCATCCATCGTATCGTGCAGATTTGGTCAATATTTTTAATGAAGCACAGCAGCGTGGTGTAAGTTTTTGGCCATGGAATTTAAATGATATGACTTTTAAACAGTTGTATATTGCTGGTTTAAACGGCGTAACCACCAATGATATTCACAAGTATTCAAATTGGATTGTTGATGTTCAGGCGAATACTCAAATGAATATGAAAGTCGGGCAGGCGAGTGCGATTCCATTGAGTTTAAAAGCACAGAATGGTGCAATGTTGAAAGCACTCGCAACACATTTTGTTGTACTAAAAGGTTCACCAAATCATAAAGTTGAAAATGGTCAACTCATTTTTACAGATAAAGGTACAGCTTATGTTGTAGCGGGTTATTCATATCAAATAGATGCGCAGAATACGTATTATTTATATAGTCAGCCGATTAAAATGATTGTGAACTAAATATACTTCAACAAAAAACCGAGCTATTTAGCTCGGTTTTTTTAGGAGTTTCAGTATCTAATTTCTAGAAGTAAATTATATATCTGAAAGATCTACACCAATACGTGTAGCAACTTCTTCATAAGCTTCAACAACACCACCTAAACCTTGACGGAAACGGTCTTTGTCGAGTTTTTTCTTTGTATCTTTATCCCATAAACGGCAACCGTCTGGAGAGAATTCATCACCCAAAACGATACGGTCATGGAACACACCAAATTCAAGTTTGAAGTCTACAAGAAGCATGTTGCCTTGAGCAAATAAGTCTTTAAGTACAACATTAACTTTTTGAGTTAATTCTTTCATTTGAGCCAATTGCTCAGCATTTGCCCAGCCAAGTGCAATCGCTTGAGATTCATTCACCATAGGATCGCCTAAAGCATCATCCTTGAAGAACAATTCAAATGTTGGAGGTGTAAGCTCTAAACCTTCTTCAACACCTAAGCGGCGGCACAATGAACCTGCAGCGTAGTTACGCATTACACATTCAACAGGAATCATTGCTAACTTCTTCACTAACACTTCTGTTGGCGAAAGCAGTTTCTCAAAATGAGTTTCAATACCTGCTGCTGCCAATTTTTCCATAATAAAGGCGTTAAAACGGTTATTCACCTTACCTTTACGATCCAGTTGCTCTATTTTTTCACCGTTGAATGCTGAAGCATCATCACGGAAAACCAAAATAAGATGATCTGCGCTATCAGTTTCATAAACAGATTTCGCTTTACCAGTATAGAGCAAGGTTTGTTTTAACATGGGGGAACCTTTTGCAAAAAAAATTGCCTAGAACGACTAGGCTGGCCAGTTTTGGTAAATCTGGGTTAACAATTCTACAGCGACTTCTTTGTCGGCAAAACTGTTATCGGTATTGAACACCGCAAGGTTATTGCTAGAGCCCACTGAAGTGAGTTTGAGGACATACGTTTTTTTGTCGACTTTGACAGTTGCTTCATAAGCATTTTTGCTTTGGCCAACAACGGTATGATTCAAGCTGCTGAGTGTGGCAAGTGTGTACTGCCAAATTGTAGCAGAATTCCCATCAATTTTGATCAACGGATTTGCATTTCCATCAGTTAAAATTTGAGGACGACCTGCTTCTGTAGAGCTTTCACTGCTTTGAGCAACTACTTGTACACTTGCATCGTCTGGACGTGGCACTTCAAAGCGGTTACCACGTTTATTTTCGAACTTTGGTGCATTATCAATCGCCATTTGCTCAACAATAGGTGCTGGATACAAAGGCGTTGCAGGTCTAACCATTGAACCTTCAGGATATTTAAGCGGTGCTAAAGTGGTTGTATCTTTATAATCTAAAGAGCCATTTTTGATGCCAATTGAACTACAACCCGCTAAACTTAAAGCTGAAAGGGCAAGGGTTAAACCAAAACGTAATTGCATAATGCTAAGCTCTTATTAAATGATACCAGCTGCTTTGAGTTCTTCACGCAAAGGCGTACGGTATTGTTCTGCAAGCGGAGTTAATGGTAGACGAATGCCTGTGCCAATTAATTCCATTTCGTGAAGTGCCCATTTGACGGGAATTGGGTTCGATTCACAAAATAGAATATTGTTTAATTTTGCAACTTGCTGATCATATTGAACAGCAAGTTCATGGTTGCCTTCTAATGCTGCCGCACATAAATCACTCATGATTTTAGGCGCAATATTTGCTGTAACTGAAATGTTGCCTTTTGCACCAAGCTCAATCAGTTCACGTGCAGTTGCATCATCACCCGAATAAACAATCATGTCTGTACCTTTTAAACCCTCAAGGAGCTCTTGACCACGAGGTACATCACCTGTTGCATCTTTGATGCCGACAATATGAGGAACACTTGCTAGACGAATGACAGTTTCGTTGAGCATGTCAACACCTGTGCGACCTGGTACATTATATAAAATAATAGGTAAATCGACAGCTTCAGCAATTGCTTTATAGTGTTGGAACAGACCTTCTTGGGTCGGTTTATTATAATAAGGCGTTACAAGAAGCGCTGCATCTGCACCAAGTTCTTTTGCTTCTTTGGTCAGTTCAATCGCTTCATGTGTTGAGTTTGCACCCGTACCTGCAATAATCGGAATACGCTTATTGGTAACACGAATCACTTCTTTAATGACTTGTGTGTGTTCTGCCATATTGAGTGTTGATGCTTCACCCGTTGTGCCTACAGCAACAATGCTGTTTGTGCCTTGTGCAATGTGCCACTCAACGAGCTTTTCTAGACCCTTCCAATCTACGCTGCCATCTTCAAACATAGGGGTGACGAGTGCGACAATTGAGCCTTGAATAATCTGTGCTTGCTGAGTCATTTTGAAAAAAATCCTATTTGACCATCCACTGAGTGTTCAGTCACCGAGCAGGAATGGTTGCAGTTTTTTGATTTGGGCGTAAATCAATCGTCATTGATTGAATAATGCTTATGCAAATTATGACTGATTCAGTCTTTTAGAACAATATGCTTTAGTCAAAGCATGAAAAAACTTTATAAAAAGCAACAAATAGTTTTCATAAAGAAGTATTCAAAATTTAAAACATGCTGTTTACGCGCTACATTGAGTCCTGAAAAGTCTCGTTCAATATCTATGCAAGCCTATTTTTGAATTGCTTCAGAGAAGGTATCACCATTTATCTAAAAAAGTGTAGAAAATAAGAGCTTAAAAAGATGATGCAATACACAAAGGCTATTAAAATTTAAACTAAGGCAAGGGCTTTTAATAGGTTATTGATCGTTTTAAATGATATAAGCCATCGTTGAATCTTCTTATAGATTGAGAATAGACTCTGATAAACATATATATTTCTGAGTGTTTTACTCAAGTTTTACATTTAGTTATTGGTTTTTTGGCTAAATAATGAGGCACTTTAGATTGGGCAGTAAAATTTTTAAACGATAAAACTCATTTTTTCTAACACTTTTTGATAGTTATTTGTCGCTAAAGAGTAAGCGATGATGCATTGCTATTTTCCGGCTATATCAAAAGGATTTTTAGGATGAATGAAACCCTGACTTCAAGCGATAAAAAACACGCCACGACTACCGTGTTGATTTGTTTTTTAATTGCAGTTATCGAAGGAATCGATATTCAAGCGGCAGGGGTTGCGGCAGCAGGAATTAAAGAATATTTTGCATTAGATGCTTCACAGCTCGGACTATTTTTTAGTGCGGGTATTTTAGGATTACTGCCAGGTGCATTGGTTGGTGGTCGTTATGCCGACCAGATTGGTCGTAAAAAAGTACTGATTGCTTCAGTGACAATTTTCGCTTTTTTTACCTTATGTACGGTTTGGGTGAATAGTTTCTATTCATTATTATTGGTGCGCTTTTTAGCTGGTGCAGGATTGGGTGCGGCAATGCCGAATCTGATCGCACTTGCATCAGAATCGGTATCGGTGAAAAATCGAGGTCGTGCAGTGGGTTTGATGTATTGCGGTATGCCTGTAGGTGCCATTATTGTCTCGCTACTTGCAGCACAGCTTGCATCATCAGATATGGCGAGCAGTTGGAAAACGATTTTTTATGTGGGCGGTCTTGTGCCATTGATCGTGGTACCGTTAATGATCAAGTTTTTGCCGGAATCTCGTGAATTTTTAAAAGTACAAAAAGAAGCATCGATAGAGAAAAAAGAATTATCGTACAAAGACTTATTCAGTCGTGAATATGCACCACGTACATTGTTACTTTGGGTGAGCTATTTCTTCACTTTGATGGTGGTTTACATCATGCTGAGTTGGTTACCATCACTCTTCACCGAGCTAGGATTTACACGTAAAGACGGCAGTATGGCAATGGTATATTTCCAAATTGGTGCTGCAATCGGCACAGTATCATTGGGTATGCTAATTGACCGTTGGAATAAAGCCTATGTGATTATTTTAATGTATGTGGGTATTTTAATTGGTTTATTTAGTTTAAATGGCGCATCAACATTAAACATGATGTTTGTTGCAGCAGCCATTATGGGTACATTCACCATTGGTGGACAGGGTGTACTTTATGCATTTGGTAGCTTTGTTTACCCGACTCATTTACGTGGTCAAGGTGTGGGTGCAGCATCAGCAGTAGGTCGTATTGGTGCGATGATGGGACCTGCAATTGCTGGGCAACTTTTAGCAATGGGTAGCGGGGCTGCTGGTGTGGTTTCAGCAGCCATTCCATGTATTGTGATTTCAGCGATTATTATGGTGTTGTTAACCCGCCGTTTAGAAGCTGATTAATATGATCTAAATATACAATATCAAAAAAAGGGAGCCTGCAATTGCAGGCTTTTTAATGTTGATTTTTTTTTGCGACAAATATTGTTGTTACAATCAATGATTGAATGTGACATATAGATAAGTTCTTTATAATTACTTGCAAAAAGGTTTTAATCACATACGAACAATAAGAATAAGGCTTCACTTGAGGAGAGATGTATTGAGCCCAAAAAAGTTGATTGCTAAGTTTAATATGCAAGATCAACAACTACGTTACATTCAAAAATAAATTAAGTTACTTTTTTTATGCATCAATAGCATGAAAAGCTCGGATTTATTCTCGTTTTTCAGCACGACTCATTCAAGATTTGCCTAACTATTATTTTGTTATGAAAATCAGTCATTTTATTTTTTTGCAAAGGCTTAGATACTGAGTGTCAATATATAGTATGTTCAAAGACGAAGATTGAAAAAAGGACGATAAAAATGCAATGCAATAGCGCTTTAATTGTGGTGGATGTACAGAACGGATTTACACCTGGAGGTCATTTGGCTGTGGCTCATGCCGATCAAATTATTCCAAAGATTAATCAGCTTGCAACGCATTTCGATAATATTGTTCTGACACAAGATTGGCATCCTGAAAACCATATTTCTTTTGCAGAAAATCATGCTGGGAAAGATCCATTTGATACTGTTGAATTGAATTATGGAACACAAGTTTTGTGGCCATCGCACTGTGTACAAGGCACACATGATGCTGATTTTCATCCTGATTTGAATATTCCTCGTGCGCAATTGATTATTCGTAAAGGTTTTCATTCTGAAATTGACAGTTATTCGGCATTTATGGAAGCCGATCATCAAACATCAACAGGTTTGGCTGGGTATTTAAAAGAACGAGGGGTTGATACGGTTTATATTGTTGGGATTGCAACTGATTTTTGTGTGGCATGGACAGCAATAGACGCAGCAAAAAAGGGCTTTAAATCTTATGTGATTGCAGATGCAACCAAAGCCATTGATTTACAAGGTTCATTGCAACATGCATGGCAAAACATGTTGGCATCTGGCGTGAAACGCGTGGTTGCACAAGATATTTTTGCAGCGAGTCACTGATGTCGGTTATTTTAAAATTCAATCAATTTATACAAAAAACCTTTGCACTTTGGGTCGTATTTTTTGCTTTTATTGCGTTGTGTTTTCCTTCAGCTTTTGTATGGATGAAAGCCTACATTCCTTGGGTACTTGGGATTATTATGCTTGGAATGGGTATGACCATGACAGTGGATGATTTTAAGGGCGTGCTGCAAAGTCCAAAGGCAGTTTTTATTGGCGTGGTGGCGCAGTTTGTGATTATGCCAGGGCTGGCTTATGCGCTATGTCAAATTTTCCAATTGCCTGCTGAAATTGCTGTCGGTGTACTTCTTGTCGGTTGTTGCCCAGGAGGTACAGCATCTAATGTGATTGCTTATATGGCAAAAGCCAATACCGCACTTTCTGTCGCCTGTACTTCTGTATCGACATTTCTTGCACCTGTATTAACACCCGCTATTTTCTATGTGTTGGCAAGTCAATGGATTCCGATTGATGCAGGTTCAATGTTTATTGATATTTTAAAAGTGGTGATTTTCCCGATTATTTTAGGGGTAATGCTCAGAACATTCTTTAAGCAAAAAACAGAACAATATATTCAGGTAATGCCACTGATTTCAGTGATTGCGATTGTTTTAATTGTGGCTGCAATTATTGCGGCAAGTAAAGCTTCTATTTTGCAATCAGGCTTACTAATTTTAGGCGTAGTGATGTTGCACAATGGCTTGGGTTTTCTACTTGGTTATTGGGCAAGTCGTTTGTTTAAACTACCTTATGCCGATGCCAAAGCCGTTTCGATTGAAGTCGGTATGCAAAATTCAGGTTTAGGTGTGACGCTTGCAGCATTGCATTTTGCCACATCTCCCGTGACGGCTGTACCGAGTGCAATTTTTAGTTTATGGCACAATATTTCAGGGCCTGCTTTGGCAACTTATTGGGCAGCGAAAGCGGATAATATGAAGGAAGATCAATCTTAAAAATTTGAATCATTAAAAGAGCTACGGCTCTCTTTTTTGTATGCGATGATTCCAATTTACAACAAGGATTCAATATTGATTAGTTGCATTTAGGATTTAAAATATTGATGATTCAAGCATTTTACATTTTAAGGAAATCTTTTTGTGGCAGTTTATGTAGATCGTGCCCGTGTACAGTTTAAAGAGAAGCTGTGGTGTCATTTGATGGCAGATACACTTGAAGAATTACATATCTTTGCACAGAATATGAATATTGATGCTCGATTATTTCATCGCAATGCATCCTATCCACATTATGATATTACTCTAGAGATGAGGGAAATAGCACTGTTATATGGCGCTTTGGATTCGGATCGTCAAACGATTATTGCTGTAGGGAAAATTTTAAAAGTACAGCTTAAACAGCGTCAATCAGATTCTGATTGACTGATTTTGAAATAAAAATAGCCAACGCTAAGGTTGACTATTTTTAACTAGGGTAGCGTGATTATATGCTACACATCTTATTAAGTATTTGATTACTCAACAGTTACAGATTTTGCCAAGTTACGTGGTTGATCCACATCGGTACCACGAAGAACCGCAACATGGTAAGACAAAAGCTGAACAGGAATACTGTACACAATTGGCGCTAACCAATTATCGACAGTTGGGATATTGACCATATGCTGACGATCTTTTTCCTTGATTCCGCTATTTTCATCTGCAAAAACAAATAGTTCACCACCACGAGCTTGAACTTCTTCCATGTTCGATTTTAATTTTTCGAGCATGTCATCATTTGGTGCAAGAATCACTACAGGCATGTCATTGTCAACCAATGCCAATGGACCGTGTTTCAATTCACCTGCTGCATAACCTTCTGCATGAATATATGAAATTTCTTTCAGTTTCAATGCACCTTCCAAAGCAATTGGGAACTGTGTACCACGACCTAAAAATAAGCAATGTTGCTTTTCTTTGAACAGTTCAGATAAACGTAAAATGTCTTTATCTTGCTGTAAAGTATCCAAAATTACTTTTGGTGTATGCCACAAAGCTGCTGCAATATCTGTTAAATGCTCAGTCGAAATACTTTGCTTTACTTGACCAATTTTCAATGCCAATAACATCAGCGCTGCAAGCTGAGTGGTGAATGCTTTAGTCGATGCAACACCAATTTCAGGACCTGCAAGTGTCAATAAGTGGTGATCAGTTTCACGAATCATTGACGAAGTTGCTACGTTACAAATTGCCATGGTGCTGATCGATAGATTCTTTTCAGCGGCACGTTTTTGCGTATCACGGAGTGCTGCAAGGGTATCGGCCGTTTCACCAGATTGAGAAATACATAGATATAATGTATTTGCTACAATCACAGGTGAGCGATAACGGAATTCACTTGCAATTTCTACTTGGCAAGGTAGATTAATGAGTTGTTCTAGCCAATATTTTGCAATCATGCCTGAATGATAACTTGTACCACAGGCTAAAATTTGTACTTGTTGAATATTGGTAAAATCAATTTCAGCATTTTTCAAGAAATCATCACGTAGAGCATTACCATTGAGTGCTTGAGAGATGGTTTGCTGAATTGCTTCAGGTTGCTCGTAAATTTCTTTGAGCATGTAATGCTTATATTCACCTTTTGAAGCATTGCTGACAGTAGCATCTAATTCTTTAATTGGACGTTCAACCGCTTGACCGTTGACATAAACATCAATACTTGAACGGGTAATACGTGCAATATCACCTTCTTCAAGGTACATAAAACGGTTGGTTACAGGCAATAAAGCCAATTGATCGGAACTAATAAAGTTCTCACCAATACCCACACCAATCACAAGTGGTGAACCTTCACGTACAGCAATGAGTTCATCAGGATGATTTGTATGCACAATACCGAGTGCATAAGCACCTTTAAGTTGTGGAACAACTTGTTCAACAGCTTTCATTAAATCAGGTGTTGTTTTCAGTGCATCATTAACTAAATGTGCAACAACTTCTGTATCAGTTTGTGATGTGAATACATAACCAAGCGCTTCAAGGTCATCTTTGAGTTCTTGGTAATTTTCAATAATACCGTTATGAACGACAGCTACAGTACCTGAAATATGCGGATGGGCATTATTTTCAGTCGGTTTACCGTGAGTCGCCCAACGGGTATGTGCAATACCAAGTGAACCTACAATTTTTGATTCAGACACTGCATTTGCCAAATTGGCAACTTTACCGACACGGCGTTCACGTAAAATGTGACCTTGATCGACCAATGCAACGCCTGCTGAATCGTAACCACGGTATTCAAGACGCTTTAAACCTTCAATTAAAATATCTGTAATGCTACGTTCAGCAATGCCACCAACAATTCCGCACATATTTATATCCTTTTATTTCGCAATCTTTTGAGGGCGTTGATAATTTTCTTTTGAAATTTGTTTTGCACGTTCAAATGCAAGGCTATTATCTGCAACATCTTGAGTAATGACTGAGCCTGCACCTGTGGTTGCGCCATTGCCAATGGTAATTGGTGCGACAAGAGAGTTGTTCGTACCAACAAAAGCGTTGTCACCAATAATGGTTTTATGTTTATTTGCACCGTCATAGTTACAGGTAATGGTTCCCGCACCAATATTTGAGCCTGCGCCAATTTCTGCATCACCCAAATAAGTGAAGTGATTGGCTTTAGAGCCTACACCAACAGTCGTATTTTTTACTTCTACAAAGTTACCAATGTGGACTTCATTCGCGAGTTTAGCGCCAGGACGTAAGCGAGCAAAAGGACCAATTTGCACATTTTCACCGACAATTGCATTGTCAAATACGCTATACGGTTGAACCTTGGTTCCTGCTGCAATGGTGGTATTTTTAATGATACTACCTGCGCCAATTTCGACATTGTCACCAAAAGTACACTCACCTTCAATGATCACGTTGATGTCAATACACACATCTTGTCCTGCATGCAACTGACCACGTAAGTCAAAACGATGCGGATCAATAATATGCACGCCTTGTTGCATCAATAATTTAGCTTGATGGTTTTGGAATTCACCCTCTAAAGCAGCAAGTTGAATACGGTCATTAATCCCTTCAACTTCAAAAGCCAATTCAGGTTGAATTGAGGCGATTTCCATACCATCAGCCAAAGCCATTGCTACGATATCTGTTAGGTAATATTCACCTTGGGCATTGTCATTGCTCAGTTTTGGCAACCATTCATGCAATTTGGAATTGCTGACGCAGTAAATACCAGTGTTAATTTCTTTAATTTGACGCTGCTCTTCAGACGCATCTTTATGTTCAACAATCGCTTGAATTTTTCCATCCTTACGTACAATCCGACCATAGCCTGTAGAATCAGCAAGGGTTAACGTTACTAAACCAATTCCTGTTGCCGTTGATACATCTAACAAACGTTGTAGTGTACTTTGTTGAACACAAGGCACATCACCTGACAGAATGAGTGAGACTCCATCTTTTGGCAATACAGGTAAAGTCACTTTGACTGCATGACCCGTACCGAGCTGTTCAGCTTGTTCAACCCATTGAATATTTTCATGTGAAAAAGCTTTTTGTACTGTGTCACCGCCATGACCAAAAATTGTAATAATATTTTTAGCTTGTAGTTTTTTTGCTGTTTCAATTACATGACCCAATAATGGTTTTCCTGCTAAGGGCTGTAGCACTTTAGGTAATTGGGAGCGCATACGTGTTCCTTTACCTGCAGCAAGAATAATTACTGTTGTTGACATAAAACACCCTATTATTTTGGCTTAAGCCATTCTAAAATATAGATAAATTATAATACATAACGCAGCCCAAAGTCCTGCAATAATGTCATCAAACATAATACCAAAGCCACCATCAATTTTTTGATCGATGACACGTATAGGCCATGGTTTCCACACATCAAATAAGCGGAAGAGTCCAAATCCGACCAAGACCCAAATCCAGTTTATTTGACCTAAATAAATTAAGGGCAAAAATGTAATAGATTGTCCTGCAAATTCATCCCAAACAATACGTCCGTCATCATGTACATGAATAATTTCGGCGGTTTTACCACAAATCCAAATGCCAATCAGTGACATAATTGTTATGGTTAAGATAGAGCCATAAAAACCCATTGCAAGCCACAGAGGCACAAATAATAAAGCAAATGCAGAACCAAACGTTCCAGGTGCTTTCGGTGCAAGTCCTGAACCAAAACCAACACCACAAAATACAATGATGCGTTCAGACCAAGTCATATTTTTAAAGACAATAGGCGGTTTATGCAAAGTGTTGATATCCATTAAATTGAAGAGAGTGATCTAAGCCATCTTTTTCAAAAGTGAGTCCATATTGCTGTTTTACTGTCCCGATGATTGTTGTTTTTACATTGGGTTGTAATTGCAAAAGTTTTTCGTAATTTTGGCGGCTTATTGTAAAACATAACTCATAATCATCACCACCTGCGAGTGCGTATTGCAATTGCTGCGATTCAGGAAGGCTTTTAAGTGCAGGGCTGATAGGAAGTTGATTCAGGTTAAGAACAGCACCAACCTGTGATGCTTTGAGAATATGCCCGAGATCTTGTGCTAATCCATCAGAGATATCAATCATGCTGTGAGCTAAACCTCTGAGCAAATGACCGAGTTCACAACGTGGCGTTGGATAATCAAGACGTTGTTGTAAGGGATGCCCTAAGTGTTGTAACCCAAAAGCAGCATCACCGATTGTACCACTGACGACCACCAAATCATCGACTTGAGCGCCTGAACGTGTGACGGCTTGACCTGCTTCAATCCATCCCATTGCGGTGACAGAAAGGGTGAGATGAGGACTTTGTGTGGTATCACCACCAATTAAGCGCACACCAAATTGATCACAACAATCATATAGTCCTTGGCTAAAACCTTTGAGCCAAGCATGATCAATTTGGGGTAAGCTCAGTGCAAGCAAAATACTATGAGGTTTAGCACCCATTGCTGCAATGTCAGATAAATTAACAGCGACACTTTTCCAACCAATGGCATGTGGTGAAGTATCGTAAGGGAAATGTCGACCAGCAACCAAGGTATCTGCACAGATGACCAACTGGTGACCGGGAGGGGGAGTGACTAAGGCTGAGTCATCGCCGACACCTAAATCGTCATCAGAAAGTTTCTGACGATTAAAATAAGTGTCAATAATAGAAAACTCAGCCATGTCAAATACAACGAAGGCTTATTTAGCCTGTTGCTTTTCTGCTTCGCGCAGACTATTTGCAAGACGGTCTAATACACCATTGATGTATTTGTGACTGTCTGCACCACCAAAGTGTTTTGCCAATTCAATCGCTTCATCTAGCACAACACGATATGGAATTTCGATGTGATCTTTGAGCTCATAAGCGCCTAAACGCAAAGTCGCCAATTCCACGCCATCAAGTGCTTTGATTTCACGATCTAGAACGGGTAAAAGTAAAGCATCCAATGCTTCATGGTTTGCGATCACTTCAGTGAGCAACTCATGATAATAGCCGAGATCCACTTTGTGCATGGCATTGTCTACACGAGTACGTGCTTCAATTTCATGGACTGGGTTGTGGCTCATTTGCCATTCATAAATCCCTTGTACAGCAAAGCGACGTGCTTTACGTTTTGCTGCATAAGTAGCTTGGAGTGTTTGCGACATGCTTTAAATTGCCTTTAACAGGTTAACCATTTCAATAGCAGTAAGGGCAGCTTCACCACCTTTATTACCTGCTTTTGTACCAGAGCGTTCAATCGCCTGTTCAATACTGTCCGTAGTCAATACACCATTGATCACAGGTAAGCCAGTATCTAAACCAACTACACCTAAACCTTTGGCACATTCGCCAGCAACGAAGTCAAAATGCGGTGTGCTACCACGAATCACTGCGCCAAGTGCGATAACAGCATCAAATTTGCCTGACTCTGCTAATTTTTTAGCGACAACAGGAAGTTCCCATGCGCCAGGTGCATGAACGACAGTGATATTATCATCGCTAACGCCATGACGATGCAACGTATCAATTGCACCTTCAAGTAAATGTTCAACAACAAAGCTGTTAAAACGACCAACTAAAATTGCGTAACGGTCTTCGCTCGCAAGATGTAATAAACCTTCAATTCGGCGAATCGCCATAGCAACCTCGATGATTTCACAAGAGTTTTTAATAGATTTCTTTTATCTGGTGCATCCATTTTGTATTTTTAAAAAATTCAAAAGGCGGTGATAGAAAAAAGAAATCTGTTTACAAATTATTAGTTTTTAGTTTGATTTGCAGAACAATATTCTACAACTTCAAGGTTAAAACCAGATAATGCGTTGAAACGTAATGGTGAGCTGAGCAGTTTCATTTTCTCAACGCCGAGATCACGTAATATTTGTGCACCCACACCAATGGTTTGATATTGTTGTGAAAGTGCAGAATTTGATTTGGTTGGTTTTGGTTTACCAAGTTCTTCTAAGGCAGGGCCTAAATCCGATAAATGGCGCTGACCGATCCAAACTAAAACACCACGATCACTGTCTGCAATGGTTTTGAGTGCTTTATCTAAGTTCCAAGCAGGCTCACCATCTTTTTTGTTTAGCTTGAGCAAGTCACGTGCAGGGTTGAAACCATGTACACGAACAGTCGTGATGCCATCTTTAGGCTCACCTTTAACTAAAGCGATATGAATGTCAGGGTTTCCGAGTTCACGGTAGCGGTACAAATCAAAAGTTCCATATTCAGTATCAATGCTTTGCTGATCAATACGTTCAACTGTTTGTTCATTGGTCATACGGTAATGAATTAGGTCAGCAATCGTGCCTATTTTCAAGCCATACTTTTCAGCAAAAACTTCTAAATCAGGGCGGCGTGCCATCGTGCCATCTTCATTGATGATTTCACAAATCACAGAGGCAGGTTCAAGACCCGCTAGACGTGAAAGATCACAACCTGCTTCTGTATGACCTGCACGGTGCAATACGCCACCTGGCTGTGCCATCAAAGGGAAAATATGTCCTGGTTGTACAATATCCGCAGGTTTTGCATGTGCCGCAACTGCTGTTTGAATCGTATGCGCACGTTCAGCAGGGGAAATACCTGTTGAAATACCGTTCGCGGCTTCAATTGAAAGCGTAAAATTTGTTCCATGTTGAGCACCATTCGCATCGACCATTAAAGGCAAATTTAGCTGTGCACAACGGTCACGACTCAGTGTTAAACAAACCAAGCCTCGAGCATGGGTGATCATAAAGTTGATGTCTTCAGCGCGAACGTGAGTCGCGGCAATCACCAGATCACCCTCATTTTCACGGTCTTCATCATCCATGAGGATGACCATTTTGCCTGCACGGATATCTGCTACAAGCTCTTCAACGGTATTGAGCGGCATCAACCTTCACCTTTTTGTTCTGTCTGTCGGACATTTTGATTGAATTCATTGCGCTATAGTCTAACGTGTTTTTACATGTTTTGCCTATGCTTATCATGTGGCGTTGCCGTACATAGTTATACACAAGCTTGTAGGGGAATGAAAAGGGAAGAAAATTTGAAAGGTGATTGTTTTAGTTTAAACATTGAACATTCAGTTTGCAGATTTTATTTAGTCCTTATCTATATTTTGGGCAAGATAAAAAAATCCCCGTACAACATCTGTTATACAGGGATTTTTAAAGCTTGGCTTAGAAGATGAAATTATTCAGATTCAAGTTGCGCTGCTTTTTTCTTACTTTGTAAAATTTCAGTACGAATGGCATGGGCAAGTTCAGCCGATTCGCTATTCATGCCATTAATCATATACGCATGGCGTGTTAGTACATTACTTGGATTTGGCAATGCGACCAACTGATAATGATCAGTAATGACTTTTAAGTGTTGGCTGTCCAAGTATAGTGCCATTTCACGAGCAATTAGATGCTGTGATAGACGTTCTGCAGCTTGTACTGAATTGATTTTCATATCTTCGACTTGCGAGGCAACAGCACTACGAGTTTGTAGGACAAAACGTTTTTCTTCACGATAGCGTTTGTAGAGGACTTCAGATAACAGTTGGAACACTGAACCAATCATCAGTAAACATGCTGCTGCATCAGGGCGATCAGCTGCAATACTAATGGTTGCACCATTTTTGTTAAATTCTTGCTCTCGGATAAAATCGTTTGAAGACAATTTATAATGTTGTGCACACAGGACAATACTTTTATTTAAGAAAATTTGGCACAAATTAAAATACGGTTTAGATACAGAGCTGTTAATAGTATTGATTAACTGTTTTGGATCGTAAAATTGAATGTTGAGTGCTAAAACATTTTTCATTTCAGAAGGATTTGTTTGAGCGACTTCGACTTTTGCTACTTCAGATTTTTGCGCTGCAACCGCATGACTTAAACTTTGTGCAGATTTTTCTGCTGCAAGTGCTTCAGTCAATTGAATAATTTCATGTTTCAAACGTGACTCATGGTTTACACGTGCCAAGTATTCACTACGTGTTGGTCGAGCAATCGCACGATATGCTAACCACAATAAGCCATGAATAATGAGTGAAACTAAAATGGCTAACCATTGTGTACGTAGAATTTCACCAATGCTTGGTTTAATCAGCGTAATTTCAATGCTACCGACTTTCTTTTCATTTTGTAGCGCATCACGGACAAAAACCTCACCCTGACGAGTTTTTGCCATGCCACTCGTTGCTAGCACTTGATTTTTAGCATCGAGAATGCGAATAGATGCCACACTTGGATTGGTCGCATAACGATTGGCAAGTAAAGCTAAGGACACCGTATTGGCAGGTTCAAGCTCAGCAACGCTGTCTGTGACGAGCTGACTTGTCATCAGTTGTCCCTGACTCGCACGATTTTCGTTCAGTTGGTGAGTGGTTGCGATTACCAATAAAAATGTGTGTAATGCAAAACTTACGGTAAGTAGGCTAGCAAAAAGCCCTTGTCTTGGTGCATTCAACGTAAACTTCCAAAGAAAAAATATTCGATTTCGATTATGATTCTAACAATAGTTGTAGCTCAGACCCGAGTCAATTCATGCAAGAAATCATTCTTATATCCTTTTTAGGACCTGACCAGCCGAATCAGTTTACTCGGTTAATGCAGGTACTTTCCGTACATTCTTTGCAAATACTCGATGTCGGTCAGGCGGTTATTCATAATCAATTGACTTTAGGCATTGTTGTTTCGTCAGATGATCAGACTGCGACTGCACTTGCAATGAAAGATATCCTTATTTTAGCACATGATATCGGTTTAACAGTTCGATTTAAACCAATCACAGGCACAGATTACGATCAATGGGTTAGTGAAGGTGGACGTACACGTTATATCGTGACGGCACTTGCACCCGAACTGACTGCGGAGCATTTAAAGCAAGTGACGCAGATCGTATCGAATCAAGGCTTTAACATCGAAACGGTGACACGTTTGTCAGGTCGTCCTGAGCGTGATGGACAACAAGATATTTTGCAACGCTCATGTGTTGAGTTTGGTTTAAAAGGGCAAATGCTTGATGCACAAGCCATGCGAGCAGCATGTTTACGTCTTTCTGCTGAGTTAAGCATTGATGTCGCTGTACAAGAAGACAATGCGTATCGCCGTAATCGCCGTTTGGTTTGTTTTGATATGGACTCAACCCTCATTGAGCAAGAAGTGATTGATGAGCTTGCGATTGAAGCAGGGGTAGGTGAGCAAGTTGCTGAAATTACTGAGCGTGCTATGCAAGGTGAGCTTGATTTTCAACAAAGTTTCCGTGCACGTGTTGCCTTACTCAAAGGTATGGATGCCTCTGTTCTTCCTAAAATTGCTGAACGCTTAACAGTGACAGAAGGAGCGGAGCGTTTAATTTCAACCTTAAAAGCACTCGGTTACCGAACAGTAATTCTATCGGGTGGTTTCCAATATTTTGCTGAATATTTACAAGCAAAATTAGGCATTGATGAAGTGCATGCCAATATTTTAGATGTTGAAAATGGCATGGTTACAGGCGAAGTCAAAGGTCATATTGTGGATGGCGCACGTAAAGCCTTTTTATTACAGAAAATTGCCAATGAAATGAATATTTCACCTGAGCAAGCAATTGCAGTAGGTGATGGTGCGAATGATTTACCAATGCTTTCAATTGCAGGCTTAGGTGTTGCATTTCGTGCTAAACCTTTGGTTCGTCAAAATGCTAATCAAGCCATTTCAAGTGTAGGTTTAGATGGCGTGTTATATTTATTAGGCGTACACGACAAAGATTTGAATCACGAATAAATCTTACAGGTTGATGACAAAAAAGCGACTTTCGAGTCGCTTTTTTTACTTATAAATTAGATAGATTGATGGGCTTTTCATAGAGCGAAGAATAGATTGATCAAAGTAGAAACAATCGATAAAAAAGATTTTTCAGGCAAAAATTAAATGGTATTTTTTTGTAATGACACGCAAGAATTGATCCTGAATAGGCTCTCAGCAAAATGTTTAAAATAAAAATGTAATGACAAAGCAATGTTGCGTCATTGTGTGTCGTTATAGATCGAAACAAGACTTTCCTTCTTAAAAAAAATCTCCATAATGCATTTCAAGGCTCATGATAAGCATGCAAAAAAGATTAAATATAAGTGTGCTCGATTGTTGTGAAACAGGATTTAAATGTGATTCAGCATTTTTGGTTTTGACGGAGGTTTTTATGGTAACAGCGACTTTTGCATCGATGATTGGATTTGGTCTAATCGCAGTAGCGTTGATCACTGTTTTATTTTCCCCATACCGTCATTGGTTAGGGTTTATGCTTGCAGGGATGTTGTTTTGGGGAATTCTAGAAACGATCCGTTACGGCATTCAACATTTTTTAGACTTGTCTTTGGCGTTCAGCTATTTGGGCGCCATTAGCTTAGCAATGATCGGATTGACCGTATTTTTACTTGGTGCAGACAACCGAGCGCAAAAAGCTTTAGCGCGTCGTCAATATATTGAGCATACGCCTGTGTATGAAGATGAATAGTCATTTTTAGCTCAAACATCTTTAATATGCACAGACATTACAGTTTAAACTGACTATTTTTACACTAAAAAAATTAATGTTAGACATATCAAGGTATATCAAAATGATATACCTTTTTTTATAGATAATTTGCTATTGAATAAAGTGACAAATGGGTCAAAACATTTGTAAATAACTACGGCTTAAAAATAGTAAGATATGCTAGGATGTGATCCAATTTCTGAATTCCACAGTTTTAAATTAAAACAACAGGCTTAAATGTCATGAAACTTTCTTCAATACCCGTTGTAAAGTTACCTATTGTTGATGCGAGTACAGACCCGCTTGACTTGATGGTACTTGGACTAGCATTACGTATGAAACAATTGGCTCGTACGAGTCCAAAATTTGTTGAATTGACACATGACCGTCAGTTCCGTATTCAAATCGGGACTGATCTTGGTGTTGCTCGTCAAATTTTAGTCAATAATGGTCAAATTGATACCGTTTCGGGTGATGAGCAAAAAGCAGATTTTATTTTGCAATTTGCAGATAGCGAGCAGGGTGTTAAAACCTTAATTAAGGGTGATCCATCTGCATTCATGACAGGCATGCAAAATGGTACGATCAAAATGGAAGGTGATTTCAGTCTACTCGTTTGGTTTAACCAAGTGGCGCGTTTGATTCCACCTAAGGTTCCAAAGTCGGTAAAAGACAAAATTAAAGTTGCACGTCAATTTTTAAAAGATAAAACTGGGCGTTAATACGATTTAAAAAATCCTCGAATTCGAGGATTTTTTTTGTCTTAGATATTTTGCTTTGACATTTTATTCTACTTCTAAATTGAAGGTTACTGGGCCATCATTGACCAAGTGAACTTTCATATCTGCACCAAAAATGCCTGTTTGTACATGCTCAAATTGTGCTTGTGCATAAGTAACAATTTGCTCATATAAGGCTTGGGCATCGTTTGGTGGCATAGCAGGCCCAAAGTCGGGACGTAAGCCTTTTTGTGTTTGTGCCATGAGGGTAAACTGTGAAACAAGAAGTAAGCCACCATTGGCTTGACTGATATTCCAGCCCATTTTTCCTTGTTCATCATCAAAAAAACGATATTTTAAGATTTTATCAATCAGCTTTTTGCCTTTTTCGAAGTTATCTTCTTTACCAATCCCCAAAAAGACCAAAATTCCTGTGTCAATTTTGCCTGTAGTTTGACCATCGACAACAACTTTTGCCTCAAGAACTCTTTGTAATAGTGCGCGCATGTACTTCTTTAAAACGATGATGAATATAGCTTAGTGTAACAAGAGAGTGTATTGATTAGATACGAATAATATTGATGTTAAGAGGTTTGTAAAAATATGGCTTAGCTTGATTGAGTATATAAATAATTGACAATTATACCAACATTGCAAAATATACAATTCCATATAAAATATATGTGTTTTATTGCTTTTGCTGAAAATATGCATTCTGTTTAATACTTTATCGATTAAATATGTTGTCCTATAGATTGATGAAAAGAACTTGTGAAAAAATGATGATAATCATATTATCATTTAATGTTAACTGGGCTGTGGAATCTGCATTATGGAAAATAAGACGGCAAGGCTGACAATCTTGATTGATCCTGTAAAAAAGCAAGCTTTTGAAGATTTATGCAGTCAGCAAGATTTGAAACCTTCTCAGGTTGTACGCCAATTAATTCGAGAATATTTAAATACCCATGGCGTTGAATATGCAACGAAAATGAATATAGAAAAGAAGTAGAATTATTTTGCAAAAAATTATAATTAATATGAAATATTTTTTGATTAAAAAAGCTGGCATTGCCAGCTTTTTTTGTATAACTAAACCAAATTAAGAAAAATCTAGACCTTTTTCAAATGCTTTCAACTCGTGACGAGCCATTGCAAGATTTGATTTTTGACGGTCAAGTACAAGGTAAAGGAATAATTCGTCATTACGATCAAGCGGACGAAGTAAGTGGTATTGCTTACCAAGTGTAATTAAAATATCTTCAATTTTATCATTTAAATTCAATGCTTTTGCAACTTTACGCTTTGCACGAATTACTTCTGTATTGCCTGCAGCAGCAAGTTCTAAATCAAGGCCTGAACCAAGAGCTGCCATTGCTAGACCACTTGCGCTGTCTACAAGTGCCGCAGCTACGAAGCCATCAATTTGATTCAATTCATCTAAGTTAAATTTAGCCATACTTAATTTTCCATTTATTGGTTGGGGGTAAATGTGTAATTATTTCTATTAGGTAAAGAAATGTAATTTTATTAATACATAGATGTTAATTAAGTATGCTTGATATTTCAACAATTATGCATAAAAAAATATTAAATTCTCATTTTATTAACATATTATTATAATGAATGTTTGTTAAAAGCTCATCTAAAGCTGTATCGAGTTAAACGATTCGTTTACTTACTACATTGAATTCGATAAAAAAAACAAAGTATTGGTGTGAGTTATTTAAAATTTCTTAAATTTAGTCAGAACATGGCTTCTTTGCGAAAAAAATATGCTTTAATGAAATAAGCATAGCGAAATCAAAAATAGATATGGCTCCAATTATCCAATCCCTGCTCGATACTGATTTGTACAAATTCACCATGTTACAAGTCGTGTTACACAAATTCCCTCAAGCCGATAGTGTTTACCATTTTCGTTGTCGAAATCTTGATGATACCGTTTATCCCTTGGTCGATATTTTGGCGGATCTCAACGAACAACTTGACCATCTATGTAACTTAAAATTTGCCGAAGATGAACTGATTTATTTACGGAAATTACGTTTTATCAAAAGCGATTTTGTTGATTATTTGGAGTTATTCCAACTGAAACGACGCTTTATTAAAGCTGGAATTGACAGTGAAGGGCGTTTGGATATTTGGGTCGAAGGTCCAATGGTTCAAGCCATGATGTTTGAAATTTTTGTCCTTGCGATAGTCAATGAGCTTTACTTTAGCCGTATTCGTTCAGATGATGTACTGGTTGAAGGTGAACGTCGTTTACAAGCTAAAGTTGCACAATTAAAACAATATTCAAAAGAACAAAATCCAAATGATCCACCATTCTTGGTTTCAGATTTTGGTACTCGTCGCCGTTATAGCCTAGATTGGCAAAAGCATGTCATTCAAACATTCCATGAAGCTGTGCCTGCGGTTTTCCGTGGAACGAGTAACGTCATGATTGCACGTGAATTGGGTATTTACCCAATTGGAACGATGGCGCATGAATTTTTACAAGCATTCCAAGCTCTTGATGTTCGTTTGCGCGATTTCCAAAAATCTGCGCTTGAAACATGGGTGCAAGAATATCGGGGTGATTTGGGTATTGCTCTGACCGATGTGGTTGGTATGGATGCATTCTTACGTGATTTCGATTTGTATTTTGCTAAGCTATTTGATGGTTTACGTCATGACAGTGGTGACCCATTTATATGGGGTGATAAGGCTTATCAACATTATAAAAAGTTGAAAATTGATACACGTACCAAAATGCTAACCTTTAGTGATGGTTTAGATGTTGAACGTGCTTGGGCTTTGCATCAATACTTTAAAGATCGTTTCCAAGTGAGTTTTGGTATTGGCACAAATTTGACCAATGATATGGGACAAACACCGCTAAATATCGTATTGAAACTCGTGGAATGTAATGGTCAGTCTGTTGCCAAAATCTCAGATAGTCCGGGTAAAACTATGACCGATAACGATACTTTCTTGGCCTATTTACGGCAGGTTTTTGATATTTCTGATGAAGAAAAATCGGCTTAAAATCATTTGAAAATATTGGTTTTTTGATATTTGAATTTCAGCTAAGAATCCCTGAAATTCAGCATTATCGCCAAACGTGCTGTGATAAGATCAATTGTAATGATGAACTAAAATTCGAAAAATCTTATGACAGCACCTTTGTTTAATTTTGGATTATTGGTCAATGCCGACCAACTTTTACCCCATCTTGGACATACGTTTCTGCGTATTGTCGACTTAAGCCGAAGCTCGGTTTTTGAACAACTTCATATTCCACATGCCATCCATGTCAAACCTGGGCAATTGGTTCAGCTTGAAGAAACTGCTACAGGGCTTTTACCTGAAGAAGCAGACTTACAAGCCTTGGTTGATTATTTAAAAATTTCACCTGATCATCATGTGGTGGTTTATGATGATGAGGGTGGAGCATGGGCAGGGCGATTGATTTGGAATTTACATTGTCTGGGTTTTGATCGAGTCAGTTTACTCAATGGTGGTATTCATGCATGGCTTGGTGCAGATTACCCAACATCATCAGATATTGAAGAATTTGACTCGCCGTCCACATCGGTAAAAGTCGATTTGAGTCAGGTTGAAAATTTTCGTATTCAATACGATGATTTACGCCAAAAGGTTGAACAGCAAGCAATTCAGCTATGGGATTGTCGTACAGAAGATGAATATGCAGGGCTCAGAATGACAGCACGACGTGGTGGTCATATTCCGGGAGCAAGACATTTTGAATGGAGTACTGCAATTGCACGTCAAAATCATTTAAAATTGCATTCCCTAGAACGCACACAGCAACGACTTGAACAGTTAGGCTTTGATCTTAGTCAGCCTGTTGTTGTGTATTGCCAGTCGCATCACCGCTCAGGTCTGGCATATATTGTTGGAAAATTACTGAATTGGGATATTGTGGCGTATGACGGTGCATGGAGCGAATGGGGTAATCGTTCTGACAGTCCAATAATTACTGGAGAATCACCTGCGTGAGTCTTACTTCTGATTTAAAAAAACAAATTTTTATTCAAGCACAGCGTATTGTGCCACAACAACAATTGAGTCGTGTGGTGGGTAAAGTCGCTGCAAGTGAAAATCCTCTTGTTAAAAATGTGGTCATCCAAGCTTTTAAAGCGAAATATGGCATTGATATGTCTATTGCTGAACAAACTGATGCGCTGAAATATAAATCATTCAATGATTTTTTTACCCGTGCATTAAAAGATGGTATTCGTAGTGTTGATCCTGATCCACTGCATATTGTATGTCCTGCCGATGGTGCAATTTCTCAAATTGGTAAAGTTCGTGATGGCGATGTATTTCAAGCTAAAGGTCAAAGTTTTTCAGTTGAAAAATTGATTGGTGATCCACAACTTGCAGTACCTTTTAAACAAGGTGAATTTGTAACGGTGTATTTGTCACCAAAAGATTATCACCGTGTACACATGCCATTTGCAGGTAAACTAACAGAAACTTTATATATTCCAGGTGAATTATTCTCTGTAAACCAAACGACTGCGGAAAATATTCCGGGTTTATTTGCACGTAATGAGCGTATGGTATGTTTGTTTGATACTGAACTTGGTCGTATGGCAGTGGTTCTAGTCGGTGCAATGATTGTGGCTGGTATTGAAACTGTTGCGACAGGTAAAGTGAAACCTACAGGTCGTGTGGAGTTGAATCATCACGAGATGCAACTTGAAAAAGGTGCGGAACTTGGGCGTTTTTACTTAGGGTCGACTGCGATTGTATTGTTTGAGAAAGATAAAATTGTTTGGGATGACTATTTAAAAGCTAACTCTGATGTCATCATGGGTGAAGCTTTAGGGAAGGTAAAATCGGTTTAAGATTTTTGCTGAGAATAGATTAAAAAAATCCCGCAAAATTTTAGCGGGATTTTTTATTAACTATATGATATTTATTTTTTAAATTTTGTTATTCGTGCATATATAAACGTTCTTTGGGAAAAACCACACGGAAAGTTGAACCTTTGTTTTCTTCAGAATCAATTTCCAAATAAGCATTGTGTTGCATTAGAACGTGTTTCACAATTGCGAGCCCTAAGCCTGTTCCACCTGTTTGACGACTACGTGCGCTATCGACACGATAAAAACGCTCAGTCAATCGTGGTAAATGTTTAGGATCAATACCGATGCCAGTATCTTCTACTGTAAAGTAGCCATGCTCACCATCATCATGCCATCCGATTGTCACTGTACCGCCTTTAGGCGTGTATTTAATCGCATTACTGATCAGATTGCTAAACGCACTTGCAAGCTCAATATCCGAACCAATTAAGTCACAATGGCTGTCAATATCCAAATTGAGCGTATGTCCATAATCAACATTGTATGCTTGTGCATCATCAAACAATTGATTCATTAAGCTTGGCATTTCAATGATTTGGTTTTTGGCAATTTGTTTATTACCTTCCAAGCGAGAAAGTAACAGTAAATCATTGACCAAAGCATTCATACGCCGTGTTTGAGACTGCATTTGCTCAAATGCACGTTTCCAACGCGGGTTTAAATCTTCTTGATCGGTGAATGTTTCAATATAACCACTCAGTACAGTGAGTGGTGTGCGTAGTTCATGGGAAATATTGTCCACAAAGTCTTTACGCATTTGCTCAAGATTATGCATGCGTGTCACATCGTAGGCTACGACAAGGCGACTTTCACTGCCAAAACGAGTTAATTTAATTTGTACATAATGTTCATCAAACACGGATGATTTGATTTTAATGCCATCAGGTGATTGGTCAATATTGTTGAAATATTCAATAAAAATGGGTTGGCGAATAATGGTCAAAATATTGCGACCACGATCAATCGGTTGAATGCCGAGGAGTTTTTCCGCAGCAGGATTCCACCATTCAATTTGATGAAGTTCATCCGTCAGAACAACAGCTTCAGCAAGTGCAACTAAGGATGATTGCGCACGGTCAATGAGTCCGACCATTTCAGCTTGTACAATTCGTTCCTGACGCTGCGCTCGATATACATTGAACAGTAAAGCGCCCCAAATCCCGTTTAAATTGGGTGGAGAATCATAAGGGCGGTTGGAAATCCAATCATTGACTAAATATAACGAATGCAATTGGATGGTAAAAAAGACTACAAATGCGAGGCTAATACAGATCCAAAAATACCCAGCACCTAATCCAATAAAACAGGCAATGACCAGTAAAAAGACCAGTAATTTTAAGTCCTGTTTTGCAAATGCCCATAAGCTACTATAACGAAACTTTTTATATTCATTTGCAAGATCAGGGACGGGGTAGGGTTCATACATAAAACAAAAAATTACCTGAAAAATGTTAGCCTAAAGCGACATCGGCACGGGTCGAAAAACGGTAACCTGTGCCACGAACGGTCTGAACATAACGGTCTGCTGCAAAAGGTTCAAGCACTTTACGCAAACGACGAATATGAACATCAATGGTACGGTCTTCAATATACACATTGCCACCCCATACTTGGTCGAGCAATTGAGCACGAGTATAGGCACGTTCAGGATGGGTCATAAAAAAGGCAAGTAGACGGTATTCGGTTGGTCCCATCTCTAAAATATGATCACTAAAGCTGACACGTTGGCTGACAGGATCAAGAATCAATCCATTGGCATCAATGGTTTTTTCACCGCTAAGCGCATTGGCACGGCGTAGTACCGCTTTTATACGTGACACCAATTCACGGGTTGAAAATGGTTTGGTCATGTAGTCATCTGCACCTGCATCAAGACCTTGTACTTTATGGTCTTCTTCACCACGTGCAGTCAGCATGATCACAGGGATTTCTGCTAGATTTTCATCACGTTTAAGGCGACGACACAAGTCTACACCACTGACACCACCAGGCATCATCCAATCTAGCAGAATCAGAGATGGACGTTGATCGACAATCATTTGATGCGCTTGTTTTGCATCTTCAGCTTGTAAACACTGAAATCCAGCCATATCCAATGAGGTATGGATCATTTCCCTGATCGGAAGTTCGTCATCGACGATTAAAATATAGTCATCTTTCACAACGCAATACCCTATTAATGAAACGGTTGACCGTTTTTATTTATGACAGGCTTATTACAAGGTTTAATTGTGACAGTATCATTGCAAAAAAAATCATATCTGCATTTTTTAGCAAAGATTTGTGACAATTTTTTTACATCATCAATATAATCATATATTTATTAGATCAATAAAAAATACTTATTGATCTAATTTTTTTTGGAAAAAATACCTATTTTGTAAATTTTTTCAATTATTTACTCGAAAATGTATTTAATAATGACAAAAATACGGTTTCACATGCCATGACGACATCTTCAAGGGATTGTTTAAACCCTCCCATAACCCAGCGTACTGCAATTTGGGTGACATAGCCATTCAGTCCTGTGGCAACCCATGAAATCTCTTGTTCAGAACGAGAAATATTGGGCATCATCAAACTTACAAAAGCATGAATCATACGATCAAATTGAGTCATCGTTTCATGAATAGTCGCTTGGTTATGCAGTTCTTGAACGAGCATAGCATCGATATAAATAATACGTGCAGTGCGTGGATCATCTTTGAGCATTTTAAAGAGTGAGGTTAAACCTGAATGCACCATTTTTTCAGGATTAGGCGAGGCTTTCATTACGCCTGTAAGCAGTGTTTTTTGCATTTGATCAATCAATTTGAGAAAAATAGTTTGAAACAAATCTTCACTGCGTTTAAAGGATTCATAAAAATAGCGTTCAGTTAGCTTCGCTTCTATACAAATATCTTTAACAGTTACCGAAAAAAAGCCATGTGTGCCGTAGGCTTCAATGCCCGCTTCAATGAGTTTTTCACGACGTGCTTGTTTACGCTCAGTGAGTGACATGCCTTTAAACTGACGTTCTTTAATGATTTTTTTGACAGGTTTTGCCTGTGCGTCAGGGTGTATCTCTGTATTTGAGTCTACGTATGTCATAAGAATAGAAGCCAAGTTAACCGTGCAAAAGTGGATTTTACCAATAAACAGCATTGAAGCCGATGAATATATTTATATCGTTTTTGGGTATGAATCATCAGTATTGTATATTGACAATATGTATTGTCAAATTTATAGTAATAAACACGTACTACGCAGCTTCAAAATCTGTGTGGTTGACTAAAAAGGACAAAAAATGAAAAATTTTAAAAACAAAGTTGCGGCAATCACAGGTGCGGGCTCAGGTATGGGACAGCAGCTTGCTGTACTCTTGGCGAAAGCAGGCTGTCATGTATCGCTTAGTGATGTAAATGAAAAGGGTTTAGCTGAAACTGTAGAATTGGTGAAACCTTATAATGTTCGTGTAACGTCTAAAAAAGTCAATGTTGCTAAACTTGAAGAAGTGCGTACTTGGGCTGAAGAAACAGTACAAAATCATGGTTCTGTGAATATGATTTTTAACAATGCTGGTGTTGCATTGGGCTCAACAGTTGAAGGTTCAAATTATGAAGACCTTGAATGGATCATGGGTATTAACTACTGGGGCGTAGTGTACGGTACAAAAGAATTTCTTCCGTATTTGAAAAAAACAGGTGAAGGTCACATCATCAATACCTCAAGTTTATTTGGATTAACCGCTCAGCCAACTCAATCTGCATATAACTCAACTAAGTTTGCGGTGCGTGGTTTTACTGAATCTTTGCGTCAAGAATTAGACATTGAAAATAGTGGTGTGAGTGCGCTTAGTGTACATCCAGGAGGTATTCGTACCAATATTGCCAATGATGCACGTATGAGTGATAGCATCAAATCAATGGGCATGAATCCTGAAAAATCGGCTAAAGCATTCAATAAATTATTGCGTATGCCTGCTGAAGAAGCAGCACAACAAATTTTAGATGCAGTGTTGAAAAACAAACGTCGTTTGTTGATTGGTAATGATGCGAAAACACTCGATCTTATTCAACGTGTTTTACCAACGGGTTACCAACGTATTACTGCAATGGCAACCAAGTTAAGTAAAAGATTAGAGCCTAAATAATTTATATGTAATTAATTTTTTAAAATAAAAAACTCGCTTAAGCGGGTTTTTTTGTACTTATATTCTTTTTAATTTTTTCTTTATCAGAAATGCAGAAAAAAAATGTCAATTTTTTGACAGATTTGCATAAACAGATTCTTCATTATCAAATCATGGATATGCACTTTGACGCATAGAAGCAAAATGACAATTGAGGAATAAAAAATGAGTTATAACTATCAACACATTATAGTAAAACCGATTGGTGGGCGTATTGGCGCTGAAATTTCAGGAGTAGATTTATCATCGAATCTTGTTGAGGATGTGGTCAATGAAATCAATCAAGCGCTTTTACAATATAAAACGATTTTTTTTAAAGGTCAGCATCAGCTAGATGACATTGGACAAGAAGCCTTCGCTGCTCGTCTAGGGACACCATTGAATCACCCAACGGTACCCACTAAAAAGGGTTCAAACCATATTTTAGAATTGGACTCTCGTGGTGGTCGTGCAGATACGTGGCATACCGATATTACTTTTATTGAAAATTATCCTAAAGCTTCAATTTTACGTAGCGTCATTGCCCCTGAAGTCGGTGGTGATACGGTTTGGGCAAATACGACAGCTGCGTATGAACATTTACCTGAATCACTTAAAGTACTTGCTGATTCTTTAAGGGCAGTGCATAGCAATAGTTATGACTATGCAGCATCAGCAAGTATCACCACGGAACAACGTGAAAAATATCGTGAAATTTTCACAGCAACTGAGTATGAAACAGAGCATCCTTTGGTGCGTGTGCATCCTGAAACAGGTGAAAAAACTTTATTGTTAGGGCATTTCTTTAAAAGTTTTGTAGGCTATAACTCGACAGATTCACGTAAATTATTTGATTTATTTCAGAGTCATATTTTAAAACTTGAAAATATTGTACGTTGGCGTTGGGAAGCAGGTGATGTTGCTATTTGGGATAACCGTGCGACACAACATCGTGCTATCAATGATTATGGCGATCAACATCGTGTGGTGCGCCGTGTGACTTTAGAAGGTGATATTCCTGTAGGTGCTGACGGTCAACCGAGTAAAGCATTAAAGCAAGAGGTGAAACGTGATATTTCACATTTAAATTATGGTGAAGAAAGTTTTTATGAAAAAGTTTCGTAAAGTATATTCTTTATAAACAATATTTAAGGCTTTGCATAAAAATAGATATTTTATGAATAATAAATGATTCGAGTAATTTCCATATTCCATCTAATATTATATTGATAAATATAAGGTGGATTTATGGAATTTTATGATTTTTCATTAAATGATAATGTATGTGTTTTAAGGAATGTCTTTAAAAATATATCTAATAATCGATTGGATAATATAATAACCAAGTCGTATACTAAAAAACATCAAAAAGGAGAATTAATATTAAGTAAGGAAAATTGCACAGATGCGTTGTATATCCTGATTGATGGAATTATTCAAATTGGCTATTTAAGCCCATTGGGGCGTTTTCATGCCTTTAATTATTATTCAGAACAGAACGTCATTAATCTATTGCCTTGTTTAAATCAGCAAAAAATTGATTACGATTATTATGCTTTTAATCAAGTTCGAGTTTTGGTTGTTCCTCGTCATATTATTCAGAACGAATTAAATAATAACAATATCTTATATCAAGATGTATTGCAGATACTCTCACAAAGGATGTATGCACTATTGCATGAAATTAAATTTTCACAGGTGGCAAATTTGCATCAAAAAGTTTGTCATGTCTTATGGAAACTTGTACAGCAGTATGGTGTTTCACATCCAGATGGTTTGGAAATAAAGCTCAAAATTTCACAACATGACCTTGCTGACTTATTATCTTCATCAAGGCAAACGATTAATAAAGAGATTAAAAAATTAGTTAATTTAAATGTCGTTTTTTGGCAGTATGAAAATATTATTATTCATGATTTAAAATATATAGAGAGTCGTATTTCTGAAGTCTAATTTTTTATTTTATAAAATAAGATATAAAAAGATGATTATATTATTTTTGATTATTATAAATTTTAGGCAGTATTAGTTCCAAGTTATTTTATAGGAATTATTCAGTTGACTATCCAATCTATTAATGTGCGAAATCAGTTAAAAGGCACAATTCAAGAAATTATTAAAGGTGATGTTGTTTCTGAAGTCGATGTTGTTACGGCATCCGGTATTTTTACTTCAGTTATTACCACACGTTCAGTCGAACAATTGGACTTACAAATTGGCAGTCAGGTCATTGTGTTGATTAAATCAACCGATGTATCGCTTGCAAAACTGTAGGTGGTTCGATTCATGAAGCAACACATTCGACAAAGTCTAGCGACATTTTCATTATTAAGTGCCAGTATTGCATTGGCACATGCAGCACCAGATGTAAATCAGCTACAACAACAGGTTAGTCAGTTAGAAAAATCATTAAAGCTGTTGAAAACTGAACTCAATCAATTCAAATCACAACAAGAAAATGGGCAGGTATCTGATACTCAAGTACGAAAGGGTGCAGTTGAAGAAACGATTGTTTCAGAAAGTATTGATGGTGAACTTGCGCAAAATGTAGATGGTGAAGAGGGAAGTCAAGGTTTTGCGACTCAAGCTGATGTCCAAGGCTTACAAAGTGATCTTGAAAACTTTAAATATCAGGTACAACGTGAACGAGATACTAAAACAGCATTATCTGCACGCCAATTGCAAATAAATGGGGTTGTACAGACCAAGGCATCTTATCTTGATGAACCACAAACCACACCACCGACAGGTTTAAATACAGGTTCAGCGGTGAATCATCGTCGTTCATCCTTTGACTTAGGGGCAGTGCAAGTCGGCTTTACTGGGAATTTATTTAGAGATTATGAAGAGGGTAAAAACCTCGACTTTAATTTACGTTTTGGTACATCACCACAGTCTGGAACCAATAATAGTTATTTAAATTTACTCGATGCACAATTGATTTATAACGTTTTACCGACTTTAAGTCAGGATACGGGACGCTTATCGGTGACGCTTGGGCAACAGTTATTACCTTTTGGTCAGGAAGTTCAAGCAACAGAAGATTTAAAACCAACCATCAATAATGCACTGTTTAGTTTACCTGGATATGGTTACGGTTTAGCACTACGTGAAGTAGGTCTTGTGGTGCGTGGTGATGCATTTCCAACTGTGGATTATGGGTATAACTATCGTTCACCTTTATTGACTTATGCTTTTGGTGTAGTCAATGGTAATGGTGCAAATAAGTCTGATGACAACGATGATAAGAATTTTATTGGACGTCTGCGTTATACCGTGCCAGCAGAATATAACTCATGGTTACGCGAATTGAGCTTTGGTTTGTCTTGGTATCAAGGGAAAAGTAACTTATTTGATATCAATGGTAATAGTGCGGCATTTGCAGGTAAAGGCGATATTTTACGTCAAGGCTTTGATATTTATTATAACCATCATCCTTTTGGTGTGACGTACGAATATGTCAAAGGTGAAGATGATACTTATATTGGTCAGCAACAGACTCGTAACCGCAAAAGTGAGTCACAGACAGGAACATTGTTCTGGAATTTAGGTGAACAATTTGTCAAAGGTTTCCGAAATCAAGGGCGCTATGACGATTGGTGGCCGAAGTCTTATCAAGCATTTTATCGTTACGACACCATTGATCGAGATAAAGACTTAACGAATCAACAGATTGATATCCATTCATTGGGTTTAAATGCATTTTTTGCAGAAACTACCAAGTTCCAATTGAACTTAAACCATGTCAATAACGAAATTTTCAACCAAAAATATAATGAAGTTGTTGCGCAATTTCAGTTTGGATTTTAACCCTTATTTTATAATTTAGAGGAATTTTTGATGCGCTCTTTTACTCAAGTTTTTATCTCTGGCGTACTTTTAACAGCAACATGGATTCCATCTTTACAGACTGTTGCTGCTGAAGCAAAACCGACTGTGATTCGTTTAGCATCACCTTTGGTTGGAACAGGAAATCGTCCTGTGCCTTATGGTAATTATTATGCAACAACACAAACTTTAGGCTTACTTGAAAAGGAATTTCAAAAAGATGGCATTAAGGTGCAATGGAACAATTTTAAGGGTGCAGGGCCTGCAATTAATGAATCTTATGCCAATGGTCTAGTCGATATTACTTGGCTTGGAGACCTACCTGCGTTAATTGGTAAAGCAAGCCGTTTAGATACGAAACTGATTGCCATTGGCGGAAGTGAAGATAATACCTACTTGGCTGTTCCAACAGGTTCAACAGCGAAGTCTTGGGCAGATCTTAAAGGGAAACGGATTGGTTTCTTTAAAGGTACAAGTGTCCATTTAGCTATTAATAATGTCATTAAAAAGCATGGCTTTACTGAAAAGGATTTCCGTTTTGTCAATATGGATGGTCCTGTCGGTTATTCGGCATTGGCAAGTGGGGATATTGATGGTCTTTATACCAATCAATCCATTTTCCCAGTCGTTGATCGTGGTATTGCCAAAATTATTTATTCGACTAAGCAAGAACCAAATTTGTATCAAAGTTCGGGCTATATTTTGGTTAATTCAAAGTTTGAACAGAAGTATCCTGAAACTGTACAAAGAGTAGTGAATGTTTTAGTCAAGCAAGCAGCATGGGAGAGTAACCCTGCCAATAAAGATGCATTATTTAAGCTTTGGGCGAAGTCAGGACTACCGTATAACGCCTTTGTCAAAGCCAATACAGGTGTAGATTTAAAGCTTCATAGTGCACCTGTATTTAATCAGGCGAGTATCTCACTGATTAAACAAAAACTAAAAGCAGGTCAGGATTTAAAACTAATTCGTGGTGATTTTAATGTTGATCAGTGGGTTGAACCAAAATATGTCAATAATGCATTGAAAACACTGAACTTGCAGAATTTTTGGGCAACCAAATAAGCAGTGTGCTGAAAAGGGAGTGTGAGTATGTCAGAGGAGATTGCATTGAAGCCTATAGAAACTGTTGTAGGTTTAGATAGGCAAGCTAGAACGTTAGGCATTATTGATTTTTTAAAAACAAGCCAAGCAGTGAAATGGATTATTGGAGGGATTTTTCCATTAAGCATTTTATTATTTTGGTATGTTGCTGTCGAAAAAAGTTGGGTCAATCCACTTCTCCTCCCTGCGCCACAAGCGGTGTGGATAGCACTACAAGATCTTTATAGCAGTGGAGAGTTGTGGAGCAATTTAAGCGTAAGTCTCGTTCGTATTCTTTATGGTTTTGGTGCAGGCATTACGATAGCTATATTTCTTGGCTTAGGTATGGGCTTATCGAAAACAATTGAAGCCTATGTATGGCCAATCTTTAAAATATTAAATCTTGTCCCAGTAGTGGGATGGATTCCATTACTGGTTTTAGTGGTCGGAATTGATGAAGCCTTAAAGGTTATTTTGATTGCAAAAGCAGCGTTGTTACCCATGACAGTCAATATTTATAAAGGTGTACGCAATATTCCATCTTCACTGACAGAAGTAGCAGATGTCTATCAACTTAGTGTGTGGTCAAAGTTTAAAAATCTGATTTTCCCTGGTGCATTAATTAGCTTTATTGGCGGATTACGCTTATCGCTCGCGAGTGCTTGGGGAGCTTTGGTGGCTGTAGAGTTATTGGCATCAAGTGAGGGGATTGGTTACATCATGGTCTATGGTCGTCAAATTTTTCAACTTGATGTGGTGATGGCAACAGTGGTGATTATTGGGTTAGTGGGCTTTTTCTTTGATGTATTGATTAGCTTGTTACAACGTCCATTTAAGGCTTGGCATCTACAAAAGTAGGAGAATGAACGATGAAAAAAATAGATTATCGTGGTGCAGTCATTCCTATTATTTTATTGTTGGTTTGGAGTGTGTCGGCACAACAAAAATGGATTGATGCTGCATTTTTACCTCCACTTTCTACGGTCTGGGATGAGTTCATTAAAGGGTGGCAGTCAGGTGAGCTGAGAGAAAATGTACTAGCAAGTTTGATTCGGAATTTGGCAGGTTTTATTGCAGGAGGATTAGTGGGGGTGAGTGCAGGACTAGTACTTGGATTAAACACTTGGGCAGACCGATTCTTTTCTCCAACGCTCAATGCCATTAAGCATGTTGCTGTATTTGCATGGATTCCATTGATGATTATGTGGTTCGGTCATGGCGAATTGTCTAAAGTTATTTTTATCGCGCTTGTGGTCTTTTATCCTGTCTTTTTCAATACCTACGACGGCATTAAAAATGTACCTCATCACTTGTATGAAGTTGCCGATATTTTCCAATTGAGTGCCACACATCGGTTTTTTAAAGTGCTTTTACCTGCGGCAGCACCAAGTATTTTTGCCGGTTTAAATATTGCTTTGGTCTTTTCGTGGATGGCGACGGTTGGCGCAGAGTATTTTTTTGTATCAGATCTTGGTGTCGTCAACCCAATTTTAGATGGACAGAATGTATTTAAAATGGAAGTTGTGCTGTACGGCATGGTGGTGATTGCTGTTATTGGATTGATTTTATCCAAAGCCGCACAATTTTTTGAAAATTACAATTTACGTTGGCGCCAGCCTTCAGAAAAATAATGTGACCCAATTACTTGAGTGAATATGGGTAAAAGTGAGTAAATAGATCAAATGAATCAACACGTAAAAATAGCTGGGCATGTTCAAATTCAGCAATTGGACAAATATTTTCCGAACAAAGGCGAGCCGCTGAAAGTATTAGAACACATTAATTTAGATATTCAACCCGGTGAATTTATTAGTATTGTGGGTAATAGTGGCTGTGGGAAATCAACATTATTACGCCTTTTGGTTGGCTTAGATGGTGAATACAACGGCAAGATAAGTATTGATGGTCAAGCGATTCAGGGGACAAGTTTAGAACGAGGTATTGTTTTTCAAGATCACCGTTTATTTCCATGGCTGACGGTTGAAAAAAATGTTGCTTTGGCATTGGACAACAGCAAATTATCGAAAAAAGAAAAGCAGGAACTAATTGATTATCATCTTGAATTGGTACAACTTAGTGCATTTAAACAGGCGTATCCAAGTCAGTTATCTGGTGGGATGAGTCAACGTGTTGCAATTGCTCGTAGCCTTGTCAATCGACCACAAATTTTATTACTCGATGAGCCTTTTGGAGCATTGGATGCCTTAACTCGTGCCAATTTACAGCAAGAGCTTCAGCGTATTTGGGCTTCAGAAAAAATCACCACAATTTTGGTTACACATGATGTAGAAGAAGCCGTTTTACTTGGAGATCGGGTTGTAGTGATGCAACCTCATCCAGGACGAATTAAGCGAATTATTAATGTTGATTTGGCTCGACCACGGCATAGAGAAGACTTTCGACTTTCCGCCATTAAAAATGATATTTTGCTCGACTTTAAAGATCAGTCAACAGTAGAAATTGAGGCACATGAGTTAGAGCGTTACCGTTTAGCATGGTAATTTAGACTTAATGTTTAGGCATAAAAAATGCGAGTTATGTGCTCGCATTTTTATGTATTTATATTTGATATTAAATCAATTTTTCAACGGTTTTTTTCTTCCATACAAATTGATAGTACACCCCCTGAGCAATACACATACTAAAGAATGTCAGCGCATAAGCATACCAAATGCCCTTTAAACCCCAGATGCTACTAAAATAATAAGCAAAAGGAACTTCAATCAATACAATCGCAAAAATATTGATCAGCATGGGCATTAAAACGGTGCCACTTGAACGCATAATCGATGCAAAAATGGCACTCGCACCAAAAAATAAAATTGACCACAGCACAAGAAAGAGCAACTGTTGTCCAAGTTCAATGACAGCAGGATCGGTAATGAACATTGCCATAAGATATTTTGAGAACAAATAAGCCAATGTAATCAGGCTACCTGTAATAATGATATTCATCCATAAAGCCGTTCGTGTTACTTTAGATAGAGAATCTGACTTACCTGCACCAATCGCTTGTGCTGCAAAAATAGAAGCAGCAATAGAGATAGATAGCGCAGGGAACTGAATATAATTTAAAACCTGATTGACTGCACCATATGCCGCTGTAGCGTGCGAGCCATATTGATTGATCAGACCAATAATTACCAGTGCAGCCACAGAGTTTGTGACCATTTGTACACCCGTTGGAATGCCTAATTTTAAAATTAAACGAGTCAGTTCAGGTTGATAGCGGATATTTTGAATCAATTCTGGACATAAGCGTAAAGGATGTTCTTTGCGCTTTAGATAATTGTATAAGAAAAATAGAACGCTCATAAAACCACATGTCGTGGCAATCGCAGGGCCAATAATGCCCAATTTTGGAAAACCAAAAAGCCCTTTAATCAGTACAGGTGTGATAATTAAACCAACAAAAATAGTCAACCCTGATGCAATTAAAGGAGTAGTACTATCGCCTACACCCCGCAAAATAGAGGTGTAAATGATGTAAATAAACAAGAATGGACTACCTGCCAACATCCATTGAACATAAGGCAAAGATAAATGCATAATATCAGGGTCAATACCGAGTAAAGCCAAGATATTTTGTGCAAATACCACACCAAGAAATGCGATCAGCGTTCCGCCAATTAGTGTCATAAATAAAGTTGCACCAACAATTTGACGGACTTTCGTGATGTCCTGTGCGCCCCATGCTTGACCCACTAAAACTGTTGCACCTGCAGATAGACCAATTACAAATGCCATCATTGCAAATAAAATAGGAAAAAATACCGAAATAGCCGCAATGGCATCGACACCGAGCATTTGTCCAACATAGATGGTATTAATTGTGCCCGATAGGTTTTGTAAAATATTGGTGACGATGAGCGGAACTAGAAAAATTAAAAAGGTTTTCCAAAATTTAGGTTGATGAATCATATCTGAGTGCGTTGGCATTGTTATTCTACTGAATATTCTGTTGTCTTTATCTAGTTCTCAATATAACAGACCTCATTGAAAAAGCCTGAGTATTTGGGTAACTCAGGCTTTATTTTTTGAACATTTTTTAATGTATGAAGGGCTATTTATACTTGATTCAAAATTTGACCTGCTTGAATGAGCGTTTCATTTTTTTTGGCGAAACAAAAACGAATGAGACGTAAATTTTCAGGTGCTTTTTGATAAAAAACGGAAACAGGAATAGCGACAATTTTATGTTCTTCAGCGAGATATTTGCACATGTCTACATCATTTAAATCAGGACGAATTGCACTATAGTCAACGTTTTGGAAAAATGTGCCTGAAGAAGGTAGTAGACTGAATTTAGATTGTTGAATACCTGAAATAAATAAATCACGTTTTTGTTGATAGAAACTCGATAAACCTGAGATATGTTCAGGGTGTTGTTGCATATACTGGGCAAGTGCAATTTGCACAGGGGTTACACCACAAAAATTGGCAAACTGATAAACCTGACGGAAGACTTTCATTAACTCGGGTGCTGCAACACAGTAGCCTGTTTTCCAACCTGTTACATGGAAGGTTTTACCAAAAGAGCCAACGACAAAACTACGATGGCGCAATTCAGGAAATGAAAGTGCTGAGTAATGTTTGTGACGATCAAAAATTAAATGTTCATAGACCTCATCTGACAACACAATAATATTTTTATCTTCAATCAGTTCAATTAGATTTAACCAATCTTGTTTTGACCAAATTGCTCCAGTTGGATTGTGTGGTGTATTAACAATGATCATGCGTGTTTTTGCAGAAATGGCATCTTTGACTTGATTCCAATCGACCGAAAACTCAGGTGCATTCAGTGCAATGTGAACGGCTTTAGCTCCGACCAATTGAACACTTGGCGAATAGCTGTCATAACTGGGGTCAAAAATAATGACTTCATCGCCTGGATGTACAATGGCTTGAATAGCACTAAAAATACCAATGGTTGCACCTGGGGTAATGGTGATTTCAGTGACAGGGTCAAACTTCAATTGGTCACGCTGAACAAAGAGCTTAGCGACTTCTTCACGTAAGCTGAGTAAACCATCACCTGGTGCATATTGGTTATATCCATCCAAAGTTGCTTGGCTGAGGGCTTGCAATAAATCTGGTGGAGCAGGGAAATCAGGAAAACCTTGAGAAAGATTGAGTGCATTTAAGCGTTGTGCCATTGCTGTCATGATGCTGAATATAGTCACGCCTTGTGCAGGTAGTTTGGAATGGATTTCGATCATGACGAACAAATTCGATTAAAAAGATTGCTTTGAGTGTAGCAGGTCATTTTTTAGAGCTAAATAGCCGAACTTCACTCATGTACAGTTTTACTCTAGACAGAAGTAATTTGTATAAATGTGACGAAGAAAATTACTCAGATATTGCGGATTAAAATAAGCGATAGAGTGGATACATATTTACATCAAATCGTTTAACCAATGGCATCAAATGAAAAAAGGCACATGAATGACGCGATTAAATTATTTTTAATCTACTTCAAGGAAATAGAAATGTTCAAAAAAATTCAATTTAATCGTTATGCATTATCTCTAGTACTTTGTTCTTTTGCGATGCCAACGTTGGCAGCATTACATGTTTATGGCCCCGGAGGTCCTGCTCCAGCCATGCAGGAAGCAGCTAAACAATTTCAGAATCAAACTGGGATAGAAGTTAAAGTTACGGCTGGGCCAACCAAACAATGGGTCGATCAAGCGAAAGTTGATGCAGATATTTTCTATAGCGGCTCTGAAGCCATGATGTCGGATTTAGAAATCACCTTTTTAGATCAAATTGTTAAGTTATCAATTGAGCCTTTATATTTACGTCCTGCTGCAATATTGGTGAGAGATGGTAATCCTAAGCATATAAAAGGCTTTAAAGATTTAGCGAACTCAAATATAAAAGTTTTAGTGACGCATGGTGCGGGGCAAGTCGGTATGTGGGAAGATATTGCTGGGAGGACGGGTACAATTCAATTAACCAAAGATTTCCGTAAAAATATTGCTTTATATGCACAAAATACAGGTTTAGCAAAAAAGGCTTGGGAAGAAGATAAAAGTTACGATGCTTGGCTAGTTTTTAATATTTGGGGTGTAAGTAATCCGAATATTGGTCAAATTGTTCCGATTGAACGTGATTTAGTAATTTATCGTGATATGGGTGTGGCATTGACGGAACGAGGCGAGAAAAACTCGGAAACACAGAAATTTATAGACTTTTTAAAGTCATCAGAAGGCTTGGTGATTTTTAAAAAATTTGGTTGGAGCAAATAGTTGTAGCTTATGAGCTATATAAAAAGCCAGACATTTTATCTGGCTTTTCGTAAAGCTAAATATAGCTAAGATATTTGGAAAGAATATTTTTTCAACAATGTAAATATTTAAATTTACTTATATATCAATAGTTTTTGTGAGTAAGTTGGATTCAAAAGATAATATAGCTCATGGTTTGCTTGATTATTTGGTTTTTTTTGGTATAATACTTCTCGACTAGAAAAAAAAGTCTTGTTTCGGTAAATCTTCTTTAGTATCGCAGTTTTAGTTTATAATCCTTCGTTTTTTAGATTTTAAGTTCATGCTTTATTATTTTCAAAGTTATAACTAGCCCGTTAAACGGCTAAATTTATTAAAAATTAGTAGGATTTTACTATGTCAAATGCAACTGTTGTTAAAGGTACTGTTAAGTGGTTCAACGAAACTAAAGGTTTCGGTTTTATTCAACAAGAATCAGGTCCAGACGTTTTTGCTCATTTCAGCGAAATCGCTAGCTCAGGTTTCAAAACTTTGGCTGAAGGCCAACAAGTTGAATTCAGCATTACTCAAGGTCCTAAAGGTCCAAATGCTGTAAACATCGTTGCAGTATAAGTTGTAAGATGCTTTAAAAAAGCACTTTTTAGTGCTTTTTTATCGTCTGGAATTTAATGTTCAAGCCATTTCCATGTTGGAAAGGCATTAAAAAATAGGATATACGTTGTTAGAAAAAAATAGTTTAGTTGCAAAATCTAAAAATGGTACGGAAATAATCGTTTCTTTAATTCCCTTAAATAAAATGCAAAATACACGTCAAGGTTCAAAAGAAGTTGAAGTAGGCAAAAGAATTCTTTTGCAGTCAGGAATTGAAGTAGACCTCAATTTAGATGGTCGCACATTTTATACATCTTTAAATCAATTGTTTAAATTAGATCAAAAAGTCATTTAAGTTCAATCATAAAAAGATTTAACGTAAATTTAAAATACATCATCCATTATTCTTGATTGAAAAATCAAAATGATGCTGCCTAATATCTGTATAAACATTTGATGTGAAATCAAATTTTAGTATTTTAAAATCCATATTTCATTTTGAATCATAAGTTTACATCTAAAGCTCATTATTGCAAGAATGAGCTTTTTAATGTATTTCAGTTTAGCAATGAATTATCAGTTTATGTTAGATGGAAAGGATTTTTACTTAAATTACAAAATCAATAATGGCGCGAATCACACCGAGCGTTAAACCAATAAATGCGCCAACAACCACACCATTGACACGAATCATGTGTAAGTCACCACCGACTTCATTTTCAATTTTATCAATCATTTCACGAGAGTCCCATTCGTGAATACGCTCACTAATAAAACGAATGACTTTTTCGCTATATTGATCACTTAAATTGATTGCAATACCGCTCATACGGTCATTGAGCAGGTCGCGAACAGATTGATTGAGCAACAGATTTTCACCCACTTGCTGTATAGCAACACGCAAATTCATAGCAATGCCTGAATCAGATTTTTCTAAATCGGACTTAATACCATCACATAAGATGACGACAGCACCTGTCATAAAATTTAGTACAGACTCACTGTCCAAAAGTGCATTTTTTGTTTCGTTTAACCGTAGGCTTGCAGGGCTGTTGTAATCTGCAAGCTGGTTTTTGAGTTCATTGGCAATATCTTCAATGTGCTGGCGCATTGGATGCTCAGGGTCAGCAAGCATTGACTCGACTTTGGTAAGTAAAGAATCAATGGTACGTTGCTCAACATCAATCCCAATCCAACTTGCACCTTTAGCAAGGCGAGAAACGCCAAGTTCTTTAAATAGCTTTTGAGTCAATTCACGAGTTTTCTCAGGGTGATTCATCATCCATTCGTGGGCAACATCAAGTCCACGCTGTAATACATCTTGGTGAAAATCATTTTCTAAAACAGCACGTAACATTTCACTTGCAAGATGATTGACACGCGTATTACGAATCCATTGCACACTGTTGTTTTGAATAAAACGACCAATTTGTTCTTGACCAATAAATTCAAAAATTTTCGGTACTGTTTGTTGAATAACATCAACAATTTGAGTGTTGTTTTTCGGATTAGCGAGCCATTTCCCGATAGCAAGACTCAAGTCAGTATTATTTAGACTTCTTTCGACCACTTGTGGAGAGAGAAAATTTTCTTGTACAAACTTACCCATCGATTCGGCAATACGGGCTTTGTTACGTGGAATAATTTCGGTGTGATCACGTAAAAACCTCGGAATTGGAATTTTCCCGAAAGGATTACGAAACAGAACGGTAATAGCATACCAATCGGCAAGGCCACCAACCACACCCGCTTCTGCACCGAGCATGAAAATATGAATGAGCCATATATATTCAGGGAGAAGTTTGGCGGAAATGATTAACGCAATCCAAACCAATACAGCCACAATCAGCGCAATGGTTGCAAGGCGTTTACTGCGGTTTAGGCTCGGGATATCTGTAGTTTCAGTTCCGCTCATTGATCGTCCTGTATCGTTGTTTTGAAATTAATTATGTCTACTTCGATGTTACCGTAGTTGGTTCAGGTTGTATGACCTGTCCTGTCGGACTAAGTCCATATTTTTGTCCTAAAGATTGTAAAATCAGACGAGCATCAAAAGCATCATCAGGGGCAGATTTTTTATCTTTAAAACAATCAATGGTATATGCTACTTGTACTGGATCAAGTGTGACAACTTGAGGCATGTCATAAAATGGATCATTCCAATACGGACGACGGTAACCCCATCCATAAGGATAATAGCTTGGCGTTGGGTAAACCACAGCTTTACGTGGTGGTTGTTGGCTGCGGTTACTTGGATCATCTTGTACTTTGAAATAATTAAAACCATTGAGCAGGGCGACTTGAGCAGATTTTAATAGCGTAATTTCTTCTGCTGTACCAAAGCTCATATTGCTGTTGCCCTGAAAGCTGACTCGATAACTGTGATCATTTAGGGGAACTGTAGTGTACTGTCCCAATTGATCAAATGTACGAGGCTTACTGAGTGTTGTCGCACAGCCTGATAGTGTTAGAACGGTCATGAGCGTTAGACCGATTAGTGTTTTTTTCATATCTCGTTCCTCTTAAAAAAGTGGATGGATGATGGGGAGATGATGTACTGCTTGAATGATCAAGCTTTTACGGTGTTTTAGAAACAATTCGATTTTAGACTGCCCTACATTCTAAAATGATAGATTTAGTCTAAATTTCAAGCTGATTTTTGTTAAATCAGTAACTTATCATCGTGCTTATATCGCAAGCTTGATGCCTTAATTTCAATATTTCAGCATAAATAAAAGATCAATGAATACTCATAATTTTGAATTAGATCTTGTTTTGTCATCATTTATAAAGCAAATCACAAATTTCAGATGTCTTATCGGTAGACTTTGTGATAAATAATTGCCGTAATGGATTAAGAATATTCAACCTGAATTTATTATTGTCATGATTTTGTATCGTAAAAACACGATATAATGCAGTTGAATCATTTGATTTGAAAATGTTCTTTAAGATAAGAGAGTAAGCAATGAGTCAACCAGAAGCCAACACTCAAGCCATTTTACCGACTTGGGCAGATGCTGCACTATTTAAAGGCATGCTGCGTGGTATCGAGCGTGAAAGTCTGCGTATGCAAGGCAACGGCTTTTTATCTCAGACCAATCATCCTGAGACATTGGGTTCAGCATTGACTCATCCGCATATTACGACAGATTATTCTGAAGCTTTAATGGAATTTATTACACCACCTAAAGCAAATATTCCTGAAGCATTGAATTTTTTAAAAGATATTCATGCGGTGGTGAATCGTCATTTACTTGAAGATGAAAAACTATGGCCATTGTCCATGCCATGTATGCTTGATGACGAAGAAGAAAATATTCGTCTAGCACAGTATGGTTCATCTAATATTGGTAAATTTAAAACACTTTATCGTCGTGGTTTAGGTGTGCGTTATGGTCGCCGTATGCAGACCATTTCAGGCGTACATTACAATATTTCATTTCCGAATGAAGTGTTTGAAGCATTACAACAACATGAAGTAGATGACCGCTTAAAAGCTTTGAGTTTGCAGGATTATCGTAGTCATCGTTATTTGGGATTAGTACGTAACTTTATCCGCTTAACACCACTTGTCACCTATTTGATTGGGGCGAGTCCATCTGTTTGTAAGTGTTTTATGACAGGGCGTGAGCATCAGTTATTGCCTTTGATTAAAGGTACATTATATTTACCGTATGCAACGGCACTCCGTATGGGGCGATTTGGTTATCAAAACTCAGCGCAGAAACAATTGGGTATTCATTATAATAATTTAAAAGATTATGTGGCGGATTTACAAAAAGCAGTTTATACGCCTTACCCACCTTTTAGTCGTTTAGGTTTAGACGATGCCAATGGCGAACCGATTCAGATCAATGATCACGTTTTACAAATTGAAAACGAATATTACAGTTTAGTTCGACCAAAACAGATACCTGAGGCAGGTGAGACCCCATCACAAGCTTTGGCAAACCGTGGTATAGCTTATGTCGAATTACGTGCGGTTGATGTCAATCCGTATAGTGATATTGGGATTAATGAAGATACCGCAGCATTCTTAGAAGTGATAGCGCTGTATTGTTTACTCAAAGATAGTCCTGATTTACCTGAAAGTGAACAAGATTTGATTGATCAAAATCAGGCAGAAGTGGTCAACCGTGGTCGAGCGCCGAATGCTAAAATTTTGGAGCCGAATGCTGAGTATTTGCTAGTAGATTGGTTGAATTTACATATAACGGCAATGTTACCTTTGGCTGATTTACTCAATCAAACCTACGCAACGGACATCTACAGTAATTCAATGCAGTTGATGAAAACACGTATTAATCATGTCGAAAAAACTCTATCTGCTCAAGTGATTGCAGATACATTGAAACATGGTGGTACATGGAGTTTTGGTAGTTTTATGGCTTTAACACATGTAAAAAATTACCAAGAACATGTATTAAGTGATGAACTTTTAACGTATTTTGAACAGCTTGCAGTGTCATCTAAAGACAAGCAACAACAACTTGAGCAAGATACAACAGTAAGTTTTGAACATTATTTGAAACAATTTAGATAAACGTTAAATGATGTATTGAAATAAAAAATAAGAGGAATAGCCATGCAGTGGCGTAGTTATCGTGTTGTCAGTGGTTTTTTATTTATTGCTAGCGTTGTAGGCATGGCTTTTGCGCTGTATCTCGAACACTTTCAGGGACTTGAGCCTTGTCCACTTTGTGTGTTCCAGCGTATTGGCTTAATTGGGCTTGGGTTGATTTCGCTAATTGCATTTCTACATAATCCAAAATCTACAGGATTGAAACGTGGTTATGCTTTTTTAGGTACGCTTGCGATTGGATGGTCGACAGGTGTAGCCGCACGTCATGTTTGGCTGCAAAACTTACCAGCTGATCAAGTGCCTAGCTGTGGTCCAGGTTTGGATTATTGGGTTGATACTTTGCCATTGAAGTCAGTCTTTGAAAATGTACTCAAAGGCTCAGGCGAATGTGCGATGGTTGATTGGACCTTCTTAGGTCAGTCATTACCTGTATGGTCATTTGCATTTTTTGCTGTTTTGATTTTGGTGAGTTTGTGGCAACTAGTTAGAAAATATCCTGCTTAATTTTCTTGTAAATTTGATTCAAGAAAAGCCCGTTGAAACGGGCTTTTCTTATTTTTAGGTTTCTACAATACCTTGTAGATTTTCAAGTTGGATTAAGTATTTACGGATTTGTTCTTCTGCAATTTCGTCATGGTGCGGATAAAACCATTTTGCAACTTGCTCTGCAACTTCAGCGTGAAATTGAATTTCAAAATGATTCAAACCATAAAATACAGCTTTATGCGATTCAGGTAGTTTTAGTTGATAGCGTGGATTTGGATGTTCACCTAAAGCACTTTTTACACTCACCAAATAATCACCAATCACTTTAAGCGTGCGATTTTTACGATTTTCAAACTCAAGTGTTCCTGCAACCAAGAAAGTATTGATATGTGAAGGAAGCGGTGCGGGTTTGCGATTATCATCAACCTGACCAATACGTGCAGCGTTATGTTCCCAATCATCATCACGCACACTACCATAACGTAAATCTAAAATACCGTTACTGCGAATATTGACAATGTGACTAATCAATTTAATCAAAGGGAAACGTCCTACTTTATCTTGTAGCGCAAAACCAAAACGTTCTAATACTGCACCATGATGGGGTGAACCAAGACAGACTAAATTTTCAACCATATGTAACCATTGATGCATATTTTGCTTGCCGTAAAACAAAGCACTACGTGAGACTAGTCCCCCCATACTATGTCCAATTAGGTCAATACTTGTAATGCGTGGATTACGTTTCACTAAATCTTCGAGTATATTGGCAAGAGAACGACCATTGGCTGAAATACGTCGACCTGTATTGTAGTGTAAATACAACATGGTGTTGTTATCACGTTGAGCCAATAGTTTTTCACCTATGCCACCATTACCACGACTTGTCCAATCCTGATGATTCATACATAAGCCATGTGAAAAAATCACCACACGACCAGCTAAATCTCCTTGCTGTAAAGCACCATAGTGATCGTATAAATTACTCGTAATCGCAAGTGGGTTATGTGTGGCAAGTAAGTAATCTCCCAATACACCATTTAAAACACTGATTAAAAAGTTCAGCGTGTAGGTCAGTGGTTTTTCATGCAGATTAGGAAACTGCTCAATGATTTTACGCAAAGCTGGCGCAAGCAAATGATTGCTATAAGTTTGCAGACTATTAAATCCGAGCGTATAAATTTTTTCGACGATAGGAGAATTTTGAAAACGTTTAGCTTTTTGTTTACTTAGTCCAAATAGGCTCAATAAAACTTCACGCTGGATAGAGCGAATTAGATCTTGTGCAACACTACTGACAGGTGCGCTTAGCAACTGTGCTAAACCCTCCAATACATCTGCCTGACTTGGCGGAGAACGATCCCATTTACAATAGGTTTCGTGCAGTGGTGTTAAACTAGTCATATGCCATTATCCTCAATTATCTTAATACGCATTCCAATGCTTTCTTTTTGATGAGGATCAAGGTATAAATCCTCAAATCATTGTATTAACGTGTTCATCCTGAACATCTCTAAAATACTGATGATTACGTTAAAGTTTTAATTTTTTGTCGGACAATTTAGTCATACATACAAATTAAAACAAAAATGTGATTTTGGTCACACTAATAATTAGAGCGTTTATTAAACAAAAGCAAATTTTTTAGATATGAATATTCTCTATTTACATGGTTTTCAAAGTAGCGCGTTATCGATCAAAGGACAACAACTAAAAGACTACTGTACACTTTATACATCGTATACAGTACATCTACCTGATTTAAATATGCCTCCATTGCAAGTCATAGAAACAATATCTGATTTGATTAGGCAATTGGATGATGTGGTATTGGTCGGAAGTAGCTTAGGTGGATTCTATGCGACACAATTGGTCGCGAAGCATAGTGTACCTGCTGTTTTGATTAATCCTGCTATGCGACCATGGCTTTTGTTTCAGGAGCATATTGGTTCGCAGTTACCTTATAAGGTCAGTGAAAATTGGATACTTGATCAGCAACAACTTGATGACCTTGAGCAGTTAGCCGTACCATTTGTTCAGGATGCAGACAAACTCTTGGTTTTGTTGCAACAAGGCGATGAAATTTTGGATTATCGCGATGCTGAAAGGTATTATAGTGCAACATCTCATACATCAATGACCATGACAGAAATGCATGGCAATCATGCGATGGAAAATTTTGCAGATAAAATTCCAATGCTGTTGGAATTTTTATCCTACTCCGTAAAATAAAAGGAAAAATATTAACGTGTCTTATACAGCCCAATCTCTTGAGGTTTTATCTGGTTTAGATCCTGTTCGACGTCGTCCAGGGATGTATACCGATACCACTCGTCCAAACCATTTGGCGCAAGAAGTGATTGATAATGCTGTCGATGAGGCACTTGCAGGTCACGCCAATAAAATTACAGTAAAAGTCTATAAAGATGGTTCATTGTCCGTAGAAGACAATGGTCGTGGTATGCCAGTCGATATTCATCCTGAATATGGTCAAAGTGGTATTGAAATTATTCTGACTAAACTACATGCAGGCGGTAAATTCAGCACAGATAATTACCAATTTTCAGGTGGTTTACATGGTGTCGGGATTTCTGTGGTCAATGCTTTGTCAGATCGTGTGGAAGTTGAAGTACAGCGTCAAGGTAACCTTTATAAAATGGTATTTGAGCATGGTGAACCTGTTGCACCACTCGAAGTTTTAGAAGGTAAAGCACCTAAACGTGCTACAGGAACAACTGTCCGTTTTTGGCCAGAAGAAAAATATTTTGATTCACCGAAATTTGCCTTAAAAGCACTGAAACATAATTTAAAAGCCAAAGCTGTCTTAGCTGCAGGTTTAAAAATTACGTTTATTGATGAAATTAATAGTGAAACAATAGAGTGGCAATTTGAGAATGGTCTTGTCGACTATTTGATGGATGAACTGGAAGATCGGGAAATTGTGCCTGATCCTGCTTATGTTGCTACAGGTGAAGGTGAGCGTGCGAATGCTGAATTTGCTATTTGTTGGAATGCTGAGGGTGGTGAACAGGTTCAAGAAAGTTATGTGAACCTTATTCCAACCGCACAAGGCGGTACCCATGTGAATGGCTTGCGTTCAGGTATGACTGATGCAATGCGTGAGTTTTGTGAACTGCGTAACTTGTTGCCACGTAATATGAAACTCTCTGCGGAAGATGTGTGGGATGGCGTAAATTATATTTTGTCACTCAAGTTTCAAGAACCACAATTTTCAGGGCAAACCAAAGAACGTCTTTCAAGCCGTGAAGCATCGAATATTATGCTCAATATTGCCAAAGATGCTTTTGCTTTATGGCTCAATCAAAACTCAGACGTTGCCATGCAACTTGCTGAAATGATGATTGCTAAAGCAGGTCGCCGTTTAAAAGCCGCAAAAAAAGTTGAGCGTAAAAAAATTGTTGCAGGTCCAACTTTACCTGGAAAATTATCAGATTGCGTTGGGCATACGCTTGAAGAATCTGAATTATTTATTGTAGAGGGTGATTCTGCTGGTGGTTCAGCTAAGCAAGCCCGAGATAAAAATTTCCAAGCGATCATGCCAATTCGTGGGAAAATTTTGAATACTTGGGAAGTCTCTTCCGATGAAGTACTGGCATCTCAAGAAGTTCATAATATTGCCATAGCCATCGGTGTCGATCCGGGCAGTGATGATCTGTCAGAATTACGTTATGGCAAAGTCTGTATTCTTGCCGATGCGGACTCAGATGGTTTACATATTGCGACATTGCTTTGTGCTTTGTTTGTGAAGCATTTTCCAACTTTGGTGGAAGAAGGACACCTATATGTTGCAATGCCGCCGTTGTATCGTATAGATGATGCTAAAGATGTCTACTATGCTTTAGATGATAGTGAACTTGAGTCTATTTTGAAAAAAGTAAAATCAAAAAATCCACAAATTACCCGATTTAAAGGTTTGGGTGAGATGAATGCCAGTCAATTACGTGAAACGACTTTAGATCCAAATACCCGCCGTTTGGTACAGTTAGATTTGGATGATACGCAGTTCACAACAGGTCTATTAGATAAGCTTTTGGCAAAGAAACGTGCGAGTGACCGAAAAGAATGGCTTGAACAGAAAGGTAATTTGGCTGATTTAGTTGTTTGATTGTTCATAAAAAATCCCCGATGATCGGGGATTTTTTATGATTAAATTTCCATATTTTCAATCCATAGGAAGTAGCCACCATATTGGCTTGTTTTAAATTCAGCGCCTATAGCTTTGCCTTGCTCCGTCAAAAAGTGTTTTCCATTTTCATTTAAGGTCAACAAGCCCTTTTCTACAAATTTTTCTAGAAGTTCTGCCGTTTTAAGTTTATGTTTTGCTGCTAATTTAGATGAAGTTAATTTGTTAGAACTTTCATTGGCTTCTACAATAGTTTCATTTGTATTTTCTATATTGACTTCATCAAGTGAGATTCTAACTTCATCGCTAATACGAATAATACGTTGAGCTTCTTCATAAGCATCTTTATAAACATCAAAATCATCATCTTTTTGAATTAAAATTCCCATTTCATTGTTATTGACTTGGCTAAATTCGTATAAGTTAAGGCTAGAAATAATACAGCTTTGTTCATTTAAATAGCATTTAGCATGTAAGTTTTTGCAAAAACTGATACGGATATATTCTAACTTTTGCATCCATTTAATTTCATCTGGGTGTAAATCACTTTTACCATAAATAATACGAATATCAATTTTCAGACGATTTTTATCTTCTAATAATTCTTTGATCCGATCATTGAGTCTGAGATATGGGCTGATTAAAATAAGACGTTCTTTTGCATTTTTAATCAGTTCTTCTAAAAAGAAATTTGTTGCGCTCGTATTCAGGAATTTAGCCATTAACCCACCAAATTATTTCAAATATTTATATATGCATTAAAACATATAAATATCAAATTCTTAATTGTTTTCAACTTTAAAATAAATACCATCTGCATATACATTGTGTCCAAAACCACAGCCTGAATTGCCATCACTTTGTGTAACTTTAATTGAGTTTCCAGAAGTAGTATCACTTTTAAAATTTAAATCAATTTTACAATCTTCATAACGGTAAACGGCTTGTTTTTTAGAAAGTGGCATTGTGATATCAAATTCTCCCATATTTGGTCCATAAACCAGACTGCGAATGCCCATATATAAGCCATCAAATTCAATTTGATAAGAAGTTTTATTATTTTTGACAGTAAGGTAATTCCACTCACCAAAACCAGCATAACGCACATATTGCCCTGATAAGTCTGTCGATGGTTTTGGCTTTGGTAGTTGTTGTAAATTAAAACGGGTACTTTGAGGTTCTATTTCATCTCGAATATTGAGTAAATACCATGCTCGTGCCCATAAAGGCTGATTCATTTTGGCATAAGTTAAACCAACATTATTATAGGCGATTGCAACATCACGATCGCTAACTTTGACTGTAGTATCATCAGCATTCAGCATACAGAATTGAGACCAAGATGCTTGATTTTTAAATTGCTCTAATGCTTTTTTATATTGTTTTTGATCATAGAGTTTTTTTCCATTATTGGCATATTGTTTTAATTTGGCACAGCCTTGTTGTAACTCTTGTTCATAAGAGAGCTCTGCATGAGTGGAGGTCATTGCGATTAATCCTAAAGCGCAAAGCGATCCTGAAAAAATTGTTTTTATCATGATGCTAATCCTAAAATATATTTCTGATTTAATGAGATTCATCTAAATTTAATTGCATTAACACTAAGTCACGCCATTTTCCAAATTTTTCCCCAACTTCGGGCATAAAACCCGATTGTTTAAAGCCTAATTTTCCATGGAGCTGAATGGAACTTATATTTTCTGAATCAATTGCTGCAACCATAACATGCTTGTGATGAGCGGTAGCATGTTCAATCAATTTACTCATTAATGCTTTGCCTAAGCCCAAACGTGTAAATTTCGGATCAATATAGACAGCATGCTCAACGGTTTGATCATAACCATTAAAATTTCTAAAACTGGAATATTCAGCATAGCCTGAAATGACTTGAGTTTCTGTTTCTTCTGCGACAAATAGTGGAAACTCTGCTTCCTGTAAATACTGAAACCATTGCTGATATTCTTCTAATGATTTTGGTTGATTATTCCATGTTGCAACACCATGCTCAATTTCAGCATTGTAGATTTGCATAATATATGGAATATCGTGTAGCTGAGCGGGGCGGATGATTAAATTCATAAAAGACGGCATGGTAGCTTATTTATATTTTATTGTAGATCATCTGATTGATCAGGCAATAAAAAAGCAAGACCATAGTCTTGCTTTTCAAAAACATTGTTAAATATCGAATTAGAAGTGATATTTAACTAAAGCGCTGACATTATTTTCGTCTTTGCCTTTAATGCCGAATTTGTTATTCCACACAGAATGTTCAATACCTAAGTATAAACGTGTATCTGGAGAAATGTGTTTACCTGCATTCCATTTCCACTGAGTTGTCCAGTTGAGTTCGCTTGCATGAGGAACATCATCTTTTTCAGCAGTTGACCAATCTAGGAAACCATCAACTAGGAAATCTTCTGATCCTAGTTTAAATGGCACACCGTAAGTGATGGTCATTTGATAGTCATCTTTTTGGATGTCATTATTCGCGCGGTAAAAGTTTACACTTGCAAATTGTGTGTAAGGAATAGCAAGATCAAAACCAACGCCATAAAGGAAGTTGTCAAAATCGTTACCAAAATCGTCTTGGTTACTTTCCCATGTAGTTGAAATTAATACATCTTTAACAGGACCAGCAGAAAATTTCATTCCAGACACTTCACCAAGGCTTAAACGAGGAGATAACTCGAAATAAGTCAGTTTATTGTCATCACCGCCACGCATACGATCCATAAAGAAGAATACATCTGCATATTTTACTTTTGCAGCATATTCAACGGTCAGCGTTGTTTGTTGCTCATCGACAACTTCATAGTTTTCACCATAAAGTCCAGTTAAGCTGAAGTCTTGCCAAATAGGCGCAGCTTGAGTGAATGTCGCAGTTGTTGCTAAGGCACAAATTGTTGCAAGTTGAGTCAGTTTCATGTGATTAATCTCTCCCCCAAGAAAGCGCCTTAAGGATACAGATTATTAAGCAAAAATAAAGTTAAAACTGATCAGACGTTGAAGAATAATGTAAATGCTGTCTTTAATGTAAAATTGTAGCAATTGATTAAAAGACAGAGCAAAAGACATTTTAAAATAATATTTGGATGACTTTTGATCAAAAAAAATTATTTTAAAATTAATAAAAAACAATCAGATGAATTCAAGTGTAACAAGTTGTCAAGTTTCATATTGTTTTCATAAATAATTGAAAAATGTACTTGCATATTTTCCAATAAGGCTTGATATTGAAGACATAAGAACACGAATCTGCAGACTCAAAGGTGTTCATCCGATCAATTGTGGAGGTATATTCCAGTACATTGAAGATGATCAAGCTGATATGGAACAGCAAGCTAAAATTGAGCCCAAAATATAAAATTTTGTGCAAATTCTATAACTCTCAATTAAAGAAAGAGGATGATAATTTATGAACATTGAAATCCGTACCGATAAAAATATTCAAAATAGTGATCGTTTAATTACTTATGTGCGAGATGAGTTGAATAATGAATTTCAGCGTCATACTGAGCGTATTACGCAAATTTCAGTACATATTAGCGATGAAAATGGTGACAAGGGCGGAGATGATGACATCCGTAGCATGATTGAAGTGAAAGCTGCTGGTTTAAAACCTGTCGTTGTTACCCATAACGGTAAAAATATTGATACTTCACTGCACGGTGCAATTGAACGAGTAAAACGTAGTCTTGAGCATGTACTTGAGAAAAAAGAAAATATTCGTGGAGGTAAGCTTGAGCTTGCTGATGTCGATGCTGATCTTGATGAAGCATAGATCGACATTTAAATAATACAAAAAAGCCCTTCGGGGCTTTTTTTATGCGTGAATTTTTAAAAAAATTGAAAAATAATACATAATTTTTCTTTATTTAAATCTTTAATTTTAGAATGGCTTAGATATTTTTATAATGAGTTAGAATTAAAAAATGTTAGTTGATTTCAATATCGTTAAGTTGAATAGATAAAAAATACATTATTAGTATAAATTTTCATCAGACCCTAGATAAAGTTGACAAGAATTCGGCATAATGTTTATTCAGATAGAAAGAGTGATCAATATGTTAAATGCGCAGCAGCAAGTTTTTTTACAAGCCTTGGAAGAATTAGATCTTGCACAGGTTCAGCGTCTGCTCGCAGACGGTCTTGATCCAAACTTTATTGATCCTGAAAAAGGTCCTGCTGTGTCAGTATGGTCAGATGGTTTATTTAAATGGTGGGAAGCTATTTGTGAAGCCTATGAAGCAGGTCAAGAATTGACGGCTGAACAAAAACAACAGACTTTACAAGTACATCTTGATATTTTGGATGCACTTATTCTGGCAAAAGCGAATCTACATTTGTGGGATGCTGAAGAAAGCTATGGTCCGCTTTGGGATGCAGCAAGTGCAGCATGTACACCTGCGGTATTACGCTTACTTGATCATCAGGTTAATCCAAATACCCGTGATGAAGAAGGTAAAACTATTTTAACATCGATTAGTGATCTATTCTTTGATCAAGATTTTGATCAAATTGATTGGTCACAAGCATTACCTGAAGAAAAAGAAACACTTGAGTTACTGCGTAGTCGTGGTGCGAAGATGTCAAAAGAATTGAATTAATAGAGCCCTGAGTAATAACATGATAACAATGCAAAAATTGACTTTAATCCTTGCTTCTACTGTGAGTATGGGAAGTATGGCTGCGGACTTTTCATTTGATCGTCCAGGAAGCGGTTTTGGTACAGGTATTACACCTGTAGGACAAGTGGCTTGGGAGCAAGGTTTACCAAGCGTAAACTATACCGAGTCTACTGTTGATGGCGCTAAGCAAAAAACACTGTCTTTAAACGGTGATACGTTACTTCGTACAGGTTTGGCATCAGGTTTAGAATTACAACTTGGTTGGCAAGGTCCTGCGTGGACTCAAGTCAAATACAAGGGCGATAAATTTGATGATTCAGGTTTAGGCGATGTCAGTATTGGTTTGAAAAAAGCAATTGATCTAGATGATGATAAATTATCTATGGCAATTTTAGCGCAAGCACAAATTGCAACAGGTAACGAAGGATTTACTGCAGAAGATGATATTTATAGCATCGGAACAGCTTTAGACTACCAATATAACGACTTACTGACTACAAGCTTAACGATGAATTATCAAGTTCAAGATGGTGAGTGGGGCGTGACTGCAATTCCAACTGTTGGCTATAAAATTGTAGGAAATTTATCAGGTTACTCAGAATTTGTTTACCGTAAAATTGAAAGCCAGCCTTATGAGTATGCTTTGGGTACAGGTTTAATTTATGCATTAAATGACCGTACGCAACTCGATGCGAGCATTGGTATTGATTTGGAAGGTCGTGACAAAGCTTATAATGGTGGTTTAGGGATTTCGTTCTTGTTCTAAGATCATAAGCTATTGACCATATAATAATATGAGAGAGTGGTTCGCCACTCTTTTTTATGCACTGTAAATTTGATTAAACTGAAAACGAATATAAAAAGAGGTTGTCATGGATTTATGGATTGGAAATAAAAAATATTCAAGTTGGTCAATGAGAGCATGGTTGGTCTGTCGCCATTTTGACATTGAATTTACAGAACATTTAGTCCAGTTAGATGGTTTAGCTGATGGGATATTTAAGCAAACCATTCAATCTATGAATCCTGTTGGCAAAGTACCTATTTTAGTGATTAATGATTTTTCGATTTGGGATTCATTTGCAATTTGTGAGTTTCTTGCTGAACAATTTCCACAAAAGCTTTTGTGGCCACAAGATACTCTAGAGCGTGCAAGGGCACGTTCACTTTGTGCAGAAATGCATAGTGGGTTTAGTGCATTACGTTCTTATTGTCCCATGAATATTCATGCCAATTTAAAAGAACTTGGGCAACAACTATGGCAACAGCATGCAGACCTTCGAAATGATTTACAGCGAGTAGAACAGATCTGGGAACTACATGAGCAAACAGGAGATTTTTTATTTGGTAAATTTAGTATTGCCGATGCTTTTTTTGCACCTGTAGTAATGAGGGTAATAAGTTATGGGTTACCCACCAATCAAAAAAGCCAAGCTTATATGAACAAAATAATACAAGTTCCTGCTATAGCTCAGTGGATTGCTGAAGCAAAGCTTGAGCTAACTTCTATTTAAATGAATATGAATATCAGCTTTGATAAATGTGTACCTGATTACGGCCTTTTTGTTTTGCAATATATAGCGCTTTATCTGCTGAATGAATAACAGAATCAATGCATTGTGTTGGGTTTGACATTGCTAGCCCGAAACTTGCTGTGAGTGAAATAAATTTATCGGCTGATACAGGAATGCGCAAATATGAAATGGCGAGACGACAGTGTTCAGCAATCGCATGTGTTTGTTCTAGCGTAATATTTTGTAAAGAAAAAATAAACTCTTCACCACCAAAACGAGCAACAAGATCTTGTTCAGGTAAATGAGATTTTAGGCATTGAGCAACTTGTTTTAAAGCATTGTCACCCACGCTATGTCCATATTGGTCATTGATGGTTTTAAAATGATCAAGGTCGAGTAGAATAATGGCATAGTTGTGTGCAACTGCTTGAACTCTTTTTAATTGTTCATTGAAATGGCGACGGTTAAACAGAGTGGTCAATGGATCTGTTTGGCTGAGGGTTTTAATTAAAGACTCACGATGACGCCATTGAAAAAGTAGAATTTCGCAAAGGATTAAGCTAGCAAATGCGATTGGTATTACAAAATAAGCCATGCTACTGACCCAAAATATATTTAAAGTGGGTGAAAGAAGTTCAGGTGTAAATAAAGGCGAATAAGGTAAATCATGAGTTAGCGTCAGATAGCTGAGAATAATATATACAATACAAGCAAAAATTAGAGGGAAATAGACAAAGCGGTGTTCAAATAGAATTAGCCCCAAACCAGATATACAAATAAATGCGATCACGGTCGCTGGACTAAATAATCCAATCAGATAGCCATCACGCATGATCACGGCAACAAAAATATTGAGAATGGCATAGGGAAGAGCTGTTTCAGCCCATTGTTTACCTTGGAATAACCAGCATGGCAAAATTAAAAACAATAATAAAAAAAAACTAGCAAGATTGAGATAAATTTGAAATTTCAATAAACTCATATCGACCCAATGCCAAAGTGAAGGGGTCAATAAAATAAAAATTTTCCACAATAGCCAAAGCAAATGCATCGTACATGCAAGACTTAAAATCAAGATGCACTTATTGAGATTGCTCCAATTCATAATGATATTATTATGTAATATTTTATTAAGAACAAAGCGAAGTTTTTTTGTCTGTTTTCCAAGATTCATATGTGTATGTTGAGCGGTATGCTCTGAAGATATGGAATGATGTTCTACTAATAATAGGGCATCCAGATCTATAAAAAATTACAATATAAAATAGAAATTATTTCGGTAAACAATTTCTATTTTAGGTCTTAGCTTGCAATAGTACTGTGATCACGAATTTGGTTAATACCATTCGATTTCGCTGCAAAAAGTGCCTGATCTGCTTGTTGTAAAATGGCATCACTATAAGCATCTTGTTCAGAAACAGAAATACCACAGCTTGCCTGTAATAATATAGATTGAGTTTTTACTTTGAGTAATTTACTTTGTACATTTTCCGCAATTCGGCGTGCAACGCTGTTTGCATATTCAAGGGTAATATTGCTCAGAATAAGAATAAACTCATGCTCGCCATAACGACCAATTAAGTCGGTTTCACGCAAATTATCGGAAATAATACTTGCAGTTGAAATCAATGCGACTTCAGCAGCTTTAATTCCATATTGTGCTTGAATGTCTTTATAGTTATCGACATTGAGTAGCACAATTGCATAGCTAATTCCAATTTGTGGATGTAATTCTTTTAAGTATGAATTGATACCAAATTGATTATATAGACCTGTTAAAGGGTCTGTAATCGTATCATCTGCCATTGTTTGGTTGTTATTAATCCATCCGTTTATAAACGAATTTTTAATCACATTTTTAAAAAATGTATGTAATTTGCGACGTCTTTCGGAATAAATTTTATTTCGCATAGCAAATTTCTCCTCCGATTATTTATGTATTTTTATTGCTCATTGACGAAAATATACGCTTTTAAATAATAAAGATCAAACATACTTATTCGTTAATTTGTTGAATTAACTCATTAATAATTATAAATTAGTGAATTTTATCACACTATTTACAAAAATAATCAGAGTAAGCGCTCTAATAATTTGGATGAATAACTAATCTTGTCACATTCCTATTTTTGGGAAAGACTATATCGTAAAGTATTGGTATTTATTAATTTGTTATTATTTTTAAATATAAACTATAGATTGTTAATTTAAAACTTAAAATTGTAAGTAAATTTAACGTCCAAAATTTAAAATTTGAGCCTAAATTTGATTTAAGCTCATAATATATATTTGTATTAATCTTGATCTAGTCGATGCGCAAAAGTTGCAATATCTGCTAAAGAAGTTTTAGCTTCATCAAACCATGGGCTAAACATTTGGAAGTTATGCCACATGCCTGTATACAGTTTTAATGTTACATCAACTTTGGCTGCTTTGGCTTTGGTTTCAAAGCGATTTGCATCATCGAGTAAAATTTCTTTAGAACCAATTTGAACGAGTGTTGGAGGTAAGCCTTCAAAATCACCAAAAATAGGTGAAAGTTCAGGTTGGGATTTATCCATGCCTTTGGGCACATAAAATTCTATACCTGTCTCAAGGGCTTCGATTGACAGTAAAGCATCATGTTTTTGATTGTAACGTAAAGACTCACTTGTCAATGTTAAATCTAAAAAAGGAGACATGAGAATCAGACCCGAAGGTAACAATTCAGGATCTTCATTTTTCAGTTTTAGTGCTAAGGCAAGTGCTAAATTTGCACCACAAGAATCGCCTGAAATAATAATATCTTTGGGTAAAATACCTTGTGATAAAAGTTGTAGATAAGCATCATAAACAGCTTCACTCGCTTCAGGATACTGATGTTCAGGTGCAAGTGGGTAGTCAAGATGCAGCACCTGCATTTGAGTACGTACCGCAATTTCAGATAAAAATGCCCGATGCGTTTTGAGTGAGCCGACAAAAAATGCTCCACCATGAATATGAAAGATCAATTGAGTGGCACTTTTTTGTGGTTTAATTTCTTCAGCAGGAATACCTGCGAGGCGTAAAGAACGAATTTTTACATCTTTATGTTGGGGGAAAACTCGAGTGAGTTGTTCCAATGCAAAACGCACTGCAGTGGGTGGGATATTGAGACGACTAGGCATTTTAAAACTTGTCTTTAAAATGCTCTCTGTAAGATATTGTTTCAAAGCAGGATTAAACTTCATATTTTGTCCATTTTTTTTAAATTAGCAGTTGTTTATGAAGAAATATTGGCTAATATTTACAAGGCTACACTAAATAGTCACATTGAAAAATTGCATATTTGTTTTGAGTTTTTAATAATATATAGGTCAAATATGACTAGGGAAATGAAAAAAATGAAAAAAATCGCACTCACGTTAGGATTACTCGCAACTGCTACTTTTGCTAATGCTGCAGACCCACTCAATGGAACTGTATGGAAAACCATTGATGATGCAACAGGCAAACCAAAAGCTATTGTAAAATTTACAGAACAGAAAAACGGCACCCTTTCTGCAACGATCCAAAGCATAGTGACACCAGGTGAAGAAAATGCTTGTACGAAGTGTGAAGGGACGTATAAAAACAAATCTCTCAAAGGCGTGACCATTGTTCATAATCTTAAAAATGTCGGTGGTACAAGCTATGAAGGCGGATCTATTTTAGATCCTAAAAATGGTAAAACCTACAAGCTAAAAGGTGAGCTTGCGGGGAATAAATTGAATCTACGCGGTTATATTGGTGTATCGGCTTTAGGTCGTAATCAAACTTGGATTCGTGCGCAATAAACACATCTAAGTATTTGATTAAAAAATTTTACTTTAGAGATTTTTAAAAAAGCCTGATGTATTCAGGCTTTTTTAATCAATAAATTTTGAAGTTTTTAGCAGGGGATTTATTTCAATATACGAATCGCATCCTCATTAAAGCCCACAATATATTGGTCATCGCTTTCAATAATCGGTCGTTTGATCATACTTGTATGCGTTGTCAGCGTTTCAATCAAATTTGTTTCACTAGAAAGTGCATGTTGTTGCTCTGCTTCGGTTAGTTTTTTCCAAGTTGTGCCTTTTTTATTTAAGATGATGTCCTGTCCAACCTGATCGAGCCAAGTTTTTACCGTTTCAGCATCAATACCTTGCTTTTTATAATCATGAAAATCGTATGCAATACCGAGTTCTGTGAGTAGGTCAAAGGCTTTTTTCATAGAGCTACAATTTTTGATACCATAAATTTTTAACATCAGGTTGATCCATTCTTTAATCTGCAAAATAGCATAACAAAAGCAGTCAATTTACGCATGAATGATGTTTGAATAAAAATTTGAGGCAGTCATAAAACTGTAAGGAAAATTTGGCATTATGTAATCAATAAAGCATAAGAATGATAAAAGAACATAGCTCGTTAGATTATTGTGATAATAATCTAACGATAAAAAACTTCATAATAAAAATTGGTTGTTGTGGACAGGGCTTTATTTGATTTTGATGATAATAAAAATAAGTTTTGTCTTACTCTAATAAATAATAATGGAAATATTAATTGAAAATAAAAAAATTAAAGACTATAAAAGAGAAAACCCGCATTTAATCATCCTGATCATGCGGGTCTCAATACAACGTCCATTGTTTCGTCCTTGGAAAATATTCACTTGCGTAACTATTTTCTATCCATCCTACGGCTTCCTATCCCTATTTGATCATCCTGATCACATCCCTTTGCCGTGAAGCAATAATGCCGTTTATTATGTAGAAAAAACATCCACAACTTCGTCAAGCGATGTGAGATATTTACGCATATTGAGTAAACGGTTGTTCACTCAATATGGTTTATTGAAAAAAATTAAATTTAGATTTTATAGTCAATAATGACGGGGGCATGATCGCTAAACCATTGTTCCTTATAGACCCAAGCATTGACTGTGCGCTCTTTCCAATCAGGTGAACAGGCTTGATAGTCAATCCGCCAACCAACATTTTTCGCACGAGCTTGCCCTCGGTTTGACCACCATGAGTACACTTCAGCTTCTTTACGCACTTCACGGAAGGTATCGACATAGCCTAATTCATCATAAATATGATCGAGCCATGCACGTTCATGTGGTAAACAGCCCGATGCTTTTTGGTTACCTGACCAGTTTTTAATATCAATACGTTTATGTACGATGTTGTAATCGCCACAAATAATCACAGACTTATTTTCATCACGCCATTGTTTCAATATTTTTGAATATTCTTCAAGGAAACGATCTTTACGTGCTTGCGCTTCATCGCCTGAAGAACCTGAAGGCAAATACAGTGAGCAAATATGGACAGGTTGATCGAGTCCAAGATCAAACTCAGCTGAAATAAAACGTCCTTGGCTATCTGCAAGTTCAAAACCTAAGCCATCGGTAATCGATACAAAGGGAAGGCGACTATAAATGGCTGTACCTGCGTAACCCGCTTTTTCAGCAGGAAAAAGATGCGTATACCAACCTTCAGGTTTAAATTTATCTGTCCATTGTGCGTGGGTAATGCGACTTTCTTGCATGCAAACCACATCGGCATCGGACTGTTCAAGCCATTCAAGTAAGCCTTTGGTCACAGATGCACGTAAACCATTTACATTAATTGAGACAACTCTTAAAATTTTTTGATCACTTGGATAGCTACTCTTTGGTATCATGCGCAGTCATAACCTTTCTGTATGAATTTTGGAGCACCTCATGACCTCGCAAGCTCAATTTGATCCACAAGCTTTTATCGAACTCGCATTATCACGTGGTGTGCTTAAATTTGGTGAGTTTACTTTAAAATCGGGTCGTGTGAGTCCTTATTTTTTTAATGCAGGCTTACTCAATGACGGTGAAGCATTATCATTATTAGCTCAGGGCTATGCCGATAAACTCACTCAGTGTAATAATGTTGAAGTGATTTTTGGCCCAGCGTATAAAGGCATTCCATTTGTTGCTGCAACTGCTGTGGCATTATCGCAAGTGCATGGTCAAAGTGTGCCTTGGGGCTTTAACCGTAAAGAAGCCAAAGATCATGGTGAGGGTGGTGTCTTGGTTGGAGCTTCTGTTGAAGGCAAAAAAGTGTGGATCATTGATGATGTGATTACTGCAGGTACAGCTATTCGTGAAGTGGTTACTATCTTGAAAAATGCGGGTGCAAGTATTGCAGGTGTATTAGTTGCGCTTGACCGTCAAGAAAAAGGTCAAGGTACATTGTCTGCAATTCAGGAAGTTCAGCAAGAGTTAGAAATTCCTGTACATGCACTGATTACTATGCGTGATTTGATGACATTCTTAGATACGAAAGGCGATCAAGAAGCTTTGGCAAAAATGGAAGCTTATCGTGTGAAATACGGTATCTAATATTAATGATTTCTAACGATGTAATAGTCATTCTATAATTTAAGGAGCAATGCGCTCCTTATTTTTAGCACAAATTTTGGATTTGAGTTTATTGGGAAGCGGATTGAGATGTTGTGGTTGCTTTTAATAATCATCTGCGTGATTGTTGGCTTTCTAGTGATTCGCCAAAGTGATCAACGTAGATGGGGGCGTTATCAAATTGAACGCGATATGTATTTTCAAATGTATCCCTATCAGCTTGATCCATTGTTGCCATTTAGTGTTGTGGTACCTTTGGGCTATATTGCTCAGCGAAAATTACAAAACGAATTGATGCTAAAATTTAATCAAGAAGTGATTTATATAACTGCACTTGTTCAGCGTGAAGAGGCACGACAAAATCAAACTTATGTGGTGCAAGTGCGTATCCACGATCATAAAGTCGGTGAACTAGAGCCAAAGTATGCAGAAAAACTGTGTTTGAATTTAGCTCAGACTGATTTTTTTATTGGTCGCCCCATTTCTTTACAGGCTGAAATTACAGTATTTCAAAAATCTGAGACTGAATGTGGTTGCCGAATTAAATTAAACCTACCACCCGATCCACAAAGTGCTGATGAATATGTGATTAGAAATAATAAAGATGATGCAAAAAAAGATTTAGTTATTGAAAAAAATAAAAAAAATAATTTGTAAAATGTAATAATCCTGTTTCTCAATGCTCTTTAAAGAATTGAGAAACAATCTAAAAATAATCTATCAATATTTATAAAAATTAGTGTCTTAAGCAATCAGGACTAGAACCATAACAACTCCCCGATTTGATTTCATAAATGGTTGAATGTCCCGGATTGCCTTGAGGTCGTGGTACGCCTTCAGGTACAAAAATCGTAACCGAGTGAGCTCCATATAAACCTGCGGGCATCGTCATTTCTTTTAAGACCACATAAGCACGGTCAAAATGTACATATTCCATACCTGTGCCAGAAGAGGATGTACCTCCAACGACTGGCGGTGTATGAATGTTTTTCGCACGATTATTGGCTGCTTTCCATGCGTCAATATCTGCTCGAGTTGCAGGTCTGAGTAGACCTTTTGCAATTGCATCTTGTATGCCTGCTTGCCCTGCTAAAGGAGCATTCCGATCAATCACATCTTTCATTGTGCGATCTTGGGAAAATTGCAGTTGTGCATTTGAGTTGATATTTCCAATTGTTGCTCGTCCATTTTGTGCAATGACAACGGCTTGAATATCACGCTGTAAAATTTTCTGTGATAATTGGTTGATTTCTGAGGTATTGTCACTAGAAACATAACTATAACCGCACTGTGAGTTTTCAGAAGTCGTTTCTAATACAGGAATAGATTTAGGTAATCCAATGACTTTTTGGGTGTGATATCCCGTTGCGATAACACCTACAATATGTGTATTCGCTTCCCATTTTATATTCCAAATAGTGGGTTCATACGCACCTAAAATAAGTAGAATTGGGCGGGTATGTTGAACTTGTATATCCATTTCATTGGCTTGGTGACCGCTGTTATCAATTTGATAATTGGATTCACGTCCTGAATATGCACCTGTGGCGAATACATCAAATTGTTGCGGAAGTTTGGTTTTAAATTTTGTGCAATCATTTTCAATAGGTGGTGTATGTGTTGATCTTGTATGATCTCGTCGATATTCGGATGTGTTTGCAAGTATAGCTTGGCGTAAAAGATTAGAATTATCAGGTGCTTTTTCACTATAGAGACAATATTTTGGTCGAATATTGTCTGTTAGATCTGAAAAACATTGCCATGAAGTAATTGTTCGCCCATCTAATGATTGCGGTTGATAGTAAATTTTGTGCTGCGCCAATTTTTCTGGAATTTTACTATTGTTTTTTAAGTCAACGATCAGTTGCAATTGATTGAATTGAAAATTCACACCATCTTGAGTTTGCAAGTTAGGGATAATTGTATTTTGAATGTCTGAGGATTTCCGAAGTAATTGAATGAGTTGTCCGTTGTTGTTAGATAAATACTGTTGATTTACTTGATCAGCAAATTTTTTTTGCTGTTGTGAGATATGCCCCAAAACTTGATGTATTTGATATTGCATATAAGCATTTTGCCCCAGAAAGCCTAAACCAACGATTGCAAAGCTACTTAATACACCAACGAGCACCCCAGTTTGAAAGTTTTGTTTATTATTTTTCATAGATTTAACACTAGTATAATTTATAGTTATTTAAAATACAGTAGTGGCTAAGAACTGAACAGAATAATGCGATATTTTGTATTAATTTTTAAAGACACAATTTTATATTGAATCTATGATAAGTATCTAAAAAAAGCAGAAAACTTTGTATTTGATCTCGGCTATACTCCAAGGAAGCCAAAATTTTATAAGAGCAATTGTATGCGTGTACTTGTGGTGATGGATCCCATCGAAAATGTAAACCTAAAAAAAGACTCAACGATGGCAATGCTGTGGGCAGCATCACGTCGTGGGCATGAGTTAGGTTATGCATTACAACAGGATTTATATATTGATCAGGGCAAAGCTTTTGGTCTGATTTCACCACTCAAAGTGTTTGAAGATTACAATCACTACTATGAATTGGGTGAGCAAAAGAAAGAATCTCTTGCGACATATGATGTGGTGTTAATGCGTAAAGACCCACCATTTGATATGAACTTTGTGTACACCACGTATATTTTAGAACAAGCGGAACGAGAAGGTGCGTGGATTATTAACAAACCACAAAGCCTACGTGATTGTAATGAAAAAATATTTGCAACCCAATTTCCCGATTTACAAGTACCAACATTGGTTACTTCACAGCAAAGTTTAATTCGTGAATTTTTAAAAGAGCATGGTGACGTTATTGTCAAGCCACTTGACGGTATGGGGGGAATGGGAATTTTCCGTTTATACCAAGATGGTGTGAATATTGGCTCAACCATTGAAATTTTAACTGAAAATGGTACGCAGCCAATAATGGCTCAGCGTTATATTCCAGAAATAGTCGACGGTGACAAACGTATTTTGATGGTGAATGGTGAAGCTGTACCTTATTGCTTGGCACGAATTCCGCAAAATGGTGAAGTTCGTGGTAATTTAGCTGCGGGTGGTTTGGGTGAAGCACGACCATTAACTGAAAATGATAAAGCGATTGCAGCTAAAGTTGGACCATTTTTAAAAGAAAAAGGTTTGGTTTTTGTGGGTCTAGATGTTATTGGTCAGTATGTCACTGAAATTAACGTGACGAGTCCAACGTGTATTCGTGAAATTGATGATCAGTTTGGAACGTCTATTGCAGATGATTTATTTGCTGTACTTGAAGCAGGTAAAACAGTTTAGGACTTAATGTTTCATTGATTTAGTCTTTATTGTAGTAAAAAATGAAACGAACACAGAGCGCTCGTGTTAGGTGCTCTGTGAATTTTTGTTGAAGTTGATGTAAAACTCACTTTCTTCAGTATTTTTTGACTGATGAATGATAAAATTGGTTTAAACTCGTAAATCAGTAGAAAAAAACAATGAAGCACTGAGTGAAAAAAAGTAAATAAACTTTTCCCCGTAGTGCTTTGTGATTACAATTGTATATCTAAAATGTACGTACTTTTTATTTTTGAATTGAAGAATTAGACCGTGACCAAACCTCAGCAAAGCACACCTCGACACGTCATGATGATGGCAGCAGGAACTGGTGGACATGTATTCCCAGCCCTTGCGGTTGCAAAAGAATTGCAACAACAGGGTTGCCAAGTGTCTTGGCTTGCAACACCGACAGGGATGGAAAACCGACTTTTAAAACAACATGATATTCCTATTTATCAGATTGATATTCAGGGTGTACGTGGTAATGGTGTTATCCGTAAACTTGTAGCGCCATTTAAAATTATGAAAGCAACGCTGAGTGCGATGCGTTATATGAGACAGTTAAATGTCGAAGCTGTTGCTGGTTTTGGTGGCTATGTTGCAGGACCTGGTGGCTTGGCAGCACGCTTACTTGGCATCCCAGTGATTATTCACGAACAAAATGCGGTTGCAGGGTTTACCAATACTCAATTATCTCGTATTGCAAAAACGGTATGTCAGGCATTCCCAAATACATTTGCTGAAGCGCCAAAAATTGTAACTACAGGTAATCCTGTACGTTCGGAAATTACGGCAATTTATAATCCCTCATTTCGCTATAAAGAGCGTATGAGTGTAGGTGAACCTATTCACGTTTTAATTGTGGGGGGGTCGCTTGGGGCACAGGCATTAAATGAAACCGTACCTTTGGCATTGAAACAGCTCAATGTACCTTTGAAGGTTTTTCATCAATGTGGTCAAAATAAACAAGAAGCAACTCAAGCTTTGTATGCTGATATACCGCAAAGTATGCATGTGCAAGTTGAGCCATTTATTGAAGATATGGCGAAAGCTTATGCTGACGCAGATTTAATTATTTGCCGTGCAGGTGCATTGACTGTGACTGAAGTAGCAACAGCAGGTTTAGCAGCAGTTTTTGTTCCTTTGCCAAGTGCGGTGGATGATCATCAAACAGCAAATGCACGCTTCCTTGAAACAATAGGTGCAGCGAAGATTTGTCCACAAAATAGTATGACACCAGATTCGTTAAAAGATTTACTGACGCCACTGATGGATCGTCAATTGTTGATGGAAATGGCGATAAAAGCCCGTCAACACGCTCAGCCCGATGCCACACAGCGTGTGGTTGGTTTAATTCAAGATTTGTAAATTTTTAGAGTAAATTATGTCTCCACAAAGTCCGGCTGATAAAGCAAAAAATCTGATCAAAATTCCTGAAATGCGTCGTATTAAACACATTCATTTTGTGGGTATTGGCGGTGCAGGAATGTGTGGTATTGCCGAAGTGTTAAAGAATCAGGGCTATAAAGTTTCTGGCTCAGATATTAAAGCATCGAAAACTACTGCACAGCTCGAAGAGAATGGCATTAAAGTTCATATTGGTCATCATGCAGATAATATTTTGGGTGCAAATGTTTTAGTAGTATCTACTGCCATTGATCCTGAAAACTTAGAAGTAAAAGCTGCGATTGAAGCACGTACACCTGTCGTACGCCGTGCTGAAATGCTTGGTGAGCTTATGCGTTACCGTCACGGTATTGCAGTTGCAGGCACACATGGTAAAACTACCACAACAAGTCTTGTGACATGCATGCTTGCTGAAGAAAGCATGGATCCAACTTATGTAATTGGTGGCTTGCTCAATCGTACAGGTGTGAATGCCGCATTGGGTGCGAGTCGTTATATAGTGGCGGAAGCGGATGAGTCAGATGCATCATTCCTACACTTAGAGCCTATGGCTGCAATTGTGACCAATATTGATGCAGATCATATGGACACTTATGGTGGTAGCTTTGATGTATTGAAAGATACATTCATTAAATTCTTACAAAAAATGCCATTTTACGGTTTAGCCGTTGTATGTGGTGATGATGCTAATATTCGTGAAATTATGCCACGCATTGGTCGTCCTGTATTGACCTATGGTTTTAACGAAGATAATGATATTCGTGCAGTTGATGTTGATCAAACGGGTATGCAATCAAGTTTCACAGTATTACGTAAAGGTCGTGAGCCTCTTCGCTTGACCATCAATATGCCAGGTTTACATAATATTCTAAATGCACTTGCAGCCATTGGTATTGCAACCGATGAAGGCGTTTCAGATGCAGCGATTGCACGTGCTCTTGAAAGCTTTAGTGGAGTTGGTCGTCGTTTTCAAGTTCAAGGTGAGTATGAACTAGGTGAAGGCACGGTGAAATTGGTCGATGACTATGGTCATCATCCGAAAGAAGTAGAAGCGACGATTAAAGCAGCACGAGCAAGTCACCCTGATCGCCGTTTGGTCATGATGTTCCAACCGCATCGTTTTAGCCGTACTCGTGACTGTTTTGATGATTTCGTTGATGTATTGTCACAAGTTGATCAATTGTTATTACTAGAGGTCTATTCTGCGGGTGAAAAGCCAATAGTTGGTGCAGATAGTCGTTCTCTTGCACGTAGTATTCGTCTACGCGGAGAAGTTGAACCGATATTGATTGACCCAGTCGAAGGCAATTTACAAAATGTGATACAAAAAGTGTTACAAGCGAATGACTTGTTATTAACACAAGGTGCGGGTAACGTGGGAGCAATTTCTGTAGAATTGGCACAGAACCAGCTGTATTTAAAATAATTGTATGATGGGTTGTGGATATGCATCACTCTATGCGCCATAACCGATGATTAAATTGAAATTGACTTATTTGTAAAGTTTAAGGATATAAACGTGTCAAATGCTTCTAAATTTGGAAAAGTAGCGGTATTGCTTGGTGGTAAATCTGCTGAGCGTGAAGTTTCATTGGATAGTGGTAAAGCCGTACTCGAAGCATTGTTACGTTCAGGAGTGAATGCAGAAGGCTTTGATCCCCAGGAACGCAGTGTGACTGAATTGGTCAATTATGATCGTGCCTTTATTGTGCTACATGGTCGTGGTGGTGAAGATGGTCAAATTCAGGGTACTTTGGAATGGATGAATATTCCATATACAGGTACTGGTGTTCAAGGTTCTGCAATTGGCATGGATAAAGTCAAAACCAAGCAAATTTGGCAAGGTTCGGATTTACCTACTGCGCCTTATCGTATTATTGGTAAAGATGCTGATTTCAATGAAGTCATTGAGAACTTAGGTTTACCGCTCATTATTAAGCCTGTGCATGAAGGCTCAAGTGTCGGTATGAGTAAGGTTGAAAAAGTAGAAGATCTTGCAGCAGCACTTGAAAAAGCAACACAGCATGATGCTATTGTGATGGCGGAAAAATGGATTACAGGTCGTGAATTTACCATTTCTTTTTTAAATGGTCAGCCTTTGCCGGTGATTCGTCTGCAGCCACCAGCTGATGTTGCTTTCTATGATTATGAAGCAAAATATAACCGTAATGATGTGGAATATGGTATTCCATGTGGTTTGAGCGAAACTGAAGAAAAGCAATTACAAGAATTATGTTTACGTGCATTCCAAGCGGTTGGAGCAAGCAATTGGGGACGTATTGATGCGATGCAGGATGAGCAAGGTAATTTTTGGTTACTAGAAGTCAATACTGTACCTGGAATGACGAGCCATTCATTGGTGCCAAAAGCAGCCAATGCGGTGGGTTATAGTTTTGATGAATTGTGTGTAGCAATTCTTGAGCAAACATTAGCAGAAAAAGCACACTAATTTATGGCTCAACTTCCTGCATCTATGCGACGCAAACGTGTCGCTACGACCTCTATCCATGAGAAACCGATTACTCGCAAAGATAAAATGCTCAATGCGGGGAGTTGGATACTCATGGTGGTCGCTTGTTTTGTTTTAGCAGCAGGAGTGTTCGGGCTATATAAAGTCATTACTGATGCTCAAGTTGCAAATCTACAAGTGATTGGTACAGATTTGGAACAAGAAAATACACAGATGATGCGACACTTGTCACCTGTTGTGACCGATAATTATTTTACTTCCGATTTGGAAGTGATTCGTGATCGGGCACTTGAGGTTTCATGGGTTGATCGAGTGGTGGTTTCTCGTGCATGGCCAGATGGTATTCGTGTACGTGTGATGCCTCGACATGCCATTGCTCGGTGGGGAACAGGGCGTCTGTTAAGTGATGCGGGTGATGTGTATTCTGAAGCAGTGATTCGGAATCATACGCAACTGCCATTGCTTCATGGGCCACTCAGCCAATCCAAAGTGATGATGCGTCGTTATAATGAAATTAATCAGTTATTTCATCCTACAGGAATGCGCTTGAAAGAGCTTTATCTGACCGAGCGTATGACGTGGTTTATGCAGTTTGACACAGGTCTACGTATTATTGTGGATCAAGATCAAACCATGAGCAAATTGCAGCGTTTGAGCTATTTGGCACAGCATGATTTGAAGTCTGCTTGGCCAAATATTACGGCAATTGATTTGCGTTATCGAAATGGTCTTTCGATACAATGGAAAAATTCAGCTGCACCACAGATTAAAAGTGGTCAGTTTGTTGTAAGAAATAGTGACAGTAATGTTGCGAATAGAAATGTTACACAGCCATAATGTATGGCTTTATAAGAGGCGTTAAGCCAAAACATAATCAATCAAGATAAAATGGTAGACGTGATGAATGAAGCTGTTCCCTCAGTTGTGGCGATAGACATTGGGACACATAAAGTTTCAGTATTGATAGCTAAGGTACATGCCCCTGATAAAATTCAGGTTATTGGTATGGCTTCTGCACGCAATAAAGGTATGAATAAAGGCAAGATTGTGAGCCTAGATAAAGTCACAGCAGCCATTAAAAATGCAGTGCAGGAAGCAGAAGATATAGCAGAATGTCGTGTTCATTCTGCATGGATTTCAATTCCAAGTACCGAATTACAAAGTCATTATGCAGTTGGACGTACACCTATTGCCAATCCTGAACATACCATTACTACGACAGAAATGGTTCGCGCACTTGAGCTTGCGAAAGCCAGCCATATGACAGCTGACTATTATCTTGCAAGTGCAGTACCCATGGGGTTTGAACTTGATGGTGAGGGTGAGTGGGTACAAAATCCTCTTAATTTATCTGCACATAGCTTAACAGGGCATTATCAGTTGATGATGCTACCCATTAGTACCATGCAAAACTTGGATCGCGCGATTAAAGGAGCGAACATTTTTGTTGAAAAAATGGTGGTGTCTTGTTTAGCTACTGCTGAAAGTAGTTTACTCAAAGATGAAAAAGAATATGGCGTATGTTTGCTTGATATTGGTGCAGGAACAACCAATATTGCGGTGTATATTGAAGGTCAATTGGCACTTGCACATACCATACAGCGTGGCGGTGAAAATGTAACACGTGATATTGCAACTGTTTTACAGACCACGACAGAAGAAGCGGAACGTCTAAAATTATTGCATGGATGTGTTGATTTACAACAAGTAAAACCAGAACACATGATTCAATTTGAAGCAATTGATGGACCGCAATCAATTAGTCGTATTGAGCTTTCAGACATTATCATTGCGCGTTATGAAGAAATTTTACACACAGTCCGTACAGAACTTGAAAATAAAGGTGCATTACAGAGTCTGTATCATGGTGTAGTATTGGCAGGTGATGCATGTCAGATTGAGGGTATGGTGACGTTGACACGTCATATCCTCGGTGTTTCAGCGCATTTGGGTAATTCACCTTTAGAAGTATTTGCTGAAGATCAGCATTTATCGGTACTGCGCCGTTCGATGTACACGACTGCAACAGGTTTACTCATGTTTAGTCAGGGTGATTTGCAGGAAGCAATTGAAGAGCCTGACACTTCTGGGAAACGTCCATTTTTTGAACGAGTCGCAAATGGATGGTCAACGTTCAATGATAAATTGAAAAGTTTTTTTTAGTTTTTGGGGAATATTGTTAGGAAGTTGTAAGTATGTCGCTCTGTACTTGACAAGCTCAAACAGGCACAGCATTCTAAAAACAATTTTTTATTATTGAAGATCAAGGCAGTATACGGGCTTCAAAGTGGCTGCCGAATTTATTAGGAATCCTGAAGGTCATGGCCTCATTTGAATTATTAGACGACGAACAAACCGATGGTAACGGTCAAGCCCGTTTTACTGTATTTGGTGTAGGTGGTGGTGGTGGTAATGCCGTTCAGCACATGGTGCAATCGGATATTAAAGGTGTAAAATTTGTTTGTGCCAATACAGACAAACAGGCACTTGATCGTATGAACGCACCTTTTAAAATTCAGTTAGGTGAGCAAGGTACACGTGGTCTTGGTGCAGGTGCCAATCCTGATGTAGGTCAAATGGCTGCAGAAGAAAGTCGTGAACAAATCCGTCAGCACTTAGAAGGTGCGGATATGGTATTTGTAACAGCAGGAATGGGTGGTGGTACGGGTACTGGTGCTGCACCTGTTGTTGCTGAAATTGCCAAAGAAATGGGTATTTTGACTGTAGGTGTTGTAACGACACCATTTAACTTCGAAGGTCGTCGTCGTCAACGTTCCGCTGAAAAAGGCATTGATGAACTTGAACAGCATGTTGATTCTTTGATTATCATTCCAAATCAACGCTTACTAAGCGTTTATGGTGATATTTCAATGCAAGATGCTTACCGTAAAGCAGATGATGTTCTGTTAAATGCAGTACGTAGTATCTTCGATCTTGTTGTTCGTCCTGGTCATATTAACCTTGACTTCGCCGATTTGAAAACAGCGATGAGTACTCGTGGTTATGCGATGATGGGTGAAGGGAAGAGTAGTGGTAGTGAGCGTGCTGAAGAAGCTGCTCGCCTCGCGATTCGCAGTCCATTACTTGATAATGTTAATATTATGAATGCCAAAGGTGTTTTAATTAATATTACAGGTGGTGCTGATATTACCCTTCGTGAAACAGAAGTGATTACTGATGTTGTCAATCAAATCGTCGATTTAGATGATGGCGAAGTTTTCTTTGGTACTGTATTTGATCCTGATGCACGTGATGAAATTCGTGTGACAGTGATTGCAACAGGTCTTACACGTAATGCTAATGATGCGTCTGAAACACGCCGTAAAGTTGTCACTTCAAGCGCTTCTCAAAATTATGCGCAGCAAGCATCTACACAGCAATCAGCAGTAGATGAAGATGATCAACCAGCTATTCATAACCGTTCGAACAAAGAAGATTCATCTGCGCCTACATCAAGTGCAGCACCGCGTTCAACGCCAATGAGTATTCAGGATTATCTGAAAAATCAGCAACGTAAGTAATGCTTGAAATATGGTTTTAATGCTGTATATGAAAAAGGTAATGAGAATTCATTACCTTTTTTGATTTTTATCAATGGCTAAATGTGCTAACGTATAGCTGATTGAGGTTGAAGACCATTGAAGTATGTTGAAACAACGAACCCTGAAACGTGTCGTGAAAGCGAGCGGCATTGGACTGCATAGCGGGCAAAAAGTCTTAATTAACTTTTTACCTCATGTTGCGGATGGGGGAATTGTTTTTCGTCGAATTGATTTGAATCCACCTGTCGATATTCCTGCGGATGCAATGCTGATCCAAGAAGCATTTATGTGTTCTAATTTGGTTCAAGACAATGCCAAAGTGGGAACAATTGAACATGTCATGAGTGCTATTGCTGGACTTGGCATTGATAATTTGATTGTTGAGGTGTCGGCATCTGAGGTTCCAATTATGGATGGTAGTGCAGGTCCATTCATTTACTTACTTATGCAAGGTGAATTGGTTGAGCTAGATGCACCTAAAAAATTCATTCGTATTTTAAAACCTGTCAAAGCATTACTTGATGATAAAAAGGCTATTTTTAGTCCACATGATGGCTTTCAAATCAACTTTACAATTGATTTTGATCATCCTGCATTTGCCAAAGAATACCAATCTGCAACCATTGATTTTTCAACAGAAACATTTGTTTATGAAGTGAGTGGTGCAAGAACTTTTGGGTTTATGAAAGATTTAGATTATCTCAAAGCGAATAATTTAGCTTTGGGGGCAAGTTTAGATAATGCAGTAGGCTTAGATGACAATGGTGTCGTCAATGAAGAGGGTTTACGCTTCGCTGATGAGTTTGTACGCCATAAAATTTTGGATGCGGTAGGTGATTTATATTTGCTTGGGCACCAAGTTATTGCCCGTTTTGATGGTTATAAGTCAGGTCATGCACTCAACAACCAACTTTTACGCAATGTTAAAAGTGATCCAGATAGCTATGAAATTGTAACATTTGATAACGGGGAATTTTGCCCGATTCAATTTGTCAGTGTGACATAAGTCATTGTCTTTATATGCTAATGTTATAATATATCATGTTTTAATGTGATTTGATTCACATAATAAAATGTACTAAAAAATAATAATAGGAACTTTGTTTACTTTTTATTGCTTGCCAAACGCAGTAGAGCTTGGCTAAGCTTAGGGTCGCACACAAAACTAGCGGCATTATGTAACATTTCGCGTGTTTCTGGACTAATTTGTTTGTCAGTTTTAATAGGTTTCTGTTCTGGTTGTGACCGTGGTCTTAATCGAACTTGAAGTTTATTTAAATCTTTCAGACCATCAAGTTGTGCCAAATGAGAAATATACTGTTTTTGAAGATAACCGAGCTGACTAATCATGGCTTGATTTTCTCCGGTTAGGGTCAATATACCGTATTGATAACAGACAATCTGCCATTGTTCCGGTTGGGGCAAAAGCGGTTGAATTAATTTAGTAAGTTTTTGCCATTCGGCGACTTGCTTTGTAAGAAACGACAAGTTTCCTGTTTTTATGTGCTGTCTTGTTTGTTGGAAGACATTTTTTGGTTCAGACATACATCGTTCCTACATGATTATGTTTTAGTCTTAAAATTTCATTCTAGTGAATATCAAGGAAGAGATCACACAAGAAGCTTAATTAAGGACAGTTTAAGAGGTTTTTTATGCATTCGCGACGTATTTTATTAGCATTTTCGTTGGCAGCTTCTGCTGCATCTGTTGCTTTTGCTGACATGGTTCAGCTAGATGCAGCAAGTGGTACAAATCAAGACCGCCTAGGTGAGCTTACAAGAACTTTATCTCAAGGTTCATTTACTCACCCTGATGATATGGATATTCCTGCAAATACTAAACTTGATGTGACCATTCGTGCTTCATCTGAAAAAGTCATTGAATTGAACAACGACTCTATTGCTAAAAAATATGGTTCAGCTGCATCAGTTTCTACTCCACGTTATAGTGGTAGTTCATCGCCATATTCATGGTTGGTGACACATCCTTTACCTGATTTAAAGCGTGTTAGCTCAAATTATGGTGGTCGTACCATGGGTGGTCGTGCTGAAAACCATTCAGGTTTAGATATGTCTGCGCCAAGTGGTACGCCAATTTATGCGACAGGTCCTGGTATTGTGACTAAGTCAGGTTGGGGTACAGGTTATGGTCAATATGTTGAAATTAATCATGGTAATGGTTACCTCACTCGTTATGCACATGCATCACGTCTGATTGCTCGTGTTGGTGATCAAGTGAAAGCAGGTGAGCAAATTGCCAATGTAGGTTGTACTGGTCGTTGTACTGGTCCTCATTTACATTATGAAGTAGTGAAAGATGGTCAACGCAAAAATCCATCAACTTATTTAGCAATGTTGCCATAATTGCGTTGTAAGGGAATATGGTTGTTTTAATAACAAACAGTTAAGTATCATCAAAATTGTATAAAAACCGCCAAAATTGGCGGTTTTTTGTTATTTTGCGTAAATAAAAGTCATTAAGTATTTAGTTCCTAAATAGTGGTGCTACTTCACATTCATCTGTAACGATAACTTGATTGGTGATAATCATGGTACATATAGAACATGGTTATTTAAGAAAAAGGAACAGGTGAATTATGGCGTACTATGCTGATACAGACGCTCAAGAGACACAGGAATGGCAAGAAGCCTTTGATTCAGTTTTGAAGCATATGGGTACAGATCGTGCCGCTTTTTTATTAGAAAAATTATATCAACAAGCGATCGCGAAGCATGTTCCTATTCAGCGACTGAATACTCCTTATCTCAATACGATTTCTGTTGAAGAGTCTCCTGCAATGCCGGGTGATCAAGACATGGAACGTCGTATTCGTGCATTGATTCGTTGGAATGCCTTGGCAATGGTTCTTCGTGCCAATAAAACAGGTGATGATTTAGGTGGTCACTTGGCAAGCTTTGCATCTTCAGCAACGTTATATGATGTTGGTTTTAACCACTTCTTCCGTGCCAATAGCGATAGCTTTGGCGGTGACATGATTTATTATCAAGGTCACTGTGCGCCAGGTATTTACGCACGTTCTTATCTTGAAGGACGTTTGACTGAAGATCAGCTCAACAACTTCCGCCGTGAAGTGAATGGTAATGGACTATCAAGCTATCCGCATCCGTATTTGATGCCTGATTATTGGCAGTTCCCAACGGTATCGATGGGTTTGGGTCCAATCATGTCGATTTATCAAGCGCATATTCAAAAGTACTTGATGAATCGTAGTTTGATTAAAGAAGAAGACCGTAAAGTCTGGGCTTATCTAGGCGATGGTGAAATGGATGAGCCTGAAAGCTTAGGTGCTATTTCACTTGCTGGTCGTGAAAAGTTAGACAACCTGATTTGGGTTGTAAACTGTAACTTACAACGACTTGATGGTCCTGTACGTGGTAACGGTAAAATCATTCAAGAGCTTGAGTCAATTTTCCGTGGTGCAGGCTGGCGCGTGATTAAAGTAGTTTGGGGTCGTCATTGGGATTCACTGCTTGATAAAGACACTACAGGTGCATTAAAAGCACGTATGGAAGAAGCCGTTGATGGTGATTATCAGCGTTATCAAGTGAAGGGTGGCGCGTATACTCGTGAAAAATTCTTCGGTAAATATCCTGAAGCAGAAGAATTGGTTAAAGGTTTAAGCGATGAAGACATCGACAACTTAAACCGTGGTGGTCACGATCCGTATAAAGTCTATGCAGCCTATGCCGCAGCAATGACTAGTAATGGTCAACCCACTGTAATCTTAGCGAAAACAGTGAAAGGTTATGGTTTGTCTGATGAAATTGAAGCGGTGAATAAAACGCATCAAATCAAAAAAATGCAGATTGACTCTTTAAGATATGTACGTGATCGTTTCAATTTGCCATTTAGCGATGAGCAATTGGAAGAAGTGCCACTTTATCGTCCAAGTGAAAATTCTCCTGAATTGAAATATTTGAAAGCACGCCGTGAAAGTTTAGGTGGCTATTTGCCTGCACGTCGTAAAGATAGTGAAGCACTGCCAATTCCTGAACTGTCAATTTTTGATGGTGTGTTGAAAGGCAGTGGCGATAAAGAGCAATCAACGACAATGGTGATGGTGCGTTTAATCGCGACATTACTGAAAGATAAAGCCATTAAAGATCGTGTTGTACCAATTGTTCCAGATGAAGCGCGTACTTTTGGTTTAGAAGGTATGTTCCGTCAGTTGGGTATTTATGCCGCACATGGTCAAAAATATACACCTGAAGACCAAGAACAGCTAATGAATTATCGTGAAGCTAAAGATGGTCACATGCTCAATGAAGGCATTAACGAAGCAGGTGCGATGAGTGCTTGGACTGCGTTGGGTACAAGTTATTCAACCAATAATTTGCCAATGATTCCAATGTACATGTATTACTCAATGTTTGGTTTCCAACGTATTGGCGATTTGGCATGGGCGGCAGGTGATTCTCAAGCACAAGGTTTCTTGTTAGGTGCAACAGCAGGACGTACTACACTAAACGGTGAAGGTTTACAGCATCAAGATGGTCATTCTCACATCTTGGCAAATACTATTCCAAACTGTGTGGCTTATGATCCTTGCTTTGGCTATGAACTAGCAGTAATCGTGCATGATGGCTTGAAACGCATGTATGTTGATCAAGAACGTGTGTTCTATTACTTAACCGTAATGAACGAAAACTACGAACATCCTGAAATGCCACAAGGTGCGGAAGAAGGCATTAAACGTGGTATGTATCAGTTTGAAAAAGATGAAAAAGCCACTGTTCAGTTACTTGGTTCAGGCGTGATCTTACGTGAAGTGATCAAAGCTGCGAAAATTTTACGTGATGAATATCAAATCCATTCTAATGTTTGGAGCGTAACAAGCTTCAATGAATTGGCTCGCGAAGGTATGGCTGTTGAAGAATACAACCGCTTGCATCCACTTGAAGATGGCAAAGAAGCATGGGTATCTCAGCAATTGCGTGGTACAGATGGCATTGTGGTATCTGCAACAGACCATGTACGTGCATATAGCGAACAAATCCGCGCCTATCTACCAGATAGCCGTCCATTCGTAGCATTAGGTACAGATGGTTATGGTCGTTCAGATACACGTGGCACGCTACGTAGTTACTTTGGTGTCGATGCTGCACATATTGTTGTCGCAACATTGAAAAAATTGGCGGATGAAGGCGAAGTAGATGCACGTTTGGTGAAAGATGCAATTTCATCATTTGAATTGGATGTTGATCGTCCAGTGGCATGGTTACCACAAGCGCATCCAACGACTCAAGATGTTGCGCCTTATGCTGAACCAACTGAGGAGAAATAATGATGCAAATTAAGACTCCTGACATTGGTGTCGATAAAGCCACCGTTGCAGAAATTATGGTTAAAGTGGGCGATACGATTGCTGTCGATGACAGTATTGTGTTGCTTGAATCGGACAAAGCCTCTGTTGAAGTGCCTAGCACTTCGGCAGGTGTAGTGAAAAGTATTTCGGTTGCTGAAGGTGATTCAGTTTCAGAAGGTGCTGTCTTGATTGAAGTTGAATCAGCAGATTCAGTTCAAACTAATGAAGCGCCTGTACCAACAGAAGCTCAAAAAGTTGAAGCTGTACAAGCCGCGCCTGTTGCCCAAGCCAATACAGTACCAAGTCAATCAACTGAAACATCAGCACAAACAAAAGCACAAACTATCGAAGTGAAAGTGCCTGATATTGGTGTTGAAAAAGCATTGGTTGGCGAGATTCTTGTTCAAGTTGGCGATAGCATTGCTGTAGATGACAGTATTGTTGTGGTTGAATCAGACAAAGCAACGGTTGAAGTGCCAAGCACAGTTGCAGGCATCGTTGAATCAGTGATTGTTAAAGAAGGTGATTCAGTCAAAGAAGGCGTTGTCCTGATTACTGTGAAAACTGAAGTGGTGGAAGCGGTTGTTTCTGACTCTGTAAGTTCAGTCACACCGTCAGAAGCGGTTCAACCTGTTGCTGAAAAAACAGCAGTTGTGGCGACCAAGACTCAAGCAGGTCCTATTGAAGTGGTTGTACCTGATTTAGGTGTTGATAAAGCAACGATTTCAGAAATTTTAGTCAGCGTGGGTGACACAGTCGAAAAAGACCAAAGTCTATGTGTTGCTGAATCTGACAAAGCGTCGGTTGAAGTTCCAAGTACAGTTGCTGGTGTTGTAAAAGCTATTCATGTCGAGTTAAACCAAGCGGTGAAACAAGGCATGGCTTTGGTAACAATTGAAGCACAAACAAGTGAAGTTAAAGCACCACAAGTGCAGACTACACAAGCATCGCAAGTAACTGCACCTGCGAAACCTGTAGCACCTCAAGCGCAAACTGTGAAAGCGAATGCGCAAGTTGCACCTGTAGCGAATGGCGATAAATTGAGTTCTGCTCAACAGGCTGAAAATGCCAAAGTCTATGCGGGTCCTGCGGTACGTAAACTTGCACGTGAATTAGGTGTGGTTCTGTCACAAGTACAAGCATCGGGTGTACATGATCGTGTCGTGAAAGATGATGTTTTTGCTTATGTAAAAACCAAATTGACTGCGCCACAAGTTGCTCCACAAGCGACTGCACCTGCTGTTGCATCAGGTTTACCATCATTACCAGACTTTAGCTCATTTGGTGGTGGTGAAGTCGCACCAATGACACGTTTACAGCAAGTGTCTGTACCACAATTGTCATTGAATAACTTCATTCCACAAGTGACTCAGTTTGATCATGCGGATATTACTGAACTTGAAGCATGGCGTGGCGAGCTGAAAGATGGCTTTAAAAAGCAAGGTGTAAGCCTGACTATTTTGGCATTTATTGCGAAAGCTGTGGCATTCTTGTTGAAAGAAGAGCCTTATTTTGCAGGGCATCTGGCTGATGATCAAAAAGGCGTACTGTTGCGTAACGAAATCCATATAGGTATTGCAGTGGCGACGCCTGATGGTTTGACTGTGCCTGTATTGCGTAACCCTGATCAAAAGTCGATTAAGCAAATTGCAATTGAGTTAGGTCAGTTGAGTCAAAAAGCGCGTGATAAGAAATTATCACCAAAAGATTTACAAGGTGCGAATTTTACCATTACGAGCCTTGGCTCAATTGGTGGTACTGCATTTACACCCCTTGTGAATTGGCCTCAAGTTGCGATTTTAGGGATTTCACCTGCAACTATGCAACCTGTTTGGAATGGTAAAGATTTTGATCCACGCTTGATGTTACCGTTGTCATTGTCTTATGACCATCGTGTAATTAATGGTGCAGATGCAGCTCGCTTTACCAATAAACTCAGCAAGCTTTTGGCTGATATTCGTAATATTTTGCTGTAAATAGTATTTTAATCTTGTTAAAAATCTCGTTTCGGCGAGATTTTTTTTAACTTAGATTATTATTTAAATACAAAAAATGCCTAGCATTTTCTGTATATCAAATAAAGTCAGCCAACTTCTTACTCTTATCATAAAGTTCTAGAGCTGAGTCAGGATTAAGGTTCCAAATTTTTGGCATCTCAATATTGGGAAAGGCTACATTCCATTGTATTTTTTTTAGTTGTTCAAATCGTTTGAAATCTTTTAAGAATATATTCCAAAATTTTTGATAATGTTCAATTGATGTAAGGTCTGCTTTGTTATAACCATGCGTTGTATTATTGGTTGCTTTAAAATCAAAACCAATCAATATGATATGTTGTGGCTTAAATAAGTGAGCAAGCACTAAGGCTTGCAAGCCACAATTATTCCCTGTAATCATGGTGGGTAATGTAAACAATTCATGATGGTTCTCGTAGTGACTTGTAGATAAACGTGTCACATTTGAAGGGTAGCTAAGGGTACTGCCTAAACCACAGCCAGTAATGAGATCACCTTTAAATTGCTGTTCTAGTTTTATTTGGTATTGTTGCCACCAGTTGTAATCGCTGTGATGTGCAATCCGAGCATTTGGAAAGAGTTGAAATGCTTGATTACAACAAATAATGAAATGATCTGAATGTTGTAAAGATAAAAGGTCGATTTTCTTTAAAGATGGTCCGCCACCAATGATGAAAATTAATTTAGGTTTCTGATATTGTTGTAAATAGTATCTGAAATTATCACTCATAGCTGATGTCTTAATATTTTTATTTATTTAAAATTAGTGTGCAATTATCTTGGAATATTGTAAACTAATTAAACTTCATTGGGGAGTAGCCGCTATTTACGTTCTGTAAATAGGTGATGGTCAACATAATTGCTCAACAGAGCATGGTCATCATAGCAAAGAACCAATTTGACTCAATATTTGTAAATTCAAATATTTAGTTTCTTTTGTTGGCAAGACCTTTGATTTATCACTCTGCATTTCATGCAGTGCTTTTTGCACACATGATACTTGGCTAGCAGGAGGGATAAGTCATCGGTATATATTTGCTAGCCAGAGAATCCTTATGCAAGAACTCCTTTCTTCAACTGTGATTGTTGCCCTCGCTGAAATGGGTGATAAAACACAGCTTCTCGCTTTACTCCTTGCTGCACGTTTTCGTAAACCTGTTCCAATTATTGCTGCCATTCTAATCGCAACTTTGATTAATCATGGTCTTTCTGCTGTTCTTGGTCAGTGGATTACGCAATTATTCAACCCTGATATTTTAGTATGGGTACTTGCTATTGGTTTTATTGCTATGGCAGGTTGGATGCTCATTCCCGATGAGTTAGATGATGAAACCGACAGTATTAATAAATGGCAAAAATTCGGTGTTTTTGGTGCCACATTCATTTTATTTTTTCTCGCAGAAATTGGTGATAAAACTCAAATAGCCACCGTTGCATTGGCTGCTAAATATGACAGCATTATTCTCGTTACCATAGGTACAACCTTGGGTATGCTGATTGCAAACGTGCCTGCGGTCTTTGTTGGTGACAAGTTTGCAAGCCGTCTACCAATTTCACTGATTCATAAAATAGGTGCAGCCATTTTCTTGGTGATTGGCGTAAGTGTTTTAGTGCAACATTATTATTTTTAAATTCATTCGCCTTGTTACTAATCCCGTCAATTGGCGGGATTTGTTTTTGAGTATTCATGTAATTATTATCAAAATATTATTGTATATTTGTTGTAACTTTAAAGAAATCCTTATATGTTGTATGGAATAAATAAATTTTTAATTTTTAAAATATTTCGGGGTTTTTTTAATGTCATTGGATCGTACTACATCGCAGGTATTGTTTGATAATGGAGTGCATAAGTGCATTAGTTTTACCAGTCTTGTGAAAGGCGAAGGTGTTCAAGCAAATCAATTTTTAATTGTCAATAATGACCGTGCAGCAGTGATCGATCCAGGTGGTGATTTGACTTATGTGCCGTTGACGATGGAACTCAATAAATACACTCGTTTGGCAAATTTAGATTATGTGATTGCATCGCATCAAGACCCCGATATTATTACTTCTATGCCACGTTGGTTGGTATATACCGATGCCAAAGTCGTAGCATCGAAATTGTGGGCACGTTTTTTACCGCATTTGAACTCAGCATTTATGAGTGATCGAATGAAAGGTGGTTGGTTGGAGCGTTTGATTGAACTACCAGACCAAGGTGATTCTATTTATTTAGGCAAAACACGTATTATTGCTGTGCCTGCGCATTTTTTGCATTCGGTTGGTAATTTTCAATTTTATGATCCAATTTCGAAAATTTTATTTTCAGGCGATATGGGTGCTTCAATGGTGGCGGATGCTTCGACGCCAATTACGGATTTCGTTACTCATATTCCTAAAATGAAGGGTTTTCATCAGCGTTATATGTGTACCAATCGTGTGATCCGTCTTTGGGTCAATATGGTACGTGGTATGGATATTGAAATGATCGTACCGCAGCACGGCACACCATTTGTAGGTAAAGCACAGATAACTGAGTTTTTAGATTGGATTGAAAATTTACAATGTGGTGTCGATTTGATGGATCAAACAGTTTTTACTTGTCCGCAATAAAATAAACATCTACGTTCAAAAAAAATATTGAGTTTATACGCATTTTTTTTTACGATTTACGTTGCCAAAATCCACTTTAAACCTCTTTCATTGTATTTGATGAAGGAGGTTTTTTTGACTACGAGAATTTTAAAAAAATGTTGTCACAAATAATTGCACAGGATGCGTGTTTAACTTGCGGGGCCTGTTGCGCCTTCTTCAGAGTTTCATTTTATTGGGCAGAAGGGGAAGGTATGCCAGAAGAGGCTGTTGAAGCAATAACGCCTGTATATTCGTGTATGAAAGGAACCAATCAAAAAAATCCACGTTGTATTATGTTGTCAGGTGAAATTGGTCAGCAGGTTAGTTGTACCATGTACGCACAACGCAGTTCTTCATGTAAGGACGTACAAGCGGGCGATGAGCAGTGTCATAAAGCACGGGCAGGATATGGATTAATCCCATTGATTGAGATTGAACCTGCATATCCAAGTAATGACGAAGACTATGACCAAGTGGTTTAAACTGGATTGAATGGTCTGAGAATAAAGATTAGATAATTTAAGTTAGATTTAAAGTCGATTGTTCAGATAAAAATGTATACAGGTCTGATGTTGAGTTGAATATTTGACTTCGGATGATAGCAATAGCTAGTTGAAATTACATTGAATTTATAAATACTCAACAAAGACTTTAAATCGGACTAATAAAAAATGAAATTTAAACTGAAATTTGTATATAATAGCTCACGGAAATTACCAGCGAGACTGTTATGTTGACCATCGTTCAAGAAGCCCTAACCTTTGATGATGTCTTATTACTCCCTGCCTATTCTACTGTCCTCCCAAAAGATGTCTCCCTAAAGACACGCCTGACTCGTGGCATCAATTTGAATATCCCTTTAGTTTCAGCAGCAATGGATACTGTGACAGAGTCACGTATGGCAATTGCGATGGCGCAAAACGGCGGTATTGGTATTCTTCATAAAAACATGGATATTTCTGCTCAGGCAGCAGAAGTTCGCCGTGTGAAAAAATTCGAAGCAGGAATGGTGAAAGATCCAATTACTGTGACGCCTGAAACAACGGTACGCGAGTTGATTTCGATTACTCAATCGAACAACATCAGTGGTGTACCTGTTGTTAAAGATGGCAAAGTAGTTGGTATTGTGACAGGACGTGATACACGTTTTGAAACCAATCTTGAACAGCCAGTAAGCAACATCATGACAGGTCAAGACCGTTTGGTCACTGTACGTGAAAATGCTTCAAAAGAACATATCCAAGCATTATTGCAACAGCACCGTATTGAAAAAGTATTGGTGGTGGGTGAAAACAACGAATTAAAAGGCTTAATTACTGTTACTGACTTTAATAAAGCTGAGCTTTATCCAAACAGCTGTAAAGATGATTTAGGTCGCTTACGTGTAGGTGCAGCAGTCGGTACAGGTGCTGAAACACCTAGTCGTGTTGAAGCGCTTGTTGATGCTGGTGTCGATGCGATTGTTGTTGATACAGCGCATGGTCATTCTGCTGGTGTGATTGAGCGTGTACGTTGGGTTAAAGCTAACTATCCACAAGTACAAGTCATTGGTGGGAACATCGCAACGGGTGATGCTGCATTGGCATTACTTGATGCTGGTGCAGATGCTGTTAAAGTCGGAATTGGCCCAGGTTCAATCTGTACGACACGTATTGTGGCTGGTATTGGTATGCCACAAATCTCTGCAATTGATGCTGTTGCAAATGCATTGAAAGATCAAATTCCATTGATTGCAGATGGCGGTATTCGCTTCTCTGGTGATATGGCGAAAGCAATTGGTGCAGGTGCAAGTACCATCATGGTGGGTTCACTCATGGCGGGTACTGAAGAAGCTCCAGGCGAAGTTGAATTTTTCCAAGGTCGTTACTACAAAGCATACCGTGGTATGGGTTCATTGGGCGCAATGGCGGGTGCAACAGGTTCTGCTGACCGTTATTTCCAAGACTCTAAAGCAGGTGCTGAGAAATTGGTTCCTGAAGGTATTGAAGGTCGTGTGCCTTATAAAGGTCCAATGGGTAACATCGTTCATCAAATGATGGGTGGTTTACGTTCATCTATGGGTTATACAGGCTCTGCGATTATTGAAGACCTTCGTCAAAATGCTAAGTTTGTGAAAATCACATCAGCAGGGATGTCTGAATCTCACGTACATGATGTAACGATTACTAAAGAAGCACCAAACTATCGTGTAGGTTAATCTTTCGTATCGTTTTGATTGAAAAAAGCCGTCATGTTATGACGGCTTTTTTATTTTGGTGTAAAGTGAGGAAATTAAACAGGCAGCTAAACAACACATAATAAGTTGGGGTACAGATGAGTTATTTTGGAACAGATGGGATTCGTGGAAAATTTGGTCAGCTACCGATTACCCCAGAGTTTGCATTAAAATTAGGTTTCGCAGCGGGTAAAGTCTTAAAACAATTAAGTCCGAAGTCAAAACCGATTGTTGTATTGGGCAAAGATACACGTTTATCAGGTTATATTCTTGAAGCTGCCTTACAGGCAGGTTTGAATGCCGCAGGTGTTTACGTGCATTTGTTGGGACCACTACCAACACCTGCAATTGCGCATTTAACACGTGCTTTACATGCAAATTTAGGCATAGTGATTTCTGCATCACATAATCCATATTTTGATAATGGGATTAAATTTTTCTCAGATGAAGGTAAAAAATTGCCTGATTCGATTCAAGATGCCATCAATAAAGAACTTGAAAAAGATATCGTGATTGATGACAACGCAAACTTGGGTAAAAGTGTGCGTGTGAAAGATGCCAATGGCCGTTATATTGAATTCTGTAAATCGACATTTCCATACCATTTCAATTTGCGCCATTTAAAAATTGTAGTGGATTGTGCCAATGGTGCCGCATATAACGTCGGACCTGCCGTATTTCGTGAGTTAGGTGCAAAAGTTATTGCCATGAATAACACACCCGATGGCCTGAATATCAATGAAAATTGTGGCTCAACACATCCTGAAGGTTTACAAAAAGCGGTTGTAGAACAGCAAGCTGACTTGGGTATTGCCTTCGATGGTGATGCAGATCGTGTAGTTTTGGTTGATCGTTATGGTAAGTTGGTCGATGGTGACCATATTCTTTATATTTTAGCGACTCAAGCTACCAATAAACCAGCAGGCATTGTCGGCACAGTGATGAGTAATATGGCACTTGAACTTGCGCTTGAAAAAGCCGAAGTGCCATTTGTTCGTGCAAATGTTGGCGATCGTTATGTTTTACAAAATCTTGAAGCGAATAATTGGTCTATTGGTGGCGAGCCATCAGGTCATATTTTGACTTTAGACAAGAGTACAACAGGTGATGCAATTATTGCTGCATTACAGGTATTGACTGTTTTAGTTGAACAAAATAAATCACTTGATGAATTGGTTGCTGATTTTGAAATCTTACCTAATGTCTTAGTGAATGTACGCTTAGAAAATATGTTTGACCCATTCTCTGTACCTGCATTGGTTGCGGAGTTTGACAAAGCAGAAGTGCAGTTGAAAGGACGTGGTCGTCTTTTGATTCGTAAATCTGGGACTGAACCCGTGATTCGTGTCATGGTTGAAGGTGATAATCTTCAAGAAGTAACTGATCTTGCAAATCATTTGGCTGATGCTGTACGTCAAAATGCAGTTTAGTTCTTGATCAAAGTTTAGCTTAGTTTTTGAATATAAAAATTTCGATATTAAAGGTTAAAGCATGAGTGATGTAATTAAGGATTTAAGTGAATTACGTTTAAGCTACCAAAAAGGTGAGTTGCATGAACAGTATGTCAATGCTGATCCGCATGAGCAGTTTTTAGGTTGGTTTAATACAGCTTTGGAAGCTAAACTTCACGAACCTTATGCCATGTCACTTGCGACTGCAAATGCTCAGGGGCGACCACATGTTCGCACTGTACTACTGCGTGGCGCGACTGAAGCAGGTTATGATTTTTATACCAATTATGACAGTCAAAAAGGATTGGATTTAGCGGCTAATCCTTATGCTGAATTGTTATTTTATTGGCCTGAACTTGAACGTCAGATACGTGTTGCAGGGAAGGTATTGAAAATTTCAGTTGGAGAATCAACCGATTATTATCACAAACGCCCCCGTGATAGCCAAATTGCAGCGCATATCAGTACACCGCAAAGTGGTGTGATTGAAAGTCGTGAGTTATTACAACAGCGTTTTCAAGCGTTGCATGATCGTGTAGAGCAACAAGCGACATTGACCAAACCTGAGTTTTGGGGAGGGTATCGCCTACAAGCTGATTATTATGAATTTTGGCAAGGCCGTCCGAACCGTTTACATGATCGTTTGGTGTATGAAAAAACTGAAAATGTATGGCAGATACAACGTTTGATGCCATAAATTTTGATTGGAAAATGAATAAGGCGATGAATTTATATTGAATTCATCGCCTTTATTTTTCTTTAAAAGGAGGTGTTGGTGTCCTGCCTCGGAAGGCGATATACTTTTTAATCTTCTTTTTCACTGTTGCTATATCTCATATGCAAATTCAGCAAAGACCTTATTTGAGTGATCCGAAACAATTTTCCAATGTTTCAGATTTTATGGCTGAAATTTTGGCACGACGTGGTGTACAGTCAGAAAAAGAACTTGATTTAAAACTCAAATATTTGCTTGCACCGACCATGAAAGGTTTACAGCGGGCTATTGACCTCGTGAATGATGCGATAGATCAACAGCTCAAAATTGTGATTGTGGGCGATTATGATGCCGATGGTGCTACGAGTACTGCACTGATGATTTTGGCACTCCGTGAAATGGGTGCAAATGTTGAATATTTAGTGCCTGACCGTTTCAAATACGGTTATGGCTTGACTCCAAAAATTGCAGATTTAGCATTTGAACGTTTTCAACCTGATCTTTTGATTACGGTGGATAACGGTATTTCAAGTCATGCAGGTGTGAAGCAGGCGCAGTCGTATGGTGTGAAAGTGATTATTACCGATCACCATTTAACAACCAAGGAAATACCTGATGCAGAAGCGGTAGTTAATCCAAATCAGCTCGGTTGTGATTTCCCAAGCAAGGCATTAGCAGGTGTTGGTGTTGCCTTTTATTTACTTGCAAATTTGAGCAGTCAACGTACTCAAGCAGGCAAGTCGAGTGCGAAAATGGCACAATATTTAGACTTGGTGGCGTTAGGAACTTATGCTGATGTCGCCAGTCTCGATTATAACAATCGAATTTTGGTTGATGCAGGCGTAAAACGCATTCAGCAAAATCAATGTCGTGCAGGTATTAGCGCACTGCTTGATATTGCAGGTCGTGACCCGATGAGTTTAAAAGCCTCTGATTTAGGTTTTGTTTTAGGACCACGCATCAATGCGGCAGGGCGTATGGAAACCATGGACATCGGCATTGAATGTTTACTTGCCAACGATATGCAAACAGCTTATACCTTCGCTCGTCAGCTTAATGATTTAAACCTTGAACGCCGTCAAGTTGAATCACAAATGAAACAAGAAGCGCTTGCTGAAATGCAGTCCTTACACTTGGATGAAGATAATTTACCTGCAGCGTTGGTGATGTTTGATGAACAGTGGCATCAAGGCGTAATTGGGATTGTCGCAGGGCGTTTGAAAGAGCAGTTCCATCGTCCGAGTATTGTTTTTGCTGCCGATAAGGATGGTATTCATATTAAAGGTTCAGCACGTTCAATTGAAGGTATTCATATTCGAGATGCCATTGAGCAAGTGGCAGAACAGTATCCGCATATGGTAAGTTTTTTTGGTGGACATGCGGCAGCGGCAGGTTTAACTATTGAAAAGCAAAATTTTGAACGGTTTAAACAAGTATTTACTGATTTAATTTCACAGTCCGATGAAGCCTTGTTTGATGCAGTATTATGGACAGATGGAGTTTTGCATGAACAAGATATTCAATTACAGACAGTTGATTTAATTGAGCAATTGGGGCCATGGGGGCAAAAATTTCCATCACCAGTATTTGAGGGCGAATTTGAACTATTGGAGCATCGTTGGCTTAAAGAGGTCCATTTAAAGTTAAAATTGGGTTTGAACAACGGTCAATTTGTTGATGCAATTGCATTTAATGCCCGAGATAAATTCCAATTCGATGCCACAAAAAATAAAGTCCGAGTGGTATATGAACTCGATAAGAATGAATTTAATGGACGAGTAAATTTGCAATTACGCATGTTACATGTTGAAAATTAACCGTATTTCACAATAAAAAAACCGCTATGAATAGCGGTTTTTTTAATTTCTATTTAAATGGTTGGAACCTTTAAGTTGGGTAATGCCTTAACTTAGAAGCGGTATCCTGCACGAACGCCATAAGTGTTGTAGTCATCACCGAAACCAACACGACCTTCAAGGCTTACATTTTGGTTAAAGAATTTCTTAGCAGAAATACCAAACTCATCATGATCATATAAATCGTTGTTGTAATAATCTGCACCGACACTTAAAGTTTTATCTAGGTATAAATCACCACGAACACGGTATTCATCAAGATCACCAAATGCACCAAATGCTTCAAAGTTAGCGTCATATTGACCTACTTTAGTCACGTATTTAGCACGTACTGTTGGGTCTGCACCATCATCACCATCTTTTACGTCATAGCCTGTTACACCTAACGCAAGTAATAAACCTGGTGCTGGTAGATAACCAACTTCAGCACCATAAGTGGTTACTTTGTTATCTATAGGTGTATCTTTAACTTCTTGTTCATTACGACCTACACGACCACTCACATAGAAATCAGAATTTGGAACATAGTATTCAAGACCTGCACCGTATTGGCTATTTTTTACGCCGTCATTATTTGCATAATCGACATTCGCTTTTACATTACTTGCACGGTCAAGGAACGCTGCTTCATTGAGTGGCGAATTACGTGTTTGAACTGGGTTGAAATAATATGTGCCATCTACACCGAACTGATGTGTTGCGTCAAAATCATCTGGGTCATTGTATGTATATGAACCACCGACTTCTGCTTGGTAAGCATGTGCTGCTGTACCAGTCATGACCAACGCGGATAAGACTGCTGAAGCGATTGCTAATTTTTTCATGGTTATTGCCCTCTGAAAATGATCCATTTCGATATACATTTTTTGTTACATATTTAGTCTAGGTGAAATAAAAATACCGTCAATAGAACTCAGGTAATAAAATTGAAACATTAGTAAAGTTATGTAAATTAATTAAATATAATATTGAAATATATAAATAAAAAATAATGTTTTGTTTTATTAAAACTGTGTGGATACTGTGAAGAAGATTTTATATGATGCAAATTTAAACACAATTTGTAATAAAATAGTGATTTTAGTTCATTGCATCTAGGGAATAATTTTTACTAAAAACCATCATTTTAGTGTTGATAGAAAGCAAATAAATTCATCTTACAAACACATGTTAATTCAATAAAACACTAAAAAATGACGATTCTGAACTTTAGCTGCTCTGTGGTAGAATGCCTGCAAATGAAAAGATGTCAAATGTGAGATGAAAACTCGTGGAAATTAATCCTTATCTAGTACAGCTAAAAGACTTAAATGACCGTGGTCAAACACTACGGGGGTATCTTTGACTACGATCTAAAGAAAGAGCGTTTAGAAGAGGTTCTCCGTGAGTTAGAAGACCCGAGCATTTGGAATGACCAAAGTCGTGCACAAGCTATGGCAAAAGAAAAAGGCGAACTTGAAAACGTGTTAAACGTTTTAGAAGGATTGTCTACACAACTTGAAGATGCACAAGCATTGCTTGACCTTGCTGTTGAAGCAGATGATGAAAGCTTATTGGCTGATGTTCAGGCTGAACTTGATGCAAGTGAAGCTGAATTGGCGAAACTTGAATTCCGTCGTATGTTTAGTAATCCAATGGATCCGAACCCATGTTATGTGGAAATTCAAGCGGGTTCAGGTGGTACAGAGGCGCAAGATTGGGCATCTATGCTACTTCGTATGTATTTACGTTGGATCGAACGTCATGGCTTTAAAGCTGAAGTGATGGAAGAGTCGGATGGCGATGTTGCGGGACTTAAATCGGCAACTATTCGTGTAGATGGTGAGTATGCCTATGGTTGGTTACGTACAGAATCTGGCGTACATCGTTTGGTACGAAAATCGCCATTTGACTCAGGAAACCGCCGTCATACATCATTCTCAGCGGTATTCGTTTCACCTGAAGTTGATGATAATATCGAAATTGATATTAACCCTGCGGATGTTCGTACCGATACTTACCGTGCATCGGGTGCGGGTGGTCAGCACATTAACAAAACCGATTCTGCTGTACGTTTAACGCATGCGCCAACAGGTATTGTGGTGGCTTGTCAGAACCAACGTTCACAACACGCTAACCGTGACCATGCTTGGAAACAGTTACGTGCAAAGCTGTACGAACGTGAAATGCAAATTCGTAATGATGCTGCGAAGGCACTTGAAGATACCAAGTCTGATATTGGTTGGGGAAGTCAAATTCGTTCATACGTTTTAGATGACTCACGTATTAAAGACTTACGTACTGGTGTTGAAAGTTCAAATACTGGTGCGGTGTTGGATGGTGATTTGGATAAATTTATTGAAGCAAGCTTGAAACAAGGCTTATAAGTTTTCAAATAAATTTAATTTAAAAGCAAAGTCTTAAGATTTTTTTGCAAATATATCTAAAATATTCGATATTAAAATCGAAAAAATACGATATAGTGTTTGTAAAGATGTTGATCAAGGCTTTGCAGTTTCATATTTAGCTCTCAATTAAACGTGCCTTATATGATGGATATAGATTTAATTTTTAAAGCGCTGGCAAATCCGACTCGTCGGCAAATTCTTGAATGGTTGAAGAACCCTGAGCAGTTTTTGTCTGAGGAGCAATGTGGTGGCTTTAATCGTGGTGTGTGTGCAGGGAATATCGAAAAGCTCGGTAATGTCTCTCAATCGACCATGTCAAATCATTTGTCTGTTTTACAGCAAGCAGATTTAATCCAAGCCGAAAAATACGGTCAGTGGTCGTATTTTTCCCGAAACGAAGCTTTGATTCAGCAATATATCGATTATCTACAAAACTCACTTTAATTCCTAATTTAAATTGGAAAGTGAGTAACGAGGCGAATATGGCTCAATTAAACTCACCTTTAACCCTTGGCGAATTGAAACTCAAAAACCGAGTGGTCATGGCTCCTCTAACACGTAGTCGTGCAACAGCTGAACGTGTTCCAACTGTAATGATGGCTGAGTATTATGCCCAGCGTGCAAGTGCAGGCTTAATCATTTCTGAAGCAACGGTGATTTCTGAAGAAGCTAATGGTTATTTAAATACTCCCGGGCTTTTCACTGATGCACAAGTTGAAGGTTGGAAGTTGGTTACCAATGCGGTACATGACAAAGAAGGTTTAATCGTTGCTCAACTCTGGCATGTCGGTCGTGTTTCGCATCCTGATCTTTTAAATGGTGAAACACCTGTATCTGCAAGTACAGTCCAACAAGCGGGATATGTCAGCTTATTGCGTCCAAAACGTGAATATGTTGTGCCACGTCCATTGGAAATTTCAGAAATCCAAGCCATTGTTGAACAATACAAACAATCTGCAATTAAAGCCAAACAAGCAGGTTTTGATGGTGTCGAATTACACGCAGCCAATGGTTATCTGATTGACCAATTCCTACAAAGTTCAACCAATCAACGTACCGATCTCTATGGTGGTTCAGTTGAAAATCGTGCACGTTTCTTGTTAGAAGTCGTTGATGCTTTGATTGAAGTCTGGGGCGCAGGTCGTGTGGGCGTGCATCTTGCGCCGCGTGGTGATGAGCATGACATGGGTGATGAGAATCCACGTGAAACATTTGGTTATGCACTCGAAGAATTGGGTAAGCGCAAAATTGCATTCTTCTTTACTCGTGAGCATTTGGATGAAGGCAGTATTAGTGGTTATTTGAAACAGCGATCGAATGGTGTGCCATACATTGCCAATATGAAGTTAAGTCGTGAAGATGCAATTGATTTATTGGCTTCGGGCAAGGCAGAAGCGGTGTCATTTGGTAAAGACTATATTTCCAATCCTGATTTGTATGAGCGTTTAGTTGGAGATGCGCCACTGAATGAATTAATTTTCGACAATATGATCGGGACGGATGTTGCTGAAGGCTATGTAGATTATCCAACTTTGGCAGAACTTGAAGCATTAGAACCGAACGCTTAAAAATAAACACATTTCCTTAAGCTTCATTGGTTAACAAGCCGATGAGGCTCTGCTATATTCGTGCAGTTTTGATTAGTTTGAGATTATTATTTGGCTACTCCTTTTTGGTATAACGCTGCTTTGGCGATGGTAAAACCATTATATAAGTGGAAAATAAAACAGCGTGCACAAAATGTAGAGGCATATCAACAGGAATGTCTTGAGCGTTTTGGTCCATTTCAGAGTGCCAAAAATAAGCAAGCAATTTGGTTTCACTGTGTTTCGGTGGGGGAAACCAATGCTGCACAGCCTTTAATTGAACATTATTTAAAATTGGGTCAGCCCATTTTAGTGACTAATACGACTAAAACAGGTCAGGCTCGTTCTAAAGCACTATTTTTAAAAGCTCCTTATGAGGCTTTGTTTCAAGCCGTGTATTTACCTGCCGATCAGAAGTCTTTAATTGCCGATTTTTATCAAAAATATCAACCCATATTACTTATTCTCGTAGAAACTGAGTTGTGGCCAAATCTGATTGATCAAGCTGATAAATTTGAAGTGCCTTGTATTTTGGTCAATGCACGCTTATCTGCAAAATCAGCACAAGGCTATAGCAAAGTGCCGAGTTTAACTCGTCCCATGTTGCAAAATTTTGATGCATTACTTGCACAAGATGTAGCGACACAGCAACGCTTTATCGAATTGGGTTTAGAGGCTTCAAAAAGTGAAGTTGTGGGTAGTATTAAATTTGATATTTCCGCACCTGAAGTTTTTATTGAAAAAGCACAGCAGTTAAAACACGATTGGAATTTAGCAAGACGTAAAATCATTACCCTTGCAAGTACACATGCACCTGAAGAAGAAAAATTACTCAATGGACTGAAACCTTATTTAGAACAGCATTCTGATTGCTTAGTCATAGTCGTTCCTCGTCATCCTGAACGTTTTGATGAGGTTTTTAAGGTTGCACAAAGTTTAAATTTAAATACGCAACGCCGTAGCTTAAATCAGTCTATTCAATTAGATACACAAGTATATTTAGCAGATAGTATGGGCGAAATGTGGTTGTGGTATGCACTCAGTCAAGCCAGTTTTGTTGGTGGTTCACTCAATGAACCGGGTGGCGGTCATAATATTTTGGAGCCGATGGTTTTGAATGTACCGACGGTGATTGGTCCGAATTATTTTAATTTTCAAGCGATTGTTGATGAGTTTTTACAGGCGAATGCTGTTGCCATTGGTCAGTCTGAACATGATGTTGTGCAGTTATTGGTGCGTTGTGTAGAGGATCAGGATTTTGCAACGCAATTGAGCCAGCATGCGATTGAAGTGTTAAATCAGAATAAGGGTTCTTTGCAGAAGCATATTGCAGTGATTGATCGGTTCTTATCAAAATTATGAACATCGTTCTTTTAGACCCTCGTCAAACCGAATCTGACCTTTGGAATATCACAGCAAGTCGCCAACTTGAACATTTAAAAACCCATGTCAATGTCCAAGTTGGAGATACTTTGAAGGTCGGCATTCGTGAGGGGAAGCGCTATCTCACAGAAATCGTCGAAATAACCGAACATAGTATTCGGGTAAAACTCTTACAAGAAGAAAGTGTGCCTGAAAAACTGCCTGTGACTTTGGTCGTTGCGATGCCTCGCCCGAAAGTGTTGCGCCGTTTAATGATGGATGCAGTGACGATGGGTGTAGAAAAACTCATTCTGATCCATAGTTATCGGGTCGATAAAAGCTATTGGCAAACACCATTTTTACAGCAAATTGAACACTATATAATGCTTGGTTTAGAACAGGCGGGTGATACGATTGCACCGCAAGTTGAAATTTATAAACGCTTTAAACCTTTTACTGAAGATGTACTACCAACATTAATAAATGAACATTGTCCTGCCTATGTGGCACATCCATATACAACACAAAAAATGCCCTCTGCAATTGAGCATCCGTGTATTGTATTGATTGGTCCTGAAGGTGGCTTTATTCCGTATGAGGTTGATTTACTCATAAAAAATGGTTGCCAAGCTGTAAGCCTAGGCAACCGTATTTTACGCACTGAAACTGCAATTTCTTATGTACTTGGTCGTTTATTTAGCTCGACTGTTTAGCACGACCTGACTCAGTATCATCCACAGATGGATCACCACGATAAACTTTCACTTCCTGTACAGGATAAGGAATTGAAATATTGTTTTCAGCAAAAGCTTTTAAAATGTGTTCTTGAATTTCACTGATTGATGCAGATGTTGTGGTTTCAGTGGTATTGACCCACCAACGAACGGTTAAGTTTACTGAGAAGTCTGCAAGCGCAGTAACATTCACGGTAAAACCTGGTTGGCTCAAGATTTTTTGATCACGATCAAGCTGTTGCAAAATAAGATCTTTAGCAGTTTGTACATCATCTTCATAACCAATACCCACAATAAACTCACAACGGCGACGCTGATAAGCTGTATTAACTGTAACAGGGCTTGTATAGACAGTAGCATTTGGAATAACAATACGACGACCATCTGGAGAACGTAGAAATGTCGCACGAATTTGAATATCTTCGACCGTACCTTCCATGCCAGACACAATAATATCATCACCAATTTTGAATGGTTCACTCAATAAAATAAGAATACCAGACAGTAAATTTTGAAAAATATCTTTAAATGCAAAACCGATTGCAACCGAACCAATCCCCAGTGCACTCATGAGCTGAGCAGGGGTAAAGCCAGGAATAGCAATAACCATCGCAATGAGGAAGCCAAAGAACATGATTGCAGTACTACCGACACGGTTGAGCACTAGAACTAAGTTTTGACGCGTATATGATTTATTTTCTAACGTTTTACGGACAAAAAATTTGAACAGTTTTGACAGTAACCAAAAAATAATAATAACGGTTAAACCGATGCACAGATACGGTACACGTTCCCAAAAGCCGTCAACAAATTTATCAATGGTCGAGTAAGCATCATTATATTTTGCAGTATGTTCAATCACCGATTGCGCAGTTTTTTCACCTGCAGAATGGATGAGCTGTGAAGTGTCTTGTGCCACTTCACTGAGTTTGGTTGCTTCTTCAGCCACTTTTGTGTCCGTTAAAAAATTTGTAATATTTTGCCTGATTTTTACAAAAAATGAACCCTTAGAAGTGTTTGAATTCTCGGCGATTGATGTGTTTACGTGTAGGTTTATTTTACTGATCTGTAGCTTGTCTGGACTTAAAGGGTGTATTCATGTCCATTTTTTTGAATGTTTTGGCTTAGCTTGAATTTATAAAGAATACATCTAGTACAAGAGAATCTAATAAATCAGTTTATAAGGCTTGATCATTTGACTGAAAGTGGATAATTTTACCTCAGTAGGGACATAGAGTGTCATAAATTGTCGTTATGGAACAGACTTCCCCTTGTTTCATTAGACCCTGCGATTTAGCATAAGAACATAGATACATAAACACATTTAGAACGCATTTATTTAGGATTAAAGGTTGTTATGACAATCCTTACGCATCAAGCGACAGAAAATCGCTCCGTAGCAGAATTTACCGAACAAGCTTATCTCAATTATGCCATGTACGTGATTATGGACCGTGCATTGCCACATATCAGTGATGGTCTGAAACCTGTTCAGCGCCGTATTGTTTTTGCAATGAGTGAGCTTGGACTTAAACCAAGTGGTAAGCCAAAAAAATCTGCACGTACTGTTGGTGATGTATTGGGTAAATACCATCCACATGGTGATTCTGCATGTTATGAAGCTATGGTACTGATGGCACAGCCGTTTAGTTATCGTTATCCATTTATTGAAGGACAAGGCAACTGGGGTTCTCCTGACGATCCAAAATCATTTGCAGCAATGCGTTATACCGAAGCGAAATTGTCGGCATATAGCGATTTATTACTGACTGAACTTGGACAAGGCACAGTAGATTGGCAGGACAATTTTGATGGTTCAATGAAAGAACCTGTCAATTTGCCTGCACGTGTACCGAATATCCTACTCAATGGTACAACGGGTATTGCGGTGGGAATGGCAACCGATATTCCTCCGCATAATTTACGTGAGGTGGTCAAAGGAACAATTGCGCTGATTCGTAAGCCACATTTGACCGATGAACAAGTCGCAGAATATATCCCTGCACCTGATTTACCAACCCGTGCAGAAATTATTACACCACCTGCTGAATTGCTTAAAATTCAGATTACAGGGCGAGGTAGTTATCGCACACGTGCCATTTATACTATCGAAAAAAACGAAATTATTATTAGTGAACTGCCATATCAAGTGTCAGGTTCAAAAGTCATCACACAAATTGCCGATCAGATGCAAGCCAAAAAGTTACCATTAGTAAGTGACTTACGTGATGAATCAGATCATCAAAATCCAACACGTTTGGTTATTGTTTTACGCTCTAATCGTATTGATGCAGAGTCAGTGATGAGCCACTTATTTGCAACGACAGATTTAGAATCAAGCTATCGTGTCAATATGAACATGATTGGTGCTGATGGTCGTCCACAAGTAAAATCGATCCGCCGAATTTTATTGGAATGGATTGAAATCCGTAAGAATACGGTCACACGTCGTTTGCAATATCATTTGAATAAAATTGAAAAACGCCTGCATATCTTGGGTGGTTTAATTATTGCCTTTTTAAATATTGATGAAGTGATTCGTATTATTCGTGAAGAAGATCAGCCAAAACCTGAGTTGATGTCACGTTTTAATATTGATGAAATTCAAGCGGAAGCCATTTTAGAATTGAAGTTGCGTCATTTGGCAAAACTTGAAGAAATGGAAATGCGCCGTGAACAAGAAGAACTTGAAGCTCGCGCAGCGATTATTAGGGAGCAGTTGGCAAATCCTGAATCTTTAAAAGCATTGATTATTGATGAACTTAAAGATGATGCGAAAAAATTTGGTGATGATCGCCGTTCTCCAATTGTGCAACGTGCAGAAGCATCTGCAATGAGTGAACAAGATTTAATGCCTGCGGAAGCCGTGACAGTGATACTTTCAGAAGCTGGTTGGATCCGTTGTGCCAAAGGTCATGATATTGATGTTGGAAAATTGAATTTCCGTGCAGGCGATCAGTATTTGAGTTCTGCACAAGGGAAGTCCAATCAGAAAGTTTACGTGTTGGATGAAACAGGACGTAGTTATGCGCTTCCAATTAGCAGTTTGCCATCTGCACGAGGTTTAGGTGAACCGCTGAGTTCAAAACTTTCACCTGCAAATGGTGTGGGTTTTATTCAAACCTTAGTTGAAGAAGATGATAGTGAAATCGTTGCATTAAGTTCTAGTGGTTATGGATTTAAAACACAAGCAAAACAATTAGATACTAATGCTAAAGCAGGTAAATCTTTCCTTACAGTTGCAGATGATGCGAAAGCATTCCCCTTAGAGGTTATTAAGGATGGAACACATCTTGCGATTTTAAGTACAGCAGGGCGTTTGCTGTTGGTTGATCTTGCTGACTTACCTGTTTTAAATAAAGGAAAAGGGAATAAGTTGATACAACTTGAAGCGGGTGATCAAGTCTTATCTGTAGCGGTATTGAATTTAAATGAAATGATTCATGTGGTTGCGGGACAACAGCAATTAAAACTGAAAGGTGATGATTTACAAAAATATATCGGAAAAAGAGCAAGTAAAGGTTTGCTCCTACCACGAGGATATCAGAAAGCAAATAAACTGCTCATTCAAAGATAATAGTGGCATCCATAGCTTGAAATACGTTATATATGTGAGTATTCGAGCAGATGGATGCAATATTGAGCAAAAGAAAGTTAAAAAGCATGCTTAATATTGAGAAAAACATTTTAAAACCAAGGATTAGAGATTGGAGAATAGGGCATTATGGAAAAGATATGGTTCACTGAATACCAAAAAACTGGGATTCCAGAGACAGTAGAATTGCCGCCGGAAAATACCTCACTTATTGATATTTTTGAGCGTAATTTCCAAAAGTTTGGCTCACGTGACGCATTTATCTTTATGGATAAGGCGTTGTCATTCAGTGAACTTGAAGTTGCAAGCCGTAAATTTGCAGCCTATCTTCAGAGCCTTGGTTTAGCAAAAGGCAGCCGTGTTGCTGTGATGATGCCGAACGTATTGCAGTATCCAATTGTTGCATTGGCGGTCTTCCGTGCAGGTTTGGTTTTGGTTAATGTTAACCCGCTGTACACTACACGTGAGCTTGAGCATCAGTTAAATGACTCTGGTGCTGAAGCCTTAGTGATTATTGAAAACTTTGCTACCGTATATCAAGCGATCCATGGAAAAACACCAGTGAAGCATGTGGTTGTTGCTTCAGTTGGCGATATGCTTGGCACATTAAAAGGTACATTGGTTAATTTTGTTTTACGTAATGTTCGTAAACAAATTCCTGCTTGGAATATTCCAGGGCATATCAAGTTTAATGCGGCACTTGCGAAAGTTAGTGCTGATAACTACAAACGTCCAAATATGACATTGAGTGATACTGCTGTACTCCAATATACAGGTGGTACGACAGGTGTGTCTAAAGGTGCGGAACTGACACATCGCAACTTGGTTGCCAATCTGTTGCAGTGTGACGGTATTTTCCAAAGTAAATTTGGGCAAGGTGATGGTGCGAAAGATGACCGTATCTTCTGTGCTTTACCGCTGTATCATATTTTTGCATTTATGGTTTGTGCACTGTACGGCATGTATAAAGGTCAAGCGAATATCTTGATTCCGAATCCACGTGATTTACCTGCGGTGATTAAAGAATTACGTAAATATCAACCAGGTTTCTTCCCTGCTGTAAATACATTATTTAATGCACTTGTACATAACGAAGAATTCCGTCAGCTTGATTTTAGTCGTTTGAAAATGGCGATGGGTGGCGGTATGGCTGTATTGCCATCGACTGCTGCTGAATGGAAAAAAGTGACAGGTACGATCATTATCGAAGGTTATGGTTTATCTGAAACTTCTCCTGTTGCATCAGCAAATCCACCTGCAACGACAGAATTTAGTGGCACGATTGGTGTTCCAATTCCATTAACAGATATGGCAATTTTGGATGATGATGGCAATCATCTACCACAAGGTGAGCAAGGTGAAATCTCGATTCGTGGTCCTCAGGTCATGAAAGGTTATTGGAACCGCCCAGATGAAACTGAGAAAGTGATGACTGCAGATGGTTATTTCCGTACTGGTGACATCGGGATCATGAATGAACGTGGTTACTTCAAAATTGTTGATCGTAAAAAAGACATGATTTTGGTTTCAGGCTTTAACGTTTATCCTTCTGAAATTGAAGAAGTTATTGCAACTCATCCTAAAGTGTTGGAAGTTGCAGCAATTGGCGTACCTGATGAAAAATCGGGTGAAATTCCAAAGTTGTTCGTTGTTAAAAAAGATCCATCATTAACAACAGAAGAAGTTCTTGCTTTTGCAAAAGAAAATCTAACGGGTTATAAACGCCCACGTTATGTGGAATTTATGGATGAATTACCAAAATCAAACGTAGGTAAAATTCTACGTAAAGATTTACGTAAGTAATTTCATAAAAATAAAAAGCACCCTATAGGGTGCTTTTTTATGTATTAAAATATTGTTTTAAATCGTAAAATTGAAGTATGTATGATTATTTGAGCTGATTGTTTTTGGAACGGATAAACCAACCATCAATATAAGGACGACTCAAACCGACAATGCCTGTAAAGGTCAGCATGGTTCCCATTTGACGACCCAATGCAGTTGGCTGAATTGTTCCATAGCTGAAATAGATATCAATGAGGCAATATACCGCAATAATGGCAAGCCAAAGATATAAATTCATTCTCTTAATACCAACCGCCCAAAATGCTACGACTAATACGAGCAGTGTGCCAAGCGTAGATTGCCAATTGTAGTTGGCACAAATTACACACAACAAGAATGCTAAAATGGGCAATACAACTTTTAAAATACGATCAATTTCAGTTTGTTGTTGACGTTGCTTATCTAAAACCTCAAGCAGTTCATTTTGATCTGGTTGCACGATGTTGCCCTCACTACACAATTTTGCAAATCTCTAAACTTAGACAAAATTATAGCAGTAATGACATGCTATGATGGTTTGTATTCAGACTTTACGAGAATAAACCCATGTCCGGGATAGATGGCATCATATATCTAATTTTAATTGCCTGTTTATTGCCTTATGTTTTTACCATTCTTGCCAAAGTTACAGGTGGTTTTAAACCCCGTGACAATCAAAATCCACGTGATTTTTTAGCCAAGACGACAGGTTTAGCAGCACGTGCCAATGCAGTACAGCAAAACTCTTTTGAAAGCTTACCCTTATTTATTGCTGCTGTTTTGATGGCTGAATATATGGTGGTGCCACAAGTCATCATTATGAAACTTGGTATCGCGTATATTGTCTTACGTATTATTTATGGTATTTGCTATTTATTGAATCTAGCAACATTACGCTCGATCATTTGGTTTTTGTCGATGGCATGTCCCATTATTTTGATGATTACTGTGATCCGTATCATTTGATTTTACAATCTAAATACAGACTGTATTCAATTTATTTCTTCAAATGACATAAAGCGTTATAATCGTCCAGATTTTTAAATAACACCTCAGTTAAAGAGCAATTCTATGAGCTATAGCAATATCCCAGCGGGCAAAGATGCACCGAATGACATCTACGTAATCATTGAAATTCCTGCAAATGCAGCGCCAATTAAATACGAAATTGACAAAGATTCTGATGCATTGTTTGTAGACCGCTTCATGGGTACTGCAATGTTCTATCCAGCGAACTATGGTTATGTACCAAATACATTGTCTTTGGATGGTGATCCACTGGACGTACTTGTTGTAACACCATACCCAGTTGAACCAGGTTCAGTGATTCGTTGTCGTCCTGTTGGTAAATTGAACATGGAAGATGATGGTGGTGTAGATGCGAAATTGATCGCAGTTCCGCATGACAAATTAACACCGCTTTATAAAAATGTTCAAGAATATACAGATCTTCCTGAACTATTGATCAAACAAGTTGAACACTTCTTTGCTCACTATAAAGATCTAGAGCCAGGCAAATGGGTTAAATTAAGTGGTTGGTCTGGTGCTGATGTTGCAAAGCAAGAAGTATTAGATTCAATTGAAGCGTATAAAGCAGCAAACAAATAATTTTGTTGATTTATATGATTCAAATATTGAATAAAAAAACCTGCATCCGATGATGCAGGTTTTTTTATGACTTAAATATCGTGTGAATTAGAATAATTTCACAGGAATATCTAAGAAGATACGCCATTCATTGGTATCACCAATATATGCGCCGTCATAAGCATTATTTGCGCGGTAGATTGAGTTACGTAAGCGTAAGCTAGCATCTTTAGCAAAACCAGATTGAACGGTATATTTTACTTGGTTAAAGAATTCGCGTTCTTTACCTTCTTCTGGATTATTTGCAACTTTAATATCCCAGCCATAGACATATGCAGTCGTCCAATTTAGCCCTGGAACACCATAACTACCTAGGTCTAAGTTGTACTGTACTTGAACCGACTTTTCATGATTACCAATAAAATCAGATAAGTAAGAATTTGGTAGATAGATACTTTGGAAGCCATCGGCATTTTGACCATAGTCATAACCAGTATTGCCTGTATTTTGCTGGTAAGCCAACATTACAGTGTGTGCATCCTGGTTATAAGTACCTGAAAGTGCCCAAATATTATTGCTACGACCATCTACATCTTTATCGCCAAGAGGGGATGAGTAAGTTAAAGCTTGTTTATCCCATTCAGTGTGATAACCACTGAAATCTACAGTGAAAGAGCTTTTATTTGCCAATGGATATTTATAGTTGGCATTAACATAGTGACGTTCTAAAGCATTTTTAGAATCTAAACCATAATAAGATGCGTTGAATTGGTCATCAAATTTGTATTTGGCACCCCAAACAATAGCACTATCGAGTCCATTGCCATTCACATCAGAATCTGTATTGATTTGATCGGACATTTGGTTTTTAGTAAATTTACCCGCAGTTAATTCTAAACCTTTAATTTCACGGCTTGTTGCAAGCACACCTTCAAAGTATTCAGGAACCATACGACCGGTATTGCTCGCAAGTACAGGCAAATCTAAAACTTGAGTACCGTAACGAACTTCTGTATTTGAAATACGAGCTTTGACACTTGCGCCACCACGAGCCCAATGATCGTATGCGTCTACATGACCATTTGCATCTTTTGCACCGTCATTGTGTAGAGGAATCATTTGATTGCCAGCATGATTGTTCTTACCAATTTTGAAAGAACCATCACCTACAGCACCCACACCAAAGCCAACAATACCTTGAGTATAGCCAGATTCTAATTTGAAAATTGCAGATTGAGCTGTAGAGCGAGTATCTTCTACACCATTTTTCTTATCACGGTCGATAAAGCCAGTACGTAGTAAAACAGAACCAGAAGCATCTTCTAAAAAGCCCTTAGCTTCACTTTGTTCACTTGCGTATACTGAAGAAATAAGAGCAGCATTAATGAGTACTGCTAACGTAAGTTTCTGAGCGGTTGGCATCGAAAATTCCCACAATTAAATTATTGGTTACAATATTGTTTAAATAGAACACGGTTCTTTTACTGAATTGTATAAGTAAAACATAAAAAAATAACAGTGTTTATCATTTTATTTTACTAAAGTTACATGTTTTTCAGATATTATTCTGTTTTTCTTAACTTAGGCATCACTTTTTTATGAAATAAGCCCATTATAAAGAATGAAATAATGTTTCAAATAGATGAAATAATGTCATAAAAATAATAGGTGATTTATTTTTACTAAAAATTAAAAAAAAAGTAGAATCGCTCATCTTTTTGTTCCAAGTCTTTCCATATGTCTTGCTTTTATCTCTCCAAACACACGCTTTCTGCTTTATGTATTACTTCACTTTTAACTCAAACAGCGATTGCTGAGACTGAAAAGGCGACACAGCACTTATCGGGGAATATTGGTGTTGTTTCACAATATGTTTACCGTGGTGGTGTAGAAAATGATGAACCTGCTCTACAAGGTGAACTTGAATATGCCTTTAATAATGGCATTAGTGTGGGATATTGGGGGTCTACACTAGACTATGATATGACTGATGAAAGCAAAGATCATGGCATCGAAAATGATCTTTATATCGCTTATGATCATGAAATTAATCAAGACTTGAGTTATCGTTTACAAGCAACGAGCTATATTTACCACAATGGTGGGACTGTTTATGCAGACAATAACGAGAAACGTAAGACCACAGGTTTTGATGTCTTAGGTGCACTTACTTATAAAGATTTGACTATGAGTATGACTGTTATGCTTGCCGATGCGGCATTTGCCAATGCAGGTGATTTGTACCTTAGTGCGGCATATAGTCATACATTGCCATATGAGTTTATGTTGAATACATCGATTGGTGCTTCTGTGTATAACAGTAGTCGTGATGATGCTTTAATGGAAACTAAAAAAGACTTTGCTTTCAATGAAGCACGCCTTGGAATTAGTAAAGAAATTGCTAAAACAGGTCTAAAGATATCTGTTGATTATGTGATGGGTGGTGAAAATCGTATAGGTGATGACTTTGATAACAATACAGTAGTCGGTTTAAATTATGCTTTTTAAGATAATTTAGCTTTGTCATAAAAAGGTGCATATTTAATATGCACCTTTTTTGTGCTTAAAAAACATTCAAATGATGTTTTTGATAAGGTGAGTAAAAATCTAGTAGATACAGTAAGGTATTGTAAGTGTTTAAAACGCGATAAAGGATTTAAGCGAAAATGCATCAAATTAGATCAGGATAGTATTTAAAAATAGCTGAATGTCGCTTGATTCAATTTTGCACAAAATTAACGCATAATTCATTTGTATATATGCAATTACGCTTAAAAAGAATAAATAAAGGCATGATGTGTATATAAAGTTATATCTAGACTGAAAATTTTAAATTGAAAAGGCTATTACTTCAGCAGCATGATTTAACTTTATTAAAAATTTTAGATTTTAAAAGCATGAATTCATTAATTTTTTATTAAAAAAATATTATCAATATTAAAATTGGCATAGCATTTGCTAAATACCTCTCGAGTTCTTAAACAAAACAAATACACCATTTGATGGGGAGTAATACCAATGAAATTTTCAATTAAACTGATCGCTGCAACTATTTTAACATCAATGACAACTGTCGCAATGGCTACAGAAAATACAGCATTGTCAAATTTGGGTTTGAGCTTTAGTGGCTCTGCGGCGATTACTTCTGACTATCGTTTTCGTGGGATTACGCAAACTCAAAATGATCCAGCAATTCAAGCTGGTTTCACATTGGCACATACATCAGGATTGTATTTTGGACTTTGGGGTTCAAATGTAGATTTTGGTGAGGACTCACCAAGCTTAGAGCTTGACCCATCATTAGGTTTTGCTACAAATTTGACCAGTCTTCCAGGTAAACCTTTATTAGATGTTGGTGTGCTTTATTATAATTATCCAAGTGATAGTGATTTGAACTGGGTTGAGCTTTATGGAAAATTAGGCTTTAAAGATGCCATTATTTCAGGTGATAATATTTTAACCAATGTGAACTATACCAATGATTATGCAGGTTTAGATGGTGACAGTTGGAATTTTAATGTTGGATATACAGTGCCGTTTGGTTCGACAGGTTTTGGTGGTATTGCGAGTGTTGGTTATACAACTGTAGATAAAGATAAATACGACTTTAATGGCGATGATAATTATGTAGATTGGAAAGCAGGTGTGACTTATGGTTTCAAATCTGTTTCGGGTTTAACAGCTGAATTGGCAGCTATTGGAACCAATATTGATACTGATGGTATGTCACATGCAGGAGAACGTGCTGTAGAAACAGGAGCAGTTTTTACCTTGGCTAAATCTTTCTAAACTTTTGTAAATAATAATACTAATTTTAGAATAATAAATGGATATCAAATGCGCTTTGCCCGATGGATTTCATCGGGCTTTTTTATGAATTAAATTATTGAGTTAGAAAATCGAATGTAAAAAATGATACTTCAATATTTAGATTATGCTGTTGCTTCAAATGCTGAAGAATAGGTCACATCACCTTGTGCAAAATTACCGTTAAAGGATAAGGCTTGAAAATATTCAGCAGGAACATCTGCAAGTGTCAGCCCTGATACGACTTGAAAACCAAATCGAGTATAATATTCAGGTTCACCAAGTAGTACACAACCTTCAGCACCTAAGTTTTTTAACTGTTGTAGCGCTTGCTGAATGAGTGCAGAACCGACGCCTTGTCCTTGATATTTAGGTAAAACAGAGATTGGACCTAAACCATACCAATTTTTTTCACCTGAGCTAATGTTCACGGGTGAAATTGCAATATGTCCAATGATTTTGCCATCCAATAATGCGACCAACGAAATTGTAAGTTGTTGCTGCTCGCGTAAAGCATTCACAATAAAATGCTCAGTATGACTACTATGTGGCGCATCAGCGAAAGCCAATTCAGTCACTTGAGTAATGTCATGAATATCTTGATCTTGTTCAGGTCGAATCTGTATAGCAAGGGTCAAGTGGTGTACTCCTGATGAGGCATATTTTATGATTGAATAGTACCTTTAATATATTCGATCATTTAAACAAAACAATCTTTAATTTTCTTGACTACGATAAGATAACGCTTCCGTGAGATGCATACTCTGAATATGTTCGGATTGAGCAAGATCAGCAATAGTACGCGCAACTCGAAGTATCCGATGATAGGCACGCGCAGAGAGGTTTAATCGTTGTTGTGCAAGCGCAATTATTTTTTGTGAACCATCATCAAGTAATGCATATTTTTCAAGTTGTTGTGGTGACAAACTTTGATTTAGAAAGCTTTGACGATATATTTGTAAATCATATGCTTGAGTGACACGTAATCGTACAGTTTCAGAATTTTCAACAGGTTTATTATCCTGTAATTCCTGTGCTTTTAATGGTGGCACATCAATATGTAAATCAATACGATCAAGTAAAGGACCTGAAATACGGTTTTGATAGCGTTTAATCGCTTCTGCCGAACATTGACAACGACTGTCCTGATTAAAAGCATAACCACATGGACATGGATTCATTGCCGCAATGAGTTGAAAGTTGGCGGGGAAAGTCATTTGCCGTGAAGCGCGAGAAATCACAATTTCTTTAGACTCTAAAGGTTGACGTAAGACTTCTAAAACTTTTCGATCAAACTCGGGTAATTCATCTAAAAATAAAACACCTAAATGAGCGAGCGTAATTTCACCTGGTTTCGGTTGTGAGCCTCTGTCATTTACAGCAATAGAATAGAGTGGCATTATAGATAATCAATAGGTTGCTACTCTTTTTTTACACAATTAAATTAGATTATTTACATAAATAGATAAGAGTCGCTTGCAAAATTACAGTAATAAGCACGAGTAGCTTTAAGGTGGATTTTTATGAAAAAACTGAGTGATGAATATTCGCCTGTTCGAAAGGCTCAAACAGTTTATGGGAGTATTTCAGGCAATTATGCCTTTAGAGGTGAAAAAACCATTTGGTTTGAGTCCACACTTGAGCGAGATTTCATACTCAAGCAAGAATTTAATAACAATGTAATTGATGTGGTCGGACAGCCTGTTGTGATTCCTTATATTACCGAGTTAGGTAATGAATCGACGTATACACCTGACTTTTTGGTACAGTTTTCAAGCTCGAATTGTGATGATTTTGAAGATTTCCCAGTACCAATGCTCATCGAGATTAAGCCTAAGAAAAAGCTTATGGAGGATTGGGATAAGTTAAAACCAAAATTCAGAGCAGCTCATCGTTATGCTGTTGCTAAGGGGTGGAAGTTTAAAATTATCAATGAATCAAGGTTGTACGATCAGTATTGGGAAAATATTAACTTTTTGCGAAAATTTAGACGTTCTCATGTAGATCCAACTGATCAGAATCTTTTACTCGATACCCTGCAAAAGTTAGGTCAATCAACAATTAATCAATTACCTGCTCATATTTTTAAAGATAAGACCAATGTCCTGAAAGGTATTCACCAAATTTGGGCACTTGTTGCTAAGCGAACGATTGCTTGCGATCTTTACTCCCCTTTAACTGCTGAAACAGTGATATGGGTGAACCAAAATGATGCATTTGAGGGGAGTGTTTAAATGATTGAATCTAATGCTATTCGTATTGATCGTAGCCGTCTCACTCTTAAACCGAATGTAATTGTCGGTTATGAGGGGCAACCCTATAAAATTGTGAATGTTTTAAATGCCAACGATATGGTTATATCAAGTCTAGATTCGGTGCGTAGCTTACAGGTTAATGCTAGGCACTTGACTGTTTTTGATGCGGAAAATTTATCATCAGAGAATCTAAATAAAGGTGATCAAGATATCAGTAATGAAGCTTGGCAGATTGCTTTACAACGTTATGAAATTATTAAACCTTTAATTAATTATTCTACAACCGAATTGGTTGAAAATAGAGCGAATGAATATGATGTGAATCGTTCAACGTTGTGGAAGTGGCTTAAAGATTATCGAGAAAATAACTCTCTAATGGCTTTGATTCCCAAAAAACGAGGTTGGACAACTGAAAAATCAAGGCTATCACCTCAAGTCTCCAATATTATCAAACAAGCCATCAATGATGAATATTTGAATGCAAAGAAACCAAGTATTTCCAAAACGATTGATATTGTAAAAGCAGAGTGTTCACGGCTACAACTTGAAGCACCACATGAAAACTCCATTCGTAGAAGAATTGAGGCTTTAAACGATTACCAAGTGACAAAATCACGGTATGGATCGAAAGCTGCAATAGATAAATTTAAGGCTGCTGCTGGTTCTTTCCCGAATGCAGATTATCCGTTGGCGTATGTACAGATCGACCACACTCCTTTAGATATTGAAATCGTGGATGATGAATATAGAGAAGCAATCGGTAAACCGCATTTAACCTTGGCGATTGATGTTTTTAGTCGGATAATCGTTGGGTATTACCTCTCATTAGAAGCACCAAGTGCAACCTCTGTAGCGATGTGCATAGCATCCTGCATTTTGTCAAAAAAACGTAAGTTAATTGAACTTGATATTGATGCTGAGTGGCAAGTTGAAGGAATCATGGACTCGGTGCACACAGATAATGGGCCTGATTTTAGGACTAATCACATCAGTAAAGCTTGTCTAAAATATGGGATTCACTGGGAATACAGACCAATTGGTGGTGCAAGGTTTGGTGGTCACATTGAGCGTATGATTGGGATAGTTAATCTTGAAATGCATGTTCTGGATGGTACAACTTTTTCAAATGTACAACAGCGAGGAACTTATGATTCCGCCAAACAAGCATGTATGACATTAAAAGAGCTTGAATATTATATCGTTTATTGGATTACCAAAGTCTATCATCAGAAGAAGCATTCTGCTTTAGGGACATCTCCTATCATTAAGTGGGAAGAAGGTGTTTGGGGAACCAAGACGAGCGTAGGAACGGGTTTGAAAGAACGTGTATCTGACGAAGATACTTTATTTATTGATTTTTTGCCTGAATTTGAAGCAACCATTCAACGTACTGGTGTTCAAAAAGATAACTTGTTCTATTTTGCAGATTGTTTAAGACAATGGGTCAATTCTATTGATCCAGAAGATAGTAATAGGAAACGTAAAAGAAAGTTTGTATTTAAGCGTGATCCGAGAGATATTTCACAGATTTGGTTTTATGAGCCTTTTTCTAATACTTATTTTAAAGTACCTACTGCGAAGCGAGAAATACCACCTATTAGTTTATTTGAATATAAACAGGTTCAGGACTATCTCAAAAGTGAACGTCAGGATGTTCAGAATCAGGATGAGATTTATAAAGCGATTTTGCATCTGCGTGAGCAACTTAATCAGGCTCGAAGTTTGACTCGAAAGCAACGTCGCTCAAATCAAAGAAAAAAGGAAAATGAAAAAGCCATCACTCAACTTTCTGAAAATAATCAGAAAAAAATACCTGTAGTTTCTGAAAATAATCAGGCAAGTGATGATTTGTGGAGTACCCCTTTAACCGCATTTGATGATTTAAGGTGATGTGATGGAAATATATGAACATCTTGCAGACCATGTACTTGAAATCATGCAATTAAGCGATAGTGAAAGGATTGAAACCTTATTCACAGATCGATGGATTGGCTATAAGAAAGCGATTACGATTTTGAATACATTGACTGATATTCTGAATCGCCCTAGAAAACTTAGACCTGAGTGTCTATTAATTGTTGGTGATTCTAACATGGGAAAAACCACTATCATTCATGAGTTCGCTAAACAATATTACACAAAAACCGTAAGTGATGCAGACATGGACTTGCTTTCGGTAACTAAGCCAGTTCTGCCAATACTTGCCCCTGCAAAAGCCAATGTTAAAGAACTCTATATCAATATTTTGAATCATTTTTTTGTGCCATTTCGGGCAACAGATCCTGAAGCCAAATTACGAAATCAAGCAGTACATTTGATGCGTAAGTATGAGACAAAAATGTTGATCATTGATGAAATTCATAATTGTTTGACAGGTTCAGCCAAAATGCTTCCTGAAGTCATGAATACGCTGAAGAATCTTAGTAATGAATTGAGTCTGAATATTGTCGGGGTTGGTACTCGTGAAGCGATCACCATATTACATACTGATCCGCAATATGCGAGCCGTTTTGATGTGATGAATTTACCAAAATGGGAACTGAACCAAGATTTTTTAAGATTATTAATTAGTTATGTTCGGCTTTTGCCCTTAAAAAAATCATCAAATCTTGCTTCAAAAGAGATTGCTACGCTGATTTTTGAAGTCTCTGGTGGAAATTTAGGTGATTTAAATCGATTACTAGTGGAATGTGCTAAAGAAGCTATTTTACAAGGGACTGAAGAAATTACTTATGACATCGTGCATAAGTTTAAATGGCTTAAACCGACTGAGGGTTTAAGAAATATCAGGAATATAAATCTTAGTGTGAGTTAAATCTGCGAAATATAGGGAGATAAAGATGAGTCAACTTGAACAACGTTGGTATATCAGAACTCCCATTCAACAAGGGGAGATATTTTCATCGTGGTTGATTCGTTCAGCTTTAGATGTAGGATGCTCACCTATGGTTCTCGTTGAGGCTCTATGGGGTAAATGGAGAGCCTTGACGATTGATTTAGACAAAGGTGTAGATAAAGGAAAGCTTGATGCTCTTTTATCTCATAGCATTGAGTCAAAGCAGAACATACAGCAAACAATATTGAGTAGCTTTTGTTCTGACATACACCAAGATTATGATCCAAAACAAAACATTCCTTGGGTTCTTTCTTTAGGTATACGTAATCGTTCAAACACATCAGGTCGGCAAATATGTATTGAATGCTTGAGAGATGGTACTAAACCGCCTTATTTGCGTTTAATGTGGCGTATGGGATGGCATTGTAGTTGTGATCGGCATCAGATAAGTTTGATCGATCATTGTCCTAAATGTGGTGCTACGATCCAACCATTTAAGACTGATTTGGAACATGGCTGTTTGGCGATCTGTACGACATGTGGTTTTGATTTAAGGTATTGTCAGCAAAATCAAATTATCAGCTCAAGTGTTTTAAACTTCCAAAATAAAGCTGATCGGGTTTTAAAACAAAAAGTTGGTTTTTATAATCACACAAGTGTGACCTCTCAAGCGTGGTTTTCAATTGCTCGTGCATGGCTCAGTGAGATTAGATTATTAACCAGTACTCCCAATAAAAATGTGATTCAATTATTTGAAAGTTTTGGCGTAAATTTAAATCTTCCATATCCTGTTACCCCTTTAGCATTTGAATATTTGAATACTCAGGAGCGAATAGTTCTGCTCTCAATATTGGATCAGATTATGGATATTCCGTGTGATTTATTGGTGCAGCGTTCAAAAGAATATGGAATAAGTCATGCAAACTTTTGGGATAAGCGTAAGAAGCTGCCTGTTCAGCTCCAACAGATGAAAGATTTAATGATTAAGCCTACAAGACATTATCCTGTCTCTCGTGCAGCAATAACTGTTACTAAGCCAAAATCTAAAGCAAGTGTACAACGTCAATGGTTAAATTTATTGAGAAGAAGCAATAATAGTGGAGCGAGGCATATTGACTGAAAATGTTATTAAACATGACTGTCATGAATGTAACCAGTCTGTTTCTTTCATAAAAAAACGATATAAAGGCAAGAAATATTGTTCGACTTGTTATGCTCGTATCTTTAAAAAGCGGCTATGCCCAAGTTGTGGTGACTTTGCCCGACTCCCTAGAGATGATGAACAAGCCATTTGCAATGAATGTATTAAGAAACACCCCTGTATTCGATGTAATCAGACAAATAAACCAATAGGTAAGCTGACCGAATATGGTGTGGTGTGTAATAGTTGTTCCGTGTATTTTAGACCCATTGAGTCTTGTGAACGATGTGGTACGCCATCACAAAAATTGACCCGAATTTCACGATTTAATGATCATCTACGGATATGTCCAAAATGTGCGACACGAGATTATGAGACATGTCCATCGTGCCAGAAACATCGTTTATTGCAATCTGATGCATCAGGACAAAGAACGTGTAAAAAATGTAGAGATAAGTCTCAGAAATCCTGTAAAGCATGTCATTGTATGATTGCAGCAGGTTGTGCTGATTTATGCGATGATTGTTATTGGCATCAAAATTTATGGAATAAATTTGATCAAAATCAGAAAGTATTTGAGTCTAGTTACTTAAAACAGCAGTATGAAAACTATATAGGCTGGTTAGAAAAGAAAGTTGGGGCGCATAAAGCTGCATTATATATAAATAAACAGACCCATTTCTTTATGAAAACCGAAATAGATTGGAATCAATCTGTACCTACACCAATACAGTTATTATCAGTATTACGAAGCAGTGGACTTAGAAAATTTGAATTGGTGATGCAATGGCTTGAAGAAGTGCATGACATTCGAATAGATATGGATAACAAAAAAAGTTGTTCAGAACGAGATCAGATGGAAAAACTTGTACAAAGCATTTCACAGCCATCTTTGGCATATGATGTCGTAATAGAGTACAAAAATAAATTAGAAGAAAAAATGAAACGAGGTAAGACTTCAATACGTTCAGCTCGGTTGGCAGTAAAACCTGCTGTTGCATTGATGCTATCAATGGGGCATGAAAATTCTCAACTACCTACTTTGGAACATATCAAGACGTATTTATCAGATTATTCGGGTCAAGCTGCTGCACTCACTGGATTCATTAATTTTTTAAATGACAACTTTGGTACTGATATTGACTATTTAGCTTTGAAAAAGTCTGGGTTTTTAAAAATTAAGCGCAAACAAAAAATTGAAAATGAGATTATTGCCTTAACTCAGAGTGATTTAAGTAACAATGAAGTTCTGATCAATTGGATTAGAAAAAGTCTTAGATATTTCCACCAACTTCCTTACATTGATGCTTTAAAAGTTAAAGCAGGGATGGTTACAGAGGTCAAGGATGGTCTTGTGGTAATGTTTAATGGGCATTCATATTGGTTGCCTAAAACATCATCTGTAAAATTTACGATTTTGGATCCAAATTTAGATATTAACTAATATTGTCTTGATGTTTTTAATATGTATTAAATAAAAGGGAGTGTACCCTATTTAATGATATTGAAATTTTTAAATAGAATTGAACATAGGATAATTTGCATGACCAGCCATGTGAAACAGGATGAAATTCCGCATAGAGCCTCCGTCTTGGAGGTATTTTTTGCTTTTTTGAAACTAGGATTGACCTCTTTTGGCGGACCTATTGCTCATCTTGGCTATTTCCATACGGAGTTTGTTGAACGACGCAAGTGGCTTAGTGACCATGCTTATGCAGATTTAGTTGGGTTATGCCAATTTCTTCCAGGTCCAGCAAGTAGTCAAGTTGGAATTGCACTAGGATTGTCACGTGCTGGTTATTGGGGGGCTATTGCTGCATGGCTTGGTTTTACTTTGCCATCAGCAATAGCTTTAATTTGTTTTGCATTAGGCTTATCTCAACTGAATGGCGTTTTAAGTACAGGTGGCTTACATGGTCTGAAAGTTGTAGCGGTTGCTATAGTAGCTCAAGCCTTATGGCAAATGGGAAAAAGTCTTTGTCCAGATCGGCTACGAATTAGCATGGCTATAGTAGCTGCTGTTGCCATTAGTTTGATTTCAAATGCTTGGGGGCAAATTGTTGTTATTATTGGTGGTGCTTGCTTAGGTATAATATTTTTAAAGAAAGTTCCATCTTTACCAGTAACAACAATACCGACGAAAGTCAGCTTGTGGGTGGGAATATTGTCCTTAACATTTTTTTTTGCTCTTTTACTTGTCTTACCTCTGTTAGCATCAATTACTCAGAACCATCTCATTATGTTGATTGACAGTTTTTATAGAGCTGGTGCGTTAGTATTTGGTGGGGGGCATGTGGTACTACCACTCTTGCAAGCATCTGTAGTTGGGGAAGGTTGGGTTACTAATGATACATTTCTAGCAGGGTATGGTGCAGCTCAGGCTGTCCCCGGCCCATTGTTTACTTTTGCAGCATATCTTGGAGCTATTGCTCAACCAGAACCTAATGGTTGGTTGGGTGGACTCATTGCCTTGGTGATGATTTTTTTACCAGCTTTTCTACTTGTATTGGGAGTACTGCCTTTCTGGCATAAAATACGTCATTTCCCTACTGCACAATATGCGATGATGGGGGTAAATGCAGCTGTAGTCGGAATATTGTTGGCTGCTTTTTATAATCCAGTTTGGACAAGTGCAATTTTAAAACCTATTGATTTTGCTTTGGCTATAATTGCATTTCTGTTATTAGTTTTTTGGAAGCTACCACCTTGGCTTGTTGTGTTAATAAGTGCGTTGGGTGGTATGGCAATAGTACAACTCTAATAAGTAAAAAAAGATTCAAGAACTGGGCGGAATCAAAAAATTGAAAAAGAAGATTGGCTAGTACGCTAGTCAAAACTGATTTAAATAGAATGAAGCCTAGATCATTTGGGTTAGAAGGGAGTTGATATATTTTTCATCAGCTGACTTATATTAGTACTATAAAAAAAGATATAGCTACTGAAGTGAATGATATTGTTACTGTGAAGTATAGTGAGCATTTATATTAGTTGCCCAAAATCTCAGTAATTAATAAAAAAACTTAAATGAGAAGCTCAATTTATATAACAAATTGAGCTTTTTTATTGTGTCTGACCAACAATAAAGTTGTAAAGTTAACCCGCAGGTCCTGAACCTAAGATCACTAATTTAGAATGTCTCTTTTGCATTTCTAATCACCTAAAGTTTATAAGCTACGTTGATTGACACGCTTAGATAACTCCTCTGCCGACTCTTTTCGTTCTGAATAACGATTTGTGAGGTACTGACTTTGTCCGCGGGTGAGCAGGGTGAACTTATACAGCTCCTCCATCACATCGACAATTCGATCATAGAAGGCTGAAGGTTTCATTCTGCCATCTTCGTCAAACTCTAAAAAAGCTTTAGGAATAGACGATTGGTTCGGGATAGTGATCATGCGCATCCAACGGCCTAAAATACGCATCTGGTTTAAGCTGTTAAAAGATTGCGAACCACCACTAACCTGCATCAAAGCCAAAGTCTTTCCTTGCGTTGCACGAATTGCACCACCCGCCAGTGGAATCCAATCAATTTGCGATTTAAAGATTGAACTCATGGAGCCATGACGCTCAGGTGAGCACCACACCATGCCTTCTGCCCAAGCGAGTAAATTATGCAACTCTTTAACCTTTGAATGCTCAGTGTCCGCATCTTCAGGTAAGGGCAAACCTTTAGGATGAAAGATTTTTACTTCGGCACCAAACTGCTCCAAAATACGTCCTGCTTCCATTACCGCCAATCGACTGTATGAACGCTCACGGTTTGAACCGTACAGCAGCAAAATACGTGGTGAATGATCCAGCTCTTTAGCTTGTACTTTTTCTAAAGTAGGTTGATCGATAAGATTCATATCTACATTTGGGAGAGTCATAGAAATTATACCTCTGCTTTAAAAAACTTTTTTCTGAGCCACAATGACACACTGACTAAGGCAATCAACACGGGGACTTCAACCAGTGGGCCAATTACAGTAGTAAACGCCACTGGTGAAGCTAAACCAAAAGTTGCAATCGCTACAGCAAGCGCCAGTTCAAAGTTATTTCCCGCAGCAGTAAATGAAATAGCTGTGGTTTTAGGATAGTCATTCCCCATCCATTTGCTCATAAAGAAGCTAATGAAGAACATCACGATAAAGTAAATCGTCAATGGAATGGCAATACGCAAGACATCCATCGGTAAGCTCACCACATCGTTACCTTTTAGGCTGAACATCGCCACAATCGTGAACAATAATGCCAACAAACTTAGTGGACTGATCTTGGGTAAGAAGACGTTTTGATACCAAACCAAACCTTTAGCTCGAACCAAAATGAATCGGGTCATAAAGCCAAGGAAAAATGGAATTCCTAAATACACCAATACCGCATGGGTAATTGTCCAAAAATCGACATTGATCACTTGCCCTGCAACACCAAAATACGGTGGTAAGAAGGTCAAGAACAACCAAGCATAGGTACTAAAGAATAAAATTTGAAAGATACTGTTAAAGGCCACCAATGCAGCAACATATTGGTTATCCCCACAAGCCAAACCATTCCACACCAAGACCATAGCAATACAACGAGCCAGTCCTATCAGGATTAACCCTGTCATATACTCTGGATAGCTATGTAGAAAAATAATAGCTAATGCAAACATCAATACAGGTGCTATCACCCAGTTCTGTACCAAAGACAAAGTTAAGGTTTTTTTGTCTTTAAACACCTGTGGTAGCGCAGCATAGTCTACTTTTGCTAATGGTGGATACATCATCAGAATCAAACCAATCGCAATTGGAATATTGACGGAATCCACACTCATTTTATCCAATGCCACTGACGCTTGTGGAAAGAACACACCGATCGCTATTCCCAACCCCATCGCAATGAAAATCCATAGCGTGAGGTTACGATCTAGAAAGGATAATCTTTGTTGAGCCATGATGTTCTCATTCAATATCTGAGATTTGATTGATTGCAGCAATCAATTCAGGACGAGACATGTGCGCTGTATCTAGTGCCAACAATGCATCTAAACGACGATTGATATGGTCTACAGTGACTTGGAATGCTTTTAGTTTTTCATCTTTAGGTAAGTCTAAATGTGATGGATCAGCCAAACCCCAATGTGCTTTGATCGCTCCACCTAAATAAAGTGGACACGCTTCTTGCGCTGCTGAATCACAAACAGTAATCACTACGTCAGGTTGATATTGTTCACAATCATCAATGGTTTTACTCCACAAACCATCTGTTGAAAGACCTAGATTTTCCAAGGTTTCAATCGTCAGTGGGTGTACCTGTCCCGATGGTTTACTGCCTGCACTATAAGCTTTCCAACCCTCTGGGGCACGGCTGTTAAAAAGAACTTCTGACAGGATGCTACGGCAACTATTTCCAGTACACAAAAAAAGAAATTTCATATTGTTTTACTCGCAATAACTATTGATTTGCTGAAATGATGGGGCAATTTTTGGCTGTATATCGGCATTTTTAAGGGTATTTAAGATGTCTATGCACCAAGTGGGTAAATTGGGATTGAGACTGTAATAGACCCATTGGCCTTGACGTCGATCTTGTAAAAGACCAGAAGAGCGTAGTAAGGCTAAATGACGTGAAATCTTGGGTTGGCTCAACTCTAGTTTTTCAGTCAAATCACAAACGCACTGTTCATTATTTTCAAGAACCAACATGACGATGTTGAATCTCGTTTCATCAGCCAAACATTTAAAGAAATTGATTTGATCCATATTTTCACTCATTAAAATATATGGATATATTAATATTCACATATATCCATTAAATTTTTATTTCAATCGCTGCCCATTTGCATCAAGCACTTGTTCACCATCTTCTTTAGTGAAAGCACCCTTTTGTGGGAGTGGTAAAATTTCTAAGACCAGTTCTGACGGACGACTTAAACGAGTTCCTAGTTCAGTCACCACGAATGGGCGGTTAATCAAAATTGGATGCTGAAGCATAAAATCTAAAAGCTGTTCATCCGTCCAATCATCACGTTCTAGTTCTAACTCAGAATATGGCAGAACATTTTTACGAATTGCCTCTCGCACGGTTAAACCCGCATCTACGATCATTTGAATCAGTTCATTTTTAGATGGTGGCGTTTCAAGGTACTCAATAACTTCAGGTTCAATATTGGCATTACGAATCAACGCCAATGTATTACGTGATGTACCACATTCAGGGTTGTGATAGATCTTAACTTTTGGAGTAGCAGTCATTTGCTCAAACTCAACAGAATCTTTGAATATATTTATATATGAATAACCATATATATGCAATTCCATATTTTCAGATTGAATAAAATTAATTATAAAAATGACACTATGATTTCTCATAGTGTCACTGGTCATAAAATGAATTTAGTAATTGCTTGAAATTAAACCCTTGAATGAACTCCATATTTATCAATCATGATCGAACTGGCTTCATTTAAGCCTCGAACCGTGACATTCGCACCATTCTTTTGGAACTTATTGACCACGGAATCAAGCATAGCGACTGATGTTACATCCCAAATATGTGAGTGAGTTAAATCAATAATTACGTCTTTCATATCTTCTTTAAAGTCAAAACCTCGCATAAATTTTTCCGAAGAGCTAAAGAAGATTTGACCTCTCAAATCATATACACGAGCTGTCCCTTCAAAAGAAACATTTACCTGAATATCATTTTCAAGCTTATTGGCCAAGAATAAAGCTGAGAGCAGTACACCTGTTAAAACGCCTAATGCCAAATTGTGTGTTGCTACTACAACGATCACAGTCGCAATCATCACAACATTACTACTTTTAGGGTTATCTTTTAATTGGGTGACAGAACTCCATTCAAATGTACTGATCGAAACCATGATCATCACAGCAACCAAGGCAGCCATTGGAATGACTTTGAGCCAATCACTGATAAACACAACTAAAATGAGAAGAAAAATACCTGCAGAGAAAGTCGATAATCGTGTGAGTCCACCCGACTTTACGTTAATCATAGATTGACCGATCATGGCACAACCTGCCATCCCCCCCATGAAGCCAGAGGCAATATTTGCAATACCTTGTCCTTTACATTCCTGATGCTTATCACTTGGCGTATCCGTCATTTCATCGACAATGGTTGCTGTCATCATAGATTCAAGCAAACCTACGGCTGCTAGTGCAACTGAATACGGTAAAATGATCATCAATGTCTCAAGATTTAGAGGAATATTCGGGATCAAGAACATTGGAAGTGTGTCAGGTAATGCTCCAATATCTCCAACAGTCCGTACATCAATTCCTAGGGCTATTGCTAATAAGGTAATCACAATGATGCAAACAAGCGGAGAAGGTAGTAGCTTTCCCAATTTTGGTATTAACGGAAATAGATAAATAATAGCTAGTCCTAAAGCAATCAATGCATAAACATGCCAAGTCACATTAGTTAGCTCAGGTAACTGAGCCATAAAAATTAAAATTGCTAAAGCATTTACAAAGCCAATGACCACAGATTTGGACACGAACCGCATTAACTTAGCGAGCTTTAAATACCCTGCTAGTATCTGAATAACACCAGTCAAAATTGTTGCAGCGAGAAGATATTCAAGTCCATGTTCCTTAACCAAGGTGACCATCAAAAGCGCCATAGCTCCAGTAGCTGCTGAAATCATGGCTGGACGACCACCAACAAAAGAAATCACAACAGCAATACAGAAGGATGCGTATAGACCTACTTTAGGATCTACACCCGCAATAATTGAAAAAGCGATAGCTTCAGGGATAAGTGCAAGACCTACGACAAGTCCTGCAAGCACATCCCCACGGATGTTAGAGAACCATTGTTCTCGTACATTAGAAAACATAGAAATAGCCTATTTATATAGTTTTAGATAAAGGCTAGTGATGTGATATATACAACACACAAGCGACTACACCACATCACTAGACAGTGATGAGTTATTTACAAAAAGATGGGTAAATAAACTAGGGTGGAGTCAAAAGCATAAGTGTGTGAATACGAATAGAAATTTAAATTGAACTGTTAGTATAGGCGAACTGAACTAAAATTTCACTCTTTTCTATTTCGCAAATTTATTGAGAACATGAAATACCAAGTAATTTCATACATATATGGTTGTATGAAAAATATTCTTTAATTAGGAGTTGTCCTTCTGTAAGCTTATGAATAAATTTTTAAAGCGATTTTTCCACTCAACTGGTGTTGCATATAAATGTTTTATTGCAATCATTTTATGAATGAATCTATCGCAGTAGAGTGCCCACTTTTTAATTCCTTTTGCACTTTCTAGCTCAATACAAATTTTTTTGATTTGTTCGTTTGTTAATCGACGTTGCGTAAGAATAAGAAAAGCACAAAATGCTTCATGATTTTTATTTTTATGAATATCGATGAGATAGGAAAAACTATTTTGGTCTTTTAAATCTAGTTGTAAGAACAATAATTTTCGCCCTTTTTCATAATCAATCCATGAGGGGTGTTTGGGTTCAGGTACAAGTTTTTTGATTTGAAGTAAATTAATACTCGCTATCCTTTCACCGTGCTCATCAATTGCAGAAAGGTGTTCTAGGGGAGAGTTAATTTCAGAAGCAAGTTCTTGGAGAGATTGGATAATATATTGAATGTCAAAACGTTCATCTCTGTTAGGTGGTGTATCTGTTGTTTCAGATTTTTTAGTCTTAGTATTTTGATTGCCATATTGTTCATCAGATGATGTTTCAACATCTTCAGATTTATCCGAATATGGATGATTGGGTGTCCCAACTTCAATTGGATCATTAGTTGGTTCATTAAAAGAATACTTCAAAATACCTTGTGTATTTCCTGTTTCAACATCAGAACGCTTACGATATTCACCGCTTGTTCTTGATGGTGGTTTTTGAGTATTGATGTGCTCGTTTTTATTTTGACTTTTTTCACGAGGTCGAGGGTTTTTCTCATCAGGTTTTGAAATAGTATTAGTAAGGTCTTTATTGACATCAATCATGTGATCGTTAATAGGATCAAATTTTTTCACTCTAGTAATAAAAAAGCGTGTCTTATTGTCATCTAGCCAAATTCCTTCTGCTTCAAGGAAAAGCTTTGTAGGGTGTGGCGGAAATACAATTGGATATCGTGTGCTTGAGCCATGCTGAAGATTATTAAACTCAGTAATCTCCATACTTCTTTGGATTTTATCAACTATCGTCTGAACATGCTGATTTAAGGCTAGATTGGCAAGAAAAATAATTGCAGTCTCGCCAATATCTTCATAGGGCTTTCTGATTTTTATTTTATATTCAATATTATCATTCTCAACTTTTGTTGTATAAGATTCTAAAAAGCGATTAATGATGGATTGGCTTGAAGTTCCTAATAAGAGTCCGCGAATATCCTTACGATTGACGAATAAGCTATGCAAAACATGAATTGAGGAAGTGATGACTTGAGTTCCATCATTAGAATGCATTAAGCAGTGATTCACTTTACGATATGAATCATTGGTGTATTTAGTGAATGGATAGCCTTGTAGAACATAATCAACTTTATTGGGGAGAAAATAGTTTTTTAATGGAATGTAGTACTCTGACGTATTGGGGATTCTGTCCGTAAGTTTTATGTTCTTAGGTTTATTATTGGTGAAGTCGAAAGAAAATCGTTTTGTGATGAGTTTTCCTGAAAATCTATAGGATTGATCGGTTAAAACATTCCCATCCCAAATACTGCCATGTTGAACAGCATCAAGATCAAGAACTGGAACGAGGAATGTGGAGCATTTATCCAAAAATAACCATTGATCACTCTTTCTAATCTCAATTAATAACACTTCTACAAAAGGGTTAGTTGAGTCGTTATCTTCGTTACGAACAAGTCCACCATATCGATAAACTACCCGACTAATATTATCATTTGGGAAACAGTCAATAGTCGTTATTTTTTCATTATTAACAGGCATATATTTTTACAAAATGAAAAATTAAAGTTTATTGATAATATACTTTTCATTCTTACTCTAGTTTATTTGTGTAAACTCTGATTTATTTGTGGAACTGACAGCCTCCACCAACCAAAGCAACAGCAGAGGCAGTGTGATGTGGTGCTCGAAAAGGGCGTTGTCCAAAACTGTGCTGGGTACTTGCTATAGAATAAATACTCGCAACTTCTAAATTTTCTTGTGCAGTTAATGGTGGCAAAATGCTAGATAGCCTTGAAGCAAGTAAAGTTTTTCCTGTACCAGGTGGCCCTTTAAATAAAATCGAATGTCCACCTGCTGCTGCAATTTCCAAAGCACGTCTTGGGCGTAATTGACCTTTGACATCTGCAAGGTCAAATTTGCAGTTTGGAATAAAGGAAATATCGGGTGATTTAGTTGCATTAATTTGGTGCAAATTGAGGAAATGTTCACATACTTGCTTTAAGTGATTTGCTGCAAAGACTTTAAAATTGGGCAGTTGAGCCGCTTCATCAGCATTTTCAAGCGGTAGCATGAGTTGATGCTCTGCTTGTTGACATGCCATTGCAATATTCAATGTTCCTGAAACAGGGCGTAAATGCCCATCGAGCGCGAGTTCACCAATAAACTCAAAGTTATCAGTTGCATTTTCAGGTAATTGCCCTGAGGCAATCAGAATACCTAGCGCAATTGGTAGATCTAGTCGAGAACCATCTTTGGGTAAATCAGCAGGTGCAAGATTGATGGTTAAACGTTTGGTAGGAAAAAGAAATCCACTATTGATAATCGCAGATCGCACACGATCTTTACTTTCTCTTACAGCCGCTTCAGGTAAGCCAACAATCGTTAGTGAGGGCAGACCTTGACTGACATGTACCTCAACTTCAATTTGAGGTGCATGTAAACCGAGCAAACCTCGGGTATAGATTTTTGCAAAAGACATTATTATTTTCCATTTTTGCTTTATTTTTAATCAAATTTAGTCTTTATTGCACTAAATTTGTGCAATTTATGTATTTTTATTTTTGTAACTGTGTTTCGAGTTGCGCGAGTTGTTGTTGCAATTGTTCTAAACGAAAATTGGCATTATTCAGTGCAATTTGTTGTCGTGTAAGCTCATCTTTAGAAACCAAATCCATTTTGCTGACCGCTTCATTGAGCAAGGCGCGAAGATTATGCTCAAGATCTTTTTTGGGTTGATCAACTTGTTCAAGAATAGCGTGTAAAAGGGTTTCAATCATTTTTTAGTGTTCCATAAATCAGCTTGTTGCATAGCATGAGTGTAACATTGCTTAAACGACGACCAAAGTATTAACTGATTTCTATGGTATTAATTGATAAAAAAATATAAAAAAACAATCACAAAATCTGTATTTTTTAAAACTCAAAGTCAGTCTTCGAGTATACAATAGAATGTACATATTGTTTCTGCTAGATTTGTGAAGCACCCCCAACCGTTTCCCAAATTTGGCACGAAAATTGAACATAAAACCTTACTGGTAAGAAAAGCCGAAGGAAAATAACATGAAGCTCGTAACTGCAATTGTAAAACCATTTAAATTGGATGATGTGCGTGAAGCACTTTCTGAAATTGGTGTCCAAGGGATTACCGTAACAGAAGTAAAAGGCTTTGGTCGTCAGAAAGGTCATACAGAATTATATCGTGGCGCTGAATATGTCGTCGATTTTTTGCCGAAAGTTAAAATTGAAATCGCAATCAGTGATGATTTGGTCGACTCAGTGATTGAATCAATTACTCGTGTTGCAAGCACAGGAAAAATTGGTGATGGTAAAATTTTCGTCACTAATCTTGAGCAAGTGATTCGTATTCGTACAGGTGAAACTGGTCCTGATGCTGTTTAAGTTGGCATAAAGTTTGCAAGTTATGTACCTAAGTACATAACTCAAAAAAATTGGTTGGGGAATCAAATGAAAAAAATGCTGCTCGCACTCAGCTTGTCTGGTGCACTTCTTGGTGGTTCAGTCACTTGGGCTGAAGAAAGTATTTCTGAGCCTACCTCTACTTCTACAGTTGCATCAAATACAGATCAGACAGTTGCAACCACTATTCCATCTATAGAACCCATTCCTGCTGCTATAACTCCTGAAGCAGTACCTGCTGCTGAGCCGACAGTAGATACAGGAGATACAGCATGGGTTTTGGTTTCGACAGCATTGGTTTTGTTAATGACCATCCCAGGTCTAGCACTGTTCTACGGTGGTATGGTTCGTAAAAAAAATGTTTTAAGTACCATGATGTATAGCTTAACTGCTGCCATTGTTGTGAGTCTGATTTGGGTAACGGTCGGTTATTCCTTAGCATTCTCAGGGTCAGGTGCATACATTGGTGATTTATCCAAAGCTATGCTCAATGGTGTTTCTTTTGATGCACTCAGTGGCACAATTCCTGAAAGCTTATTTGTTATTTTCCAAATGACATTTGCCATTATTACTGTTGCTATTTTAAGTGGTTCGGTTGCTGATCGCATGAAATTCTCAGCTTTCGTTGCCTTTATTGCGGTATGGGTCATTTTGGTATACGCACCAATTACACACTGGGTTTGGGCTGCGGATGGTTGGTTATATAAAGCGGGTGCGTTAGATTTTGCTGGTGGTACAGTCGTACATATTAACTCAGGTGTCGCAGGTTTAGTAGCAGCATATTTACTTGGTAAACGTATGGGCTTGGGGCGTGAGTCGATGGCACCGCATAACTTAACACTCACTGTTATTGGTGCGAGTTTACTTTGGGTTGGGTGGTTTGGCTTCAATGGTGGTTCTGCATTGGGTGCAGGGGCTCGTGCAAGTATGGCGATTTTAGTGACTCAAGTCGCAGCGGCTGCCGCAGCATTTACATGGTTGTTGGTTGAACGTTTTGTCCGTGGTAAAGCTTCAGTCTTGGGTGGCGCGTCAGGTGCAGTGGCGGGTCTTGTGGTGATTACACCAGCAGCAGGATTTGTTGGTGTCGGTGGTGCATTGATCATGGGCGTGATTGGCGGAGTCGTTTGTTTCTGGGGTACAACGTCATTAAAACGTCTTTTAAAAGCGGATGATGCTCTAGATGCATTTGGTCTACATGCCGTTGGTGGTGTTGTAGGTGCAATTTTAACAGGCGTGTTTTATAACGAAGAAATTATTAAAGCAGCCAGTGTCGTTTTAGCACCAACTATGCTAGAACAACTTTGGGTACAAGTTGAAGGTGTGCTTGCAACGATAGCCTATAGTGCTATTGTGACTTTCATTATTCTTAAAGTGATTGACCTGATAATTGGTATTCGTGTTGAAGCTGACGATGAACGCATGGGTCTAGACTTGAGTCAACATGGTGAACGTATTGAATAACGATATGTTACTTCAATAATAAAAACTATATATTGTGTAAAACAGCCCAAAAGGGCTGTTTTTTTTCTATATGTAGCGTAAAACTCAACAAATCTCCATTTTTTTGCTACACTTGATTCTTCCATAAAATTTGTTCAATTAAACCGCTATGCATTGTCCATTTTGTAACACCGCAGACAGTAAAGTGATTGATTCACGTCTTGCGGCTGAAGGTTGCCAGATTCGTCGACGCCGTGAATGTACGAGCTGCGGTGAACGATTTACTACATTTGAGAGTTATGAAGTGGTTATGCCACGTGTAACCAAATCAGATGGAAAAAATGAACCTTTCGATGAAGCGAAAATGCGTAGATCGCTCATGCATGCGTTACAGAAGCGTCCTGTCACGCAAGAGCAAATTGAAACGGTTTTAAGTGATATTCAATTAAAAATTCGTCGTTTGGGTGAGAGAGATGTACGCTCACGCACGATTGGTGAAATTGTCATGCAATCCTTGTTTGCACTTGATCATGTCGCTTATGTACGTTTTGCATCGGTTTATCAGGATTTTCAGGATGTCGAAGCATTCCGTCGCCAGATTGAACAAATGCAGCATAACGGTCAGGAAAACTAATTTTTATTCTATGTCATTTTCATATCACTCTTATTGCCAATTGGGAACACTATGTCTGAGTTAAACCAGGATCATTTCTGGATGCTGCAAGCATTGGCTGAGGCAGAAAAAGCTATTTACCGCACTCGCCCCAATCCAGCAGTTGGTTGTGTAATTGTCAAAGACGGTGCGATTGTTGGGCGTGGTGCAACTGCACCTGTCGGTGGTTCACATGCAGAAGTCTTTGCTATGCATGAAGCAGGAGAGCAGGCACAAGGTGCAACTGCATATGTGACACTTGAACCCTGTGCACATTATGGGCGTACACCGCCGTGTGCTAAAGGTTTAGTTGAAGCAGGCATTACTCGTGTAGTGATTGCCTGTGCAGACCCCAATCCTTTAGTTGCAGGAAAAGGCATAGAAATATTAAAACAAGCAGGCATTGAGGTTGTAACAGATGTCTGTACAGCACAAGCCGAAGTACAAAACAAAGGCTTTTTAAAGGCAATGGCAACAGATATGCCCTATGTACGCTTAAAAATTGCATCGAGTTTAGATGGGCGTACAGCGATGGCATCGGGTGAGTCTAAATGGATTACGGGTAATCTTGCCCGTCAAGATGTACAACATTGGCGTGCGATTTCGGGTGCAGTCATTACGGGTATTGAAACCATTTTAGTTGATGATCCTTTACTTAATGTACGTCAACTTGAAGGTGTTGATTTAGCAACTGTTATTCAGCCGAAACGTATAATCCTTGATCGGCAAGGACGTTTGCCATTGACAGCAAAAATTTTACAAACCCCTGATACGGTTATCGTTATGGGGCCTTTTCGCTCAGAACTTGAACAGATTGGCGTGGTACAATTAGAAATACAATCTTTACCAGAACTTTTACAAACACTCAAAAAAATACAGATTTATGATGTGCTTGTTGAAGCGGGTGCGACATTATCCACTGCATTTTTACAAGCAAAATTGGTTGATGAACTGATCAGTTATGTCGCACCGACATTTTTAGGTGCAAAAGCACGAACGATGTTCAATGCGGAGTTTGATCGTATGGCAGAACAACTTCGTTTTAAGCTACTTGATGTGACACAATTGGGTGATGACATTCGCTTAAAACTCATTCCCTTACAAGAGTCCGTATGAATTCAGAATCTACTACGCCAGCGATTTATCATAAGCGTCGTCATTCCGCGCGTACGACAGATGAATATTTATTTCATCAACTTGTGCCGTATTTAGGGAATAAGCGTCGCTTACTGCATTTGATTCTTGAAGCCCTTGAAATAACAGGCACACTGAATAAAGGCGGTAAACGTGCCCCGATTTTTGCTGACTTTTTTGCAGGTAGTGGGGTCGTTTCACGTTTAGCGCGTCAAAATGGTTATCGTGTGATTGCCAATGATTGGGAACCCTACAGTCATGCATTGAATCATGCCATTTTGGCATGTACCGATGCACCTGCATTTAAAGAGTTGGGTGGTTATCAAAAAGCCATTGATTATTTAAACCGTTTGCCTGAAGTCAAAGGATGGGTGACACATAATTTGTGCCCACGTAATGATGACCTTTATGATCCTGCACGTGACCGTTTATTCTTTAAACGTCGTAATGGAATGCGTATTGATGCGATTCGTCAGCAGATAGCAACATGGCAAGCGCAAGGTGCAATTGATGATGTCGAGATGAGTGCATTACTTGCGCCATTACTGTATTCAGCAAGTTTGGTCAGTAATACAAGTGGCGTATTTAAAAGTTTCCATCATGGATGGGGTGGTAAAACGCAAACAGCGCTTGAGCGTATTGAATCATTGCTTTGGTTAACACCAAGTCGTTTTAGTGAAATTGGTGATACTGAGCAAAAAATACCAATGGCAGAAATGTGGTGTGTTGATGCGCAACATCTTGCCAATCAAATGAGTAGTTTTGAAGTGGATGTCGCTTATCTTGACCCACCTTATAATCAACATGCGTATAGCAGTAATTACCATGTCCTCAATTCATTGACGCTTTGGGATCAAACCGATTTACCGACACCTGATACTAAAGGGTTTAAAAGTGGTATTGATCGTGCTTGGCGAAAAGAACGTCCAAGTCAATATAACTCTTCTAAACATGCGCAGGAAGCATATGAGAAGTTATTGGAAACCATCAATGCACGTTATATTCTGACGAGTTATTCAACTGATGGCAATATTGAAGCCAAAGACTTACTGGCTGCCAATTTGAAACGTGGCAAGGTGACGTTATTGACACAAGATGTACCTCGTTATCGTGTCAGTAAACAGCGCCAGTCCGAGCGTGCACGTGTACTTGAGTTTATTGTCATTACAGATACACATGCCAAATCAGGTCCACCTTTGCGTCAGTTGCTCGGGCAGTTGTATCATTTTGCAGAACTTGGTGGTGTCGATACCACAGGGGTGAGTACACAGTTGGCACTTTGGTAAAATGGTGAGAGCCCTTTAAAAAGGTCATTTGGCACCATTCAATACAGTCAGGTATAAATTCCTCAATAAATGAGGTTGTAGGGTAAATTATGTTCACAGGCATTATTGAAAGTTTAGGTAAAGTTGAAAGTTTACAAAGTGTCGGTGGCGATATACGCCTACGTATTCATACTGATCTAGATATGTCCGATGTACATTTAGGCGATTCAATTGCGACTAATGGCATTTGTTTAACGGTGATTGAATGGGGCGAACATTGGTATGCTGCCGATGTTTCTCGTGAAAGTTTAAATCGTACGACATTGGGCAATTGGAAAGTTGGTCAATCGGTGAATGTTGAAAAAGCGATGTTACCGACCACACGTTTTGGTGGGCATATTGTCAGTGGTCATGTCGATGCTGTCGGTGAAATTACAGTTGTTCGTTCAGATGCACGTTCAATATATTATGAAGTGACAGCCCCTGCTGAAATTGCAAAATATTTGGCAGAAAAAGGGTCAGTGACTGTCGATGGTATTAGCTTAACCATCAATCATTTACGTGGCAGTATTTTAAGTCTCAATTTGATTCCACATACAGCAGATCGAACCAATATTGGAACGTGGAAAGTCGGTGCAAAAGTCAATTTAGAAGTTGATATTTTAGCCCGTTATATTGAGCGTTTACTGTTGGGTGATAAAGCTGCTGAGCCTAAAGCAGAATCAAAATTGAGTATGGAGTTTTTAGCAGCGAATGGCTTTTTAAAATAGACTACACTGTAATGAAGATAAAAAACAGCCTAATTTAATTAGGCTGTTTTTCTTTGTCTGTGTTTTAATTCAGCTTATCACTGAATCGAAAATTCTTAAGCGAGTGTGGATTGATTGATTTTTTACTACATTTAGAACAGTTTTTGCCCATGTTGTTGGAAAACTATGGCTTGTGGATTTATGCCATTTTATTTTTGATTGTTTTTGCAGAAACGGGTTCTGTATTTATGTTTTTCCTACCCGGTGATAGTTTACTGATTGCTGTGGGTGCATTGTGTTCAACAGCAGAGTCGGTACATTTGCACTATATGGGATTATTGTTATTTATTGCATCGGTATTAGGCTATATCGTCAATTATTTTACTGGTCGAGTGTTGGGATTTAAGTTTTTTCATGCGCATTCACGAATTTTTAAGCCCGAATATATTCAGAAAACCAATTATTACTTCCAAAAACATGGTGGTATGACCATTTTATTTGCCCGTTTTATTCCATTTGTACGGTCATTTGCACCTTTTGCTGCCGGTGCAGGGCATATGAAACTGCCTGTTTTTATGATGTATAATGTACTTGGCGGATTGATTTGGATTACCCTATTGCTTGGCATTGGTTATGGTGCAGGGAATTTATTATCTTTATTATTTGACGCTATTTAATCTATATTTTATTTAAAAAGCCCTGATGGGCTTTTTTGTTCTCTAGCAAAACATATTTAGTGCTTGATAATGGTTAGTGAGGTATGACCGATGTACGAATTCGTTTGACCTTCTTCAAGTAAAGAAAAATGTCCTTTGTCTGATTCACGGCTTAAAAAAACTGAAATACATTGAAAGTCGGTACGACTAATCAATAAGTCTTGTACGGAAAGCGTCCATTGTTCGCCAGTATGCAGTTGATGAATATGGTTTGATATTTGATTGAGTGTATCCATTTTATATCCCCTAACAATGCAATATGATTCAAAAATTATACATTTTGAATGCCATCATCAATTGAGTTAGCGTTCTTTCAAACCTAGCATTGATGATTTTGGTACTTGGTATGATGATGTGACATAAAGATTGCATTTTGGTGACAGTAAAATGAAACTATTAGCATTAAAATGGATAAGCTAATCTATATTTCTGCTGAAAACTTTGAATTTTCTAAAATGTAATCAATTTCATCTTTTGCCGCAGCTTTGAGTTTATTGCGAAATGCATTCACAGCTTCTTCAATCGAAGTTTCAGCTTCAAGTTCTAAACGTAAACGTACACTTTCAAGCTCGGAAAGAATTTCGTCATCTTGAATACGTGAGCGTGGGTTAGAAAAATCAATTGCAGGATATTCAGGATTTTTGCTATAGCGTTGGCTTTGTTGCGCAATTTCATCATCAATCACTTGACGCAAAGCATTGAGTGATTGGGTTTGTGCATAAAACTGCTGTAATTCATCTTGTTGTAATTGCAAATTATAAGCTTGCTGTTTTGCACGTTTATCTGCTAGTGATTTTTCTAGTGCGAGTTGCTTTCGTATGCGGGCTTCTTCAATGAGTTGTGCTTTTAAATCAGCATAAGCTTGATCGACTTGTAACTGTGCAACTTGAAGGGCTCGTCGGTCATTGTCTATCCACTTTTCAATGCTTGTTGACGGTTGCAACAAATCACAGATACGATTGAGGTCATCAAAAAACGACTGACGTACAGCATTCGGTGCATCAAGCCACCGCTTTTTAAAGTCCTGACCGACATTTAGTGCCACAATGTATCTCCTAGAAAAGTATGAATTTAAAATTCATCTTCATCTTTATAATTTAAAGGTTTGCGGTTGTACGCCAAGACCACGATAAGTTTTGAACTTTTCTCTACCGATGATTTTCGCTTGTTCATCATTTTCGATGATTTCAATAATGTGATCAAACTGGGTCATATTTTCAAGCGCTTGATTGTTAAAATTAAATACAATCCAATCATTTTCTGTTGGTAAATCTGCCGAAATACAAATGGGTGCAGTTGTGTCCTGTATACCATGTGGCAGAAAACTTGTCGGATCAAATGACCATAGCAGCTCATCAAGTTCTTGCTGTACTTTTGGATCAGGGCAATGTAGCCAAATTCGTGCAGATTGACGCAAAATTTTACGACATAAACGACAAGTGCTTTGCACTTGTCGTTCAGGGCTTTTTTCAAACAGATAAAAGCTAATTTTAGCCATTAGACTGTGCACGATTGGCAAGCAATTGCATTAAAAGTGGCACAGGACGACCCGTAGCACCTTTATTTGCACCTGAGTTCCAAGCAGAACCTGCAATATCTAAATGTGCCCAACGGTAGTCACGCGTGAAGCGCTGTAGGAAACAAGCCGCTGTCACTGCACCAGCTTTAGGACCGCCAATGTTAGCGATATCGGCAAATGGTGAGTCTAATTGTTCTTGATAATCATCCCATACTGGCAAGCGCCATACACGGTCAAATGAGTTTTGACCCGCCGCAGTAATTTCAGCCGCAAGTTCATCATCAGGAGTAAATAGACCTGAAACTACTGAACCAAGTGCAACCACACACGCACCTGTTAATGTTGCAATATCAATGACTAATGCAGGGTTGAAGCGTTTGATATAGGTTAGTGTATCGCACAGTACTAAACGACCTTCAGCATCAGTATTTAAAATTTCAACCGTTTGACCACTCATTGTGGTAACGATATCACCTGGACGTGTTGCACTGCCTGATGGCATGTTTTCAGCCGCAGCCAAAGCACCAACAACATGAATAGGTAATTTAGATTCACATAAAGCACGTAGAGTCCCTAAAACAGATGCTGCACCGCACATGTCGAATTTCATTTCGTCCATGCCTGCACCTGGTTTAAGTGAAATACCACCAGTATCAAAGGTGACACCTTTACCGACCAAGACAATTGGTGCTTGGTCAATATTTGACATATATTCAAGGGTGATCACACGACCCGGACGGTCTGAACCTTTGCTCACAGCAAGAAAAGCATTCATGCCTAAGTCAGCCAATTGCTGTTCTTCAAGTACAGTGACTTTCAGTAGATCAGGGAACTCTTCTGCCAGTGCAAGTGCTTGCTCCGCTAAATATTCAGGGAAACAGATATTTCCTGGGCAGTTACCCAAATCACGAGCAAAGTTCTGACCATTTTGTACAGCTTCAATCAGGCTGAGTTGTTGCGCTGTTAATGGTGAATTGGTTGCGATGAGTTCAATATGATTGAGTGCAAATTCATTCTTCTTCGATTTGTACTCATCATAGGCATAAGCTGCTTGAGTCAGGTTCAAAGCAAGTAAATAATGTAGCTCCGAAGGGACAGCTGAAATATCAACACTGATTTTTGCACATTTTTTTTGTGACGCTTTGATAATGGTTTGTGCGATTTTTGCTAACTTCGCTGCTTTTAATTCCGTTGCTTTATCTAGACCAATGAGCGTACTGTTCAATTGTGCAGGAACTTTCCCGATAAGCGGTAAAATCTCATTGAAACCCGCTTTAAATTGTGTCGCTTGAGCTAAAGAATCTAAATCATTGATTTGATATGTTGTTTTAACTATTTGTTGTTGTTCTGAATCGACAAGAATCAACAATGACTGACTCTCTGATGCTGTTGTATAAGTTGTATTGAGCGTAAGTTTCATATGCAGTAACGTGCCTGAACGAGGTTGTAAAACATTAAACCATTGAACCACTGTCAATGGTAGAATTTCAATATGGTTTTATATTTTTAACATTCGGGTAAACTATTGATCCTGCCAAATTAAATTGATGGGCAGTGATTTTCGTTCCGATTAATCCGATTCTGGAAGATTACTTTGATTATAAGACGTTATCTCGTCAAGCAAGTGATGTCGACCTCGCTGGTTGTCATTTCACTCCTCACCCTGATTATGATGGGCGGGCGTTTGATCAAATATTTTGGTGTAGCGGCACAAGGGCGTCTTGATGCGAGTATTTTATTCAGCATCATCGGATATCGTTTACCTGAATTTTTAACCCTCATTTTACCGCTTGGTTTTTTTATTGGGTTGATGTTGGTTTTTGGACGTTTGTACGTTGACCATGAAATGGCGGTATTAAACGGCAGTGGCATAAGTCGGATTCAACTCGGGCGTTTACTGATTCCATTGACCGTGGTGTATATGGCTGTACAGACTGTCTTAATGGTGTGGATGTCGCCGTGGGGTATTCGTCAATTTGATCAATTGACAACAACACAAGCGGTACGGACAGGTTTTGATTTGGTACGTCCTAAAGAGTTTATTTCTTCGGGTGCATATACCATTTATGCGGGTGCATTGTCCGAAGATCGTAAGAATTTGAAAGATATTTTCTTCTATCAGCGTGCGACCCAAGAAGGTAAACCTGATGTGATGATCTTGGCAAAAGAAGCTACTCGTGTGCAAATGGATAATGATACTGCAAGTGTGGTTGACCTATTGCAAGGGCGTCGTTATGAGATTTATCCAGGTACACCGCAGTATTCTCAGGCAGAATTTCAGTCTTATCGTTTACGTTTAGAAAATAATAAAGAAGCTAAATTTGAAAGTAGTGATGTAGAAGCTTTGTCATTTGGTAAGTTGTGGCAAACTCGTGAAGATCCTGTGGTTGCGAGCGAACTAGGATGGCGTATTTTTGTGCCATTTAGTGTCGTTGTGGCATTAATGTTGGCAATTGCACTGTGTGAAGTGAGCCCACGTCAGGGGCGTTACTTAAAACTGTTTCCATCCCTATTGATCTTTGCAAGTTTGATTGTGGCATTGATGGCAGTGAAAACCCGTATTAGTAAAGATGAAATGGGTATTTGGGCATATCCTGCAGTTTTGGCGGTGTATGCTATTGCAGCGGCACTTTTTGCACGTAAACAAAAACTAGCACCGAAGTTGAAAAAACAAATTCAGCGAGTGAGATCATAATGTTAGCACGTCGAATTGTCGCAAAACACGTTACCAAAACGACCTTACTTGCCATGCTAGGTGCAACAGCAGTGTTGTCTGTACTTCAAGTACTCTTTACCTATTTGGCTGAATTAGGCGATCTGAATGATACTTATAGCGCTTGGGATGCATTTAAATTTGTGATGTGGGGTGCGCCACGTTATCTCTATGAAATTTTACCAATTTCAGCGCTCATTGGTGCAGTACTTGGTTTAGGCACCATGGCATCGAGTAGTGAACTGATTGTGATGCGTGCCGCAGGTATTAGCTTGTGGCGTATTGTCGGTTGGGTGATGCGTTCTGCATTGGTCTTGGTTTTACTCTCTTTTGTACTAAGCGAATGGATTGTTCCATATACCAATGAGCAAGCAAAAAGTGCTAAGAGTCATCGTAGTGTTGCAGCATTAGGTGAAGTAAAAGGTTATTGGACACGAGAAGGTCAGCGTTTCATATACATTGACTATGCCAACTCACAAGGTGAACTCAAACAAGTTCAAGTAGTCGATTTTGATCACGACTATCGTCTTGAAAATGTTGTAAATGCGGAACAAGGGCAGTTTGTTAAAGATGGCCAGTGGATTCTGAAAAATTCAGATCAAATGATTTTACAGCCCAATGGTAGTGCGGTTTTAAATCATGCAGATCAACAAGCTTTAGCTTTGGCATTGCAACCGAAATATGTACATATGGTGACCATTGATCCTGAAGATTTAGCACCAAGTCAGTTGGTAAGCTTCATGAAATATATGCATGAATATAGCCAAGTACCGAAAACCTATCAATTGGCATTTTGGCAAAAAGTGGGTTCACCTTTAGCATTGCTGATGTTGGTATTGATTGCATGTTCATTTATTTTTGGACCTTTGCGCCAACAATCGATGGGTTTCCGTTTGGTGATTGCACTCTTTGTCGGTTTAGGATTTTTCTATCTACAAGACTTCTTGGGCTATGCGAGTTTGGTATATTCACCATCTCCTGCATGGTTTGTATTCTTACCAATTGGAATCATGTTCGTGGTTGGAAGTTATTTGCTACATCGTGCGCGCTAAGCATTTAAAATATTTTGTTTGTCTTAATGATCTTTAAAACTAGATTTATTTATAACTTAAGTAATTTGAAATCCTGATCTACGTGATTCAGGATTTCCATGAAGCAAACATTGAGAGAACATAGAGTCTTACTGGGAAATTCGGTAAGATAGAATGATTAACTTGTAAACATTAAAGAGTGAAAATTATGACGGATGCAACTGCTGGCAAAATCCCGCACGTTCTAGTGATTATGGATGGTGTGGGTCATCGTGAAGCGGTCGAAGATAATGCGTTTTTAGCAGCAAAAACGCCAAATCTAACCATGATGCAGGATAAGCATCCGCATAGTTTGATTTCAGGTTCAGGTGAAGATGTGGGTTTGCCTGATGGTCAAATGGGCAACTCTGAAGTGGGTCACATGAACTTGGGTGCAGGTCGTGTGTTGTATCAAGATTTCACACGTATTACCAAAGATATTCGTACAGGTGATTTTTTCGAGCACGAAGTCCTTATCGATGCTGTTGAAAAAGCCAAAGCAGCAAATGGTGCAGTGCACATCATGGGCTTGTTGTCTCAAGGCGGTGTACACTCTCATGAAGATCATATTGTTGCGATGGTAGAGCTTGCACTAAAGCGTGGAGCAACCGTGTATTTACATGCTTTCCTTGATGGTCGAGATACACCACCACGTAGCGCACAGCCATCATTACAAAAATTAGATGCTGTCTTTGCTAAATATCCAAATCAAGGGCGGATTGCGACCATGATTGGTCGTTATTTTGCAATGGATCGTGACAACCGTTGGGATCGTGTTGAGCAAGCTTATCGTTTAATGACTGAAGGCGAAGCAGTACGTATTGCAACCTCTGCAACAGAAGGTTTAGAACTTGCTTATGCGGCAGGGGAAAATGACGAATTTGTCAAAGCAACTCGTATTGGTGATGTTGCGAAAGTATCTGATGGCGACAGCATTGTCTTCATGAACTTCCGTGCCGACCGTGCACGTGAAATTACCAAAGCATTTGTAGAAAAAGACTTTGCTAATTTTGAACGTAAAGTTGTGCCAAAACTTTCTAAATTTGTCATGTTGACACGCTATCAAGCAAGCATTGATGCACCTGTGGCTTATATGCCAGATGCACTTAAAAACTCGATTGGTGAATATCTATCAAGTTTAGGTAAAACTCAACTGCGTATTGCCGAAACTGAAAAATATGCACACGTTACATTCTTCTTTAGCGGTGGTCGTGAAGATGAGTATCCGGGTGAAAAACGTATTTTGATTCCATCGCCAAATGTTGCTACATATGATCTAAAACCAGAAATGAGTGCCATAGAAGTCACTGACGAATTGGTTGCTGCGGTCAATTCAGGCGAGTTCGATTTGTTGGTAGTGAACTATGCCAATGGTGATATGGTTGGGCATACTGGTGTGTTTGATGCTGCGGTTAAAGCGGTTGAAACAGTCGATACTTGTTTAGGTCGTTTGTATGAAGCTGTAATGGCGCGGAAAGGGCATATGCTGATTACTGCCGATCATGGTAATGTTGAACAAATGCAAGATTACGTGAGTGGTCAAGTACATACCCAGCATACCACGGAACTTGTACCCTTTATCTATGTTGGCCCAACGGCTGCAACCATTGCCGACGGTGGTGTTCTTGCCGATGTTGCACCGACCCTATTGAGTTTGATGCAGTTACCTGTACCGAGTGATATGAAAGGTCGTAATCTCATTACATTAAAATAATATTGATATTCAATGCATCGGGTGAATGAATGCTACGGAACTGGAAATACATTACGGTTTTAACAGGTTTATTGATGAGTGCAAGTCATTCACTTTATGCAGCGGAATATGATGATTCTTTAGAAATGGATGATCCGGAGCAGAGCATTGCCGAAGTTCCAGTAGAGTCCATTGAACAATTTGTGCAAATTTATGGCACAGTCAAACAAAACTATGTCACGGAAAAATCGGATGATGCTTTATTTTTACAAGCGATCAAAGGTTTGGTTGGTGGCTTAGATCGATATTCACGTTATTTAAGTCCTGAAGAATATAAACAACTCGTTCAATATACTGAAAGTGATTTGGCGACAGTCGATTTTGAATTGAACTATGATAATCACAATCGTCAGTGGCAAATCAAAAATTTAACTGTAAATTCAGACTCTTATAAATTGGGTCTTAAAAATGGTTTTACCATTTTTAAACTCGATAATCAGGAACTCAAAAATCTGAACAGAGAACAAGTTGAAGATTTATTACATGGCTCAATAGGTTCGACTTTACAATTACAGCTCAATGCCAATAGTCCTGTAATGAGCATTGTGCGAAATAAAAAAATGGATGTGGCTGATATTGAAGCCACGCTATTGCACAACCAAGTCCTTGTTTTGCATGTACGAGTTTTTCAACAAGATACAGCCAATGAAATTAAGCGTTTAATTGAAGAAAATAATCCAAGTAAATTAAAAGCGGTACTGATTGATTTACGCAATAATCCAGGAGGATTGTTGTCATCTTCTGTTGAAACAGCAGATTTATTTTTAAATCAAGGCGTGATTGTTTCGACTAAAAGTCGCTCAGAAGGTGATCAACAATTTCAGGCATTGCCGGGCAATGAATTTCAGAATTTAAAACTTGGTATCCTTATCAATGGGCGTTCAGCTTCGGCAGCCGAAGTATTTACAGCCGCTTTGAAAGAGCATCAGCGTGCATGGGTCTTAGGTGAAAAAAGTTATGGGAAAGGTGTCGTACAAAAGCTCTTTCCACTTGCCAATGGTGCGGCTCTACAAATGACGGTATCGCATTATTTCACCCCAAAGGAAAGCATGATTGATGGTCAAGGGATTCGTCCCAATCAAGAATATGCATGGCCTTTAGATATGAAAGAAGATACTTATTTGAATAATGTTGCAGAGATGTTGATCAAGCATAAATAGCTTTAATTTATATAAAGTTAAATAAAAAATGAGGACAATCATCCTCATTTTTTTATTTAGATGACTTTCGTTTTAGTCATCATCAGTATCGAGTCCAAACTTTTTCAATCGATAACGCAGTGAACGGAAGGTCATGCCGAGTTTCTTCGCAGCAAGTGTGCGGTTCCAATGGGTTTGATTCAAAGCATTGAGCAGAACTTCCTTTTCAACATTTTCAAGGAACTGTTCTAAACCTTCCTCAGGAATTTGTAAGGCATCACTTTTAGCTTTATCTACGGTTGAAATAGGCGTTACAGCCTCGTTGCTGGCTGTGGTGTTATTCGGTTCTGTTTTCTGTAAAACACGCATAGGTGCAGATTGTAAGTGCTGTAAGTCAATCCGATCATCATCGCTCAGTGTAATGGCACGTTCGACAATATTGCGTAGTTCACGGACATTACCAGGATACTGTTGTTGTATTAAAAAATTGAGTGCTTTTTCGGTGAGTTTTTTATTTGGAATTCCCCATTCACGGCAAATTTGCGCTATAAAATGTGCTGCAAGCGCAGGAATATCACTTTTATGATCACGTAATGGGGGTAAAACGATATCCATGACATGAATACGGAAAAATAAATCCTGACGGAATTTACCTTGTTCAACTAAGCGCTCTAAGTCCTGATGGCTCGCACTAATAATACGAAAATCGACTTCAATCTCTTTATCACTGCCTAAAGGACGAATTTTCTTTTCTTGTACGGCACGCAATAGCTTGACTTGGGTTGCCATACTTAACTCGGCAATTTCATCTAAAAATAGACTACCGCCATTGGATGCTTGAATCAGCCCCTGTTTGTCTTGGGTTGCACCTGAAAAACAACCTTTAATGTGCCCAAACAATTCACTTTCGATTAGCTCATCTGAAATCGCGCCACAATTAATTGCGACAAAAGGACAATCACTACGATTACTGAGTTGGTGGATAAGATTGGCAACAACTTCTTTGCCTGTGCCTGATTCCCCCGTAATGAATACTGGTGCTTGTGAGCGAGCAATTTTTTTAATGGCTTCACGAAGTTTCTGAATAAGATCAGAATCACCAATTAGCATACGATGTTCGAGTTGTAAATTTACTTCAGCATCGGCTTGTGGCACATGCAGTGCCTTTTGCATTAATTGATTCAAATGCATTTGATTAATGGGTTTACTGACAAAATCAAAAGCACCTGCTTTAAGTGCAGAAATCGCAATTTCCATATTGCCATAAGCGGTGAGTACGGCAATTGGGGTTTTTGGATAATGTTCAGAGACATGACGAACTAAATCTAAACCACTACCATCAGGTAAGTTTAAGTCGGTAATACAGGCATCATATTTATACTCTGTAAAAAAATAGCGTGCTTGTTGTAGATGATGTGCAATATGCGTTTTTATGCCCATGCGTGAGAGAGTCATTTGCATGAGTGTACATAGGTCAGGTTCATCATCGACCAATAAGACCAAAGATTGCTTTGTTGTCATATCCCCAAAAAACCTAATTTAATGTGTGAGTGGGCATTCAATTCGAAAGCATGCCCCTTGTTGTTTTTGCTCTACATAGACTAGTTTTGCCTGATTGGCTTCACATAGACTGTGTGATAGATATAATCCTAAACCAGTTCCATTGATTTCGGTACTGAAAAACGGTTGAAAAAGTTGCGATAAATCTTGTTTTGCGATGCCATGACCGAAATCGATCACATCAAAAAATAACATATTTTCTTGGGCATGGATATTGAGTTGAATAGCATTTGCATATTCTGGATTATGTCTTAAGGCATTACGTATGAGATTGACCAAAATTTGACGTAATTGTGATTCATCAAAGTAAATTTCATAGTTTGATTTTAGCTGCAGTTCAATTTGCGTTTGAGCATCATGTAAATCGTGTTGGAGTAAATCTTCAATAAAAATTTGGACATCAATGAGGCTCGTTTTGGTTTTTTTATTTCTTGCCATATCCAATGTATCTTTAATAATTTTATCAATACGTTGTGTTTGTTTAGCAATCATTTGATTGAGCATGATTTTTTGTTCTTCATCGCTATCTTGGTTTAACTCATTGGCTTGTGCAATGGCCGCTAGGGGATTGCGAATTTCATGAGCAATACTCGCTGAGAGTTGACCTAATGCTGCAAGTTTAAGTTGTTGTACATTTTGATTGAGTTTTTGTGCATCTTCAAGAACAAGTAAGGTTAAAGCCTGATGAGGCACAATCAGTTTTTGCACACGAATATCAACGGTATAAGAAGATTGCTTTGATTGGAATTGAAAGCGTTCACCATCTCTTAACGTTGCGTCTCTGAGATTTTCAAAAAGATCGGGTTGGAAGTTTGCTAAATGATACTGCTGATGTGCATAAAGTGATGAAATTCCAAGTAATGAACAAGCCGCAGGGTTACTGACTAGAATTTTACATTGCTCATCTAAGACCAAATAACCAACTTCAATTTGCTCTAAAATGTAGCGGTTAATATTTTGTAATTTGAATAATTCAATTGATTGATGGCTGTTAAGTGATTCAAGTACTTGAAAGCGACGAATGGCAATCTGCCCAATGGCATGGACGACAAAAAACAAAAAAGCGAGGAAAACACTATTGCCGATATTATTTAAATTGGAATAATCAAAATAGCTACCAAAAAATTGTTGATAAACCACTGCAATGACGGCAGAAAGTGTTATGAGTAAGGCTTTATTGCGTGTCAGTAAAAAATTGGATGCAAAGACCGTAATTACAAACAGTAGACCAATAGAAACATTAGGTCCGCCTAATGCAAAGGTCAAAGTGCTTAAAAAAATGACATCAATTGCAAAAATAGCAATTAATTGTGTTGAGATAGCACGAGGGAAAAATTTTAATAAGGCCAATTGTGCGGCACTTAAAATGGCATAAATAATCAGTGAATATAAATACAGTCCAGGCGATTCATAGTGCAGTGTTTGATTATTTAACGTAAGTAAAAAAATCAGAATCAGGCTTGCAGATGTAATCAGCCGATAGCCCGTATATGACGATCCAAGTCGGTACATCGTCTGAGACATAGAAACGGATACCGATGGAGTCATAACGATGCTCGGATTTTTAATCAAATCAATTAAAGAAAGTTAGATTTAAGGTTTAATTAAACCGTAACGAATAGCAAGATGCGTCAGTTTTACATCGCTATCGATTGTCAATTTTTCAAAAATTCGATAACGATAAGTATTGACGGTTTTGACACTGACAAAAAGTTTATCGGAAATTTCTTGTGCGCTAATACAATTTACTACCATCATTGCCACTTGCATTTCTCGTTCAGATAATGCATCGAAAGGTGAGGTTTGTGTGTCGGAGAGATATGAACTTGCCAATTGTTCTGCAATATCGGCACTGAAATATTTACCGCCTTGCATAACTTTTTTAATGGCACGCAGCATTTCTGTAATAGGTGCGCCTTTAGTAATATAGCCTCGAGCACCTGCTTTTAATAATAAGGATGGATAAGGCTCTTCAGCAAGTCCACTGACAGCAAGTACTTTGGTTTCTGGTGCAGTTTGGAGTAAGCGGCGAGTTGTTTCTACACCGCCAATACCGGGCATGTTAACATCAAGCAAAACGACATTGGGGTGATGTTGGCGTACTAAGGCAATCGCTTCTTCGCCAGATTCAGCTTGACCAATCACTTGTACATCGACTTGATCTTCTAACATGCGACAGATCCCTGTACGCACTAATTCATGGTCATCAACGACGAGAACTGTAATCACATATCACCTCTATTAATGATTTTAATATCATGTTTTTTGTTACATAAAGCAAAATTCACTTGCAATGTCACAACAAAATTGGCAATGCTATCCATAATCCTTATAGAATCATCATGCACAATTTCGTAAATTTATATTATTCGCGACAGTGTGTAAATGTAAGTCATATTCGAGGTAAGAAGCAAGATTGCTGAACACCTCCCGAAATGAGTAGGTAACCGTGAAAAAATCTAAAAAAACATTGATGAGTGTATTGAGTCTATCAGTACTCTTTGGTCTAAGTTCAACGAGTTTTGCAGATCTAGTCATGAATCCTTCTGGGAGTAGCAGTCAGGCTTCTATCAGTTGGTCTTCATCAGATGCAAGCCAACTATTAAACAATGACTCTTTGGATGATGATGAACCATCTCCACAAGGCTCAACCACTATTACGACAACATTGCGTACGTCGAATACAGCGAATACAACCAATCGTAATACAGTAAGTAGTACTACACCAAAATCTATTTATATTTCAGATACAAATAGTTATAGTAATCAGCCATCTGTAAATTCACGAGCTGCATTGGTGATGGATGCGAATACAGGTGAAGTGCTCTATAGTAAAAATACCAATACAGCCTTACCAATTGCATCGATTACTAAGTTGATGACAGCCGTTGTAACCTCTGATGCACGTTTAAATATGTCTGAAGATATTACTTTGCAACAGATTGATTTTGCAGGTGCGGGCGGTAAAAACTCAAGTTCAACGTTGAAAGCGGGCGATACTATGAATCGTGCTGAAATGTTACTTGTGGCACTCATGAAATCGGAAAATCCTGCAGCCGCTGCTTTAGCACGTACATATCCAGGTGGTCGTACTGCATTTGTTGCAGCAATGAATGCCAAAGCACGTCAGTTAGGTATGAATTCAACGCACTATGTTGAATCTACAGGTTTAGATGTACGTAATATCGCATCAGCACGTGATTTAGGTATTTTGGTCAGTGCAGCATCACAATATGGTTTGATCCGTCAATTTTCCACTACAGCGCATTATGACTTCAATTTAGGTTATCGTGTATTGAAATCTAATAACACCAATGCATTAGTACGTAACGGTGGCTGGAATATCAATATTTCAAAAACAGGTTATATCAATGAAGCAGGGCGTTGTGTGGTGATGCATACTACTGTGAATAGCCGTCCTGCTGTTGTTGTGTTACTTGGAGCAAGTACATCTCAAGCACGTACTAATGATGCAACTAATCTAATGAATTGGGTAAGTAATTTACCAAAACGTATTTAATTTATTTGATCTTATTGAAATAAATTGTGTAATCAAAAAATGCTTCTTTTGAGAAGCATTTTTTATTTTATTGGGATTAAAACGGATGTCGTATTATTATTTTGAATTTAAAAAATAAAAAAACCTGCGCTTGGCAGGTTTTTTATACGTTCAAATTTTACATATTTGAAAGAATTGAATCACGTACTTGATCCATAGTGGCATCAATAGACAACATGACTGCATCAGAACATTGTTTGATTGCAGTATCAGGATCTTTTAAGCCATTACCTGTTACAGTACATACAATGACTGAACCTTCAGGAATTTTACCTGCTTTAAGGTCACGGATTGCACCACCAATCGATGCAGCAGAAGCTGGCTCTACAAATACACCTTCATACATAGAAAGCATACGTTGAGCATCTAAGATTTCAGCATCAGTTAGTTCATCAAACCAACCCTTTGAGTCTCGTACAACAGCTTTCGCATGGTTCCAACTCTGTGGATTACCAATACGAATTGCAGTTGCAATTGTTTCAGGATTTTCTACCGGAGCGCCACGTAAGAATGGAGCTGCACCTGAAGCTTGGTAACCTACCATTGTTGGTAAGCCTTCAGGTTTAGGACCTGTGAAGGCATCAGTTGTAGCGTCATAAATAACTTGCTCAAACTCGCCTACGGGTTGGTTTGCTACAGCTTCGGTATAACCCATCCAGTGTGCAGTGATATTTCCTGCATTACCTACAGGTAAGCAGTGATAATCAGGTGCACGACCAAGTTCATCTACGATTTCGTATGCAATGGTCTTTTGACCTTGTAAACGGTACGGATTAATTGAGTTTACAATCGTTACAGGCGCTTGGTCTGCAACTTCTTTAACAAGGCGCATACCGTCATCGAAGTTACCACGAATTTGCATAGTAATAGCACCATACATCATCGCTTGTGCCATTTTACCCATGGCAATTTTGCCTTCAGGGATTAAAACGAATGCTTTGATACCGGCACGAGCAGCATAAGCCGCAGCCGCAGCAGAAGTATTGCCTGTAGATGCACAGATAATTGCTTTAGAGCCTTCTTCAACAGCCTTTGTTACAGCCATGGTCATACCACGGTCTTTAAATGAACCAGTCGGGTTTAAACCTTCGTACTTCACATAAATTTCGACATTCTTACCAATTAAACGAGGAATATTTGCAAGTTTAATGAGAGGCGTATTACCTTCACCGAGAGAGATTGCAGGGGTTGTTGCAGAAACGGGTAAGCGGTCACGATAGCGATCAACAAGTCCTGTATAGCGATTTGCAGTAGACATGGTGGTGTTCCAAATTTATGAGTAGAGCTGGTAGAGGGCATGACTACCCCCAACCCGATTAGTTATCAAGCAATTCTAAACGAATTCGTACAGCTTCGCCATGAACGAAAGATAAAGCCTGAATTTTAGCAATTGCTTCATTCATTTTCGATTCTTGAATTGGATCAGTGAGGATCACAATAGGAATCAAATCTTTTAAGCGTGGCTGTTGCATAATCGCATCAATTCCAATGCCTAAACGGCTCAAAATTGTGGTGACATCAGCAAGTACACCCGTTTGATCTTCAGCATTGATACGCAGATAATAACCTGTCGTCATTTCATCACTGCTTAAAATTGGCAAGTCTGAAAGTGCTTCAAAGGCAAGCTGTGGAATAGTACCTGCACCATCTTCTGTGTAAATAATGTCACGAACAATATCGACAACATCGGCAACCACAGCAGAGGCTGTTGGACCTGCACCAGCACCAGCGCCGTAGTACAATGTTGGACCCACTGCATTGGCTTGAACAAGAACAGCATTTTTCACGCCATTTACATTTGCAATGAGTTCTTCATCAGGAATTAAAGTTGGATGTACACGAAGTTCAATGCCTTTTGCTGAACGGCGAGCAATACCTAAGTGTTTTATTTTATAGCCAAGTTCTTCAGCATATTTGACATCTTGTGCTGTGATTTTGGTGATACCTTCGGTATAGACCTTGTCAAACTGTAGCGGAATACCAAATGCACATGATGCCAAAATCGTTAACTTGTGTGCAGCATCAATACCTTCTACGTCAAACGTTGGATCTGCTTCTGCATAACCAAGTTCTTGCGCTTCTTTGAGTACGTCATCAAAGGCACGACCTTTTTCGCTCATTTCTGTGAGGATAAAGTTACCCGTACCATTGATAATGCCTGCAAGCCATTCAATTTTATTTGCAGCCAAACCTTCACGAATCACTTTAATGATTGGAATACCACCAGCAACCGCAGCTTCATATGCGACTTGAACATGGTGATCTTCAGCCGCTTTAAACAATTCATTGCCATGTTCTGCAAGTAAGGCTTTATTTGCAGTCACAATATGTTTGCCATGTTTGATGGCTTCCATCATGACTTCATAAGCAGGATGAATACCGCCCATCACCTCAACCACAACATCTACATCAGGTTGACGAACAATGTCGAGCAGATCAGCACTTTGCTTAATGCTTGCTGGTAAATTTAAATCGGGGCGTGGACGACGAGTACCCACGTGGGTAATTTCAATTTCTCGACCAGTTCGACGTCTAATTTCAGCAGCGTTTTCTTGTAATAGTTTAAGGGCACCACCGCCTACGGTACCAAGACCGAGTATTGCCAGACGCACAGGTTTCACGTCACACTCCATTATGCATTTAAATTGTATTAAGCTTAGATCATAGCTAAAAAATGCGCCAGACTCTAGAGCCTGACGCATCTTTATATGTATTGCTGTTTTAGCTATAAATAATAGTAAATTTACTGATAAAAATTATTTATTTAAACGCTTTGAAATTTCATCTGCGGTCATGTAACCCCCCAAATATTCACCTTCTGAATTGTAAATTGCAGGTGTACCGTTCACGCCCATATTCAGACCGAGCTGATACATATCACGGACAGGATTTTTACAGTTTGCAGGAGGAAGCTGTACGCCAGCAATCGCTTGATCAAATGCTGCGGCACGGTCTTTACTACACCAAATGCTTTCCATTGCAGGCATGAACTGATCACCACGAGGCCATGCGATATATCGGATTTCAATACCTTGAGCGGTAATTTCAGGAATGTGCTCATGCAGCTTATGACAATACGGACAGCTTGCATCAGTAAAGACATAGATCACATGTTTTGTTTTACCTTGTGCAGGGTAAACCAATAAATCTTCTTTTTTCAAATTTTCAAAGTGCTTTTTATTTTCAGTCGACTGCAATTTGTCACTGATACTACTGAGTTCAGTTCCGCCTAAACGAATGACATCGCCCTGAATAATATATTTGCCATCGCTGGTTGCATATACTGATGACATGCCTTCCATGCTAACCCAATATAAATTTGGCACTTCAGTCTGTTTAATGTCGGTAATTTTTGCATTGATGTTGGCTTTTTTAAAATGACCTTGTAGAGTCTGAATTAAACGTTCTTTCGCATTACGCTCGCTCAAATTGGATGCTTCACCTGTTGCAGGTGCAGTTGCCGTCAATGTTCCATCATCGTTTTTGCTCTCTTTTGAGTTTGAACATCCTGAAAAAAGCAATCCAGTTGCAAGTGTACAAGCAAGCATTAATTTTGAACGGGTAAATGGCATAAATAACTCTTTATGTTGTTCTGCGTGGAAATTCATTTTAGACAATCAGCATAGCAAAAAATTGCCTAGACTTTGTTAAAACTTGATTAAGTGGTGAAATTTGGCGATATAAATCAGTTTGCCACAAAAAATAGAAGTTATAGTTTATGCACGAGGATGATGTTGTGCATGAAGCTGTTGCATACGGACTTGTGCAACATGCGTATAAATTTGAGTGGTTGATAAATCACTATGACCAAGAAGCATTTGGACGACACGTAAGTCAGCACCGTGATTGAGCAAGTGTGTTGCAAAGGCATGACGTAACGTATGCGGAGATAAATCCGATTGTATACCTGCTTGGAGTGCATAGCGTTTAATGGCGTACCAAAAATTCTGCCGACTCATAATGCCGCCATGTTGAGTTAAAAATAAATAATCCGTTGCCGATTTATATAATTGAGGACGTGAATCTATTAAATATTTTTCAATCCATTCACAAGCAACCTCACCCATAGGTACAAGGCGTTCTTTATTGCCTTTACCAACAATGCGTAAATAGCCTTGTTTGAGATTAATCAGTTCTAAACGTAGATTGAGCAGTTCTGTCACACGTAAACCACAGGCATACAAAACTTCGAGCATGGCGCGATCACGCAGTCCTAGTGCCGTATTTAAATCGGGTGCTTGAATGAGCGCATCAACATCTTCTTCTGACAAATCCTTTGGCAATGAGCGTCCTAATTTTGGTGTTTTATGTGTGCTGACAGGATTATCTGAGCGGAAATGTTGTTCACGTAAAAATTTAAAAAATGAACGTAATGCAGATAATGCTCGTGCAATTGAACGAGGGCTTTTTCCTTGCTTTGTTAACGCAATCAATACATCAGAAATATCATCATGACTCCAATTAGGCATGGGCTGAACTAAAAGATCTGCACAGTTAATGAGATCAGATAAATAAGCATTTCGAGTATGTGGACTGACGGATTGAGCAATCAAATCATCACGGAAACCTTGTAAAAAATCATAATTAACAGGGATTTGAACAGCAGTGGGGATGCGAGGCTTTTTATTGAGCATAGTGATAAAAACAATCCTTTTACAGCAATGTAGAGCAAAATTTACAAGATGTCGAATCACAAAATAAATGAGAATTATTATCAAACATGATTTGGTAATTATTCTCATTTGTATGTATACTAAACGGTAGATATACATTGATTTTAGGGTTATTTACCGTGCGTTTGTCAGAATTAAAGGTAAAGCACTCGGCTGTGATTACCAAGGTCGCTCGAGTCGAAAACACAGAAACACAGCGTCCTGATATGGTCGCGAGTCGTTTGGAAACATTAGGTTTTGTTCCTGGTACACGAGTGCAAGTCATCACTAAAGGTATCTTTGGTGGTGACCCAATTTTAATTCAAGTTGGTTTTACACGTTTTGCTTTACGTAAAGTTGAGGCGGAAAAAATCGAAATTGCAGATGCATCAACAGGGGTACCTACATGAGCGAAGCTTTACGTATTGCTTTGGTAGGAAATCCGAACTGCGGTAAAACATCACTATTCAACCATTTGACAGGGACACGTCAAAAAGTTGCCAACTATGCAGGCGTTACGGTCGAACGTAAAGTCGGGACCTTTACATTGCCTTCAGGGCAAGGTGTTCGTGTCTTAGATTTGCCGGGAACATATAGCCTTAATGCAACAAGTCCAGATGAAGAAATTACCCGTGATGTAGTCATGGGTAAAATTGCAGAAGAGCAGGAACAAGATGCATTCTTGTGTATTGTCGATGCAACCAATTTAAAATTGCATTTGGGTCTAGTCCTCGAAGTGATTGCACAAGGTAAACCGATTTTACTTGTGCTTAACATGATGGATGAAGCACGTCGCCGTGGTATGCAAATCAACACACAGAAACTCTCACAACGTTTGGGTGTACCTGTGATTGAAACGGTTGCAGTACGTAATTCAGGTATTGAAAACCTGATGAATGCACTTGATCAAAAGAAATTCCGTACACAAGATACGGAGTTGAGCGATGTTCATCTGTCAGGAACAAATCATGAAAAAGTTGAACAGATTTTAAAAGATGTGGTCAACTTTGCTGACGAAGAAGATAAACGTACAGATTTTCTCGATAAAATTTTCTTACATCCAGTCTTAGGGTTACTTAGTCTTGCAGTGATGATGTTTGTGGTTTTCCAAGCCGTATTTGCTTGGGCTGAACCTGTCATGACCTTAATTGAAGATACATTTGCATGGCTTGGTGAATTTGTCGGTTCATTTATTGCTCATCCAATGCTAAATAGTTTGGTTGTGGATGGTGTGATTGCAGGTGCTGGGGGCGTTGTTGTCTTCCTACCGCAGATTCTAATTCTATTTTTCTTTATATTGGTTTTAGAAGAATCAGGCTATTTACCTCGTGCAGCATTCTTGCTCGATAAATTGATGTTTAAAGCAGGTCTAAGTGGTCGAGCATTTATTCCATTACTCTCAAGTTTTGCTTGTGCTGTTCCTGGTATTATGGCGACACGAAGTATTAGTGATCCACGAGATCGTTTAACCACGATTTTTGTTGCACCACTAATGACTTGCTCGGCACGCTTACCCGTATATGCCTTATTAATCGCTGCATTCATTCCAAGCACAACTGTTTGGGGCATGTTTAATCTACAAGGTTTGGTACTCTTTGCTTTGTATATGTCAGGTATTGTCAGTGCGTTGATTGTTGCAACGGTATTGAAATTCTTCCAAAAAGATAAATCAGAACATGCGTTACTTATGGAATTGCCAAGTTACCGTATTCCTGATGTAAAAAGCGTTTGGATTGGATTATTGGATCGTGCCAAAATTTTCTTAAAACGTGTGGGTGGTATCATCTTTGCGTTGTCTATTTTGCTTTGGTTTTTGTGCACATTCCCACAACCGCCTGAAGGTGGCACATTACCCGCAATTGATTATTCATTTGCTGGGATGTTGGGTCATTTGATGCAACCAATTTTTGCACCCCTTGGTTTTAATTGGCAAATTTGTATCGCTTTAATTCCGGCAATGGCTGCTCGTGAAGTTCTTGTTGCATCACTCGGTGTTGTTTATGCCTTGTCTGCGACAGATGAAGATGCAGTATCACAAGGTTTATCACAATTAATCAGTCATGGTGATCTGAGTTGGTCGCTTGCGACAGGTTTGTCACTCTTGGTTTGGTTTATTTATGCGCCACACTGCTTAGCAACTTTGGCAACGGTAAAACGTGAAACAGGTTCGTGGAAAACTGTTGCAGTGATGACAGCATATTTATTTGGTCTTGCATATTTGATGGCATATTTGACCTATCAAATTGCGACACACTATTTTGGCTAATGGTCTGAAGACGTAGCGAAGGAGTTTGAAATGATTGAATTATTGATTATTACAGCATTGGTGATTTGGAGTACGATTTTTGTATTTAAAAAAGTATTCCCAAAATCGGCATATACGGTTTTTATGAAGCTTTCGCAACTTTGTCAGGCACAGGGTTGGACGAAACTCGCAAAATGGTTACAACCTGCAATGGTTGCAGGTTGTGGCGGTGGTTGTGGATGTTCAACCGATTCAGCACCATCTAAAAAAATAGAAGTACAAGCGGTTAAATGGAAATAGGATTCAAATTGCTTTCGATAGATTCATTTAAATAAAACAATGAAGCCATTCTCAAAAGAGGGTGGCTTTTTTTATGGCTGAATAATAGGTGATCCATTTTTTTAAACATGATCTCAAATAGAGATGACAGAATATTTACGCACGGACACAAAAAATGAGTGAGAAAGTGAAAACAGAAAAGGCAATCAAATCGCCAAAGTGCTAACATTTTGCAAGTTTTAAAATTTAAATGCTGGTGAGCAAAAATGTTGATACAACGTGGTGGTTTAAAGGTTGTGGCTGGGCTTGGGATTTCAGGTGTTTCGGCAGTAAATTTTTTGCATGAAAAAGGCTACCGCGTTGCTGTGACGGATTCGCGTGCGCTACCACCGGGACATGATCAAATTCCAACAGAAGTACAAACGAGTTTTGGACAGTTGGATCAAGAGCTATTATTACAAGCTGAAGAAATTGTAATTAGTCCAGGGCTTGATCCGAAGCTTCCTGAAATTCAGGCAGCGATTGCCCAAGGGATCCCCGTTGTTAGTGAAATTCAAATTTTACGCCGTGCAACTGAGAAGCCTATTATGGCGATCACAGGTTCAAATGCAAAAAGTACAGTGACCACATTGATTGGTTTGATGGCGAAGAATGCGGGTGTAAAAGTTGCTGTTGGAGGTAATCTAGGACGACCAGCTTTGGACTTAACCAAAGATGATCCTGATCTGTATATTCTAGAATTATCGAGTTTTCAGCTTGAAACGACATCCAATTTAAATGCAGAAGTCGCTGTTGTATTGAATATTAGTGAAGATCACTTAGATCGTCATGGTGATATGTTTGCGTATCACACAGCGAAGCATCGTATTTTCCAAGGCGTGAAAAAAGTCGTGTTTAACCGCGATGATTCACTGACTCGTCCATTGGTTCCCGATGTCACACCTATGCAAAGTTTCGGTTTAAATGCACCTGATTTGAATCAATATGGCATCCTTCGTGAAGACAATGGCAACATTTGGCTTGCGCGAGGTCGTGAGCGTTTATTAAATAGTGCAGAGATGTACATTCAAGGTACGCATAATGTTGCCAATGCTTTGGCGTGTTTAGCTTTGGGTGAAGCCATTAATTTACCAATGGATGTCATGTTAGAAACTTTAAAAACATTTAAAGGGCTTGAGCATCGCTGTGAGTTTGTTCGTGAGCTCAATAATGTGCGTTATTACAATGATTCGAAAGGCACAAACATTGGTGCAACACTTGCTGCAATTGATGGTCTAGGTGCTGCCATTGAAGCAAAAAGGGGGAAGGTTGCGATCATTTTAGGTGGTCAAGGCAAAGGGCAAGATTTCACAGCATTGCGTGATTCATTACAAAAATATGCCAAAGTTGCGGTGTTAATTGGGGAAGATCGTCCAGTGATTGAAAAAGCAATTGAGGGGACAACCACACTTTTATATGCAGAATCTTTGCAAGAAGCCGTTAATTTGAGTCAGCAACATACGCATGCATATGATGTGGTGCTATTATCGCCAGCATGTGCAAGTTTTGATATGTTTACAGGCTATCCACAACGTGGTCAGCATTTTGTTGAATATGTAAACGCACTCAATCAAGAAGAATCATAAGGAAGAGAATATGGCTGGGTTAGCTCAGGCAACCATAAGTAAAATGCATCAGCTTTATGAGCGGATTACACCTAAAATACCTGCTGAAATTACTGTTAGAAATACTTTAATTTTTTGTGTACTGGCATTGCTCTGTATTGGTACGGTCATGGTGGCATCTGCTTCTATGCCGTATGCTGAACGTTCACATGAAGCACCATTTCACTATGTGATTCGTCATGCTATTTCTATTGCTGTTGCTGCTGTTGCGGCATTCATCACTTATAAGGTGGCATTAGAGTATTGGTTTAAAAATACCTTTCTGCTGTGGATCGGAACGATTCTTTTACTTGGTGCAGTCTTGGTGGTTGGTACAGAAGTCAACGGTTCAACCCGTTGGATTCGTATTGGTGGTTTTACTTTACAGGCAACGGAAGTTGCAAAAGTCGTGATGACTATTTTTACCGCCGATTATGTGGTACGTCGTTCAGAAGAAGTTCGTAATAATATTAAAGGGCTTGTACGACTTGGTATTGTGATGGTGCTCACTGTTGGTTTAATTATTCTTGAGCCAGACTTAGGTGCGACAGTGGTGATTGCAGCCTCAATGCTAGGTGTGTTCTTTCTTGCTGGTGCGCCAATGATTCAATTTAGTTTTGCATTTGGTGCTATTTTAATTGCTTTTATTGGTTTGATCGTTTTTGAGCCTTATCGCTTTGAGCGCTTGATGTCATTTTCAAATCCATGGGCCGATCCATTAGGTGCTGGTTATCAGTTATCCAATGCACTTATGGCATTTGGACGTGGTGAATGGTTTGGTGTAGGGCTTGGGCATAGTATTCAAAAAATGTCGTATTTACCAGAAGCCCATACTGACTTCATGCTGGCAATTTTAGGTGAAGAATTTGGCTTCTTTGGTATTTCGACTGTGCTTGCCTTGTCATTCACCTTACTGGTGTGCTGTATCAGTATTGGGCATCGCGCATTGAAAAATAATTACTTACGTGCAGGCTATTTGGCTTACGGTATCAGTATTATCTTTCTGTTGCAGATTCTAGTAAATGCAGGAATGAACATGGGAATGCTACCAACTAAAGGTTTGACTTTACCATTCATTAGTTATGGTGGTTCGTCACTGATTATGTGTGCGGTCATGATCAGTCTGATTTTAAAGATTGATGCGACAACACAAAAGAGTAATCCTGCACGAGAAGAATCTAATTTCTAATTTTAAGTGATTTTTAAAATGAAGTTGTAAAAAAGCCATTTGTTTTCAAATGGCTTTTTTATTGATAAATACCGTTCATTTCAGTGCCTTTAGGAATGAGTTTACGATCCCACTGTGAAATGGCTTGAGTGAGCATTTTATAGGGCTGATCGATGTCTACGGGAGGTTGTCCAAGCGCAGAGAGTGCTTGAGCGAGCGTTTGAGGAGCATGTTGAATATTGAGTGCTTCAGCATGGTTTTGTTTAGATAGCTTACTTCCATGAGCATTCATGGCTAAAGGCAGATGCATATACTGTAATTTAGGGTAGTTTAAACACTGTCCAAGCCAAATTTGCCGTTCAGTATTATCGAGTAGATCTGAACCTCGGATGACATGTGTGATCCCTTGTAAAAAATCATCGACTACAACAGCAAGTTGATAATTGATGATGCCATCTCTGCGTTTAAGGACAAAATCACCTAAATCGGCTTGTAAATTGGAACAGTGCTGTCCCTGTAATAAGTCGTCAAAACAGATGACCTGATCATTGACTTTAAGTCGAATAGCTTGATCTTTAAAGGGGAGAGCTAAATCTCTGCATGTTCCCGTATAAATATGATTAGAACCAAGTATTTTACGTTTGCATTGACAGGCATAAACTAAATGCTGTTGATGCAATTGCTCAATGACATACTCATAAATATCGAGACGATTTTTTTGAAAAATGATTTCGGCATCAGGCTCAAACTGAAACGCATCCAAGCATTGTAAAATGTGGTTTTCACTGCCGGGATAGATTCGTGGAATATCGGTATCTTCAATACGTACAAACCATTGCCCCTGATGTGCTTTGGCATCGCAATAACTCGCAACCGCAGTGATGAGTGAGCCAAAATGCAAAGGGCCGGTTGGCGATGGTGCAAACCGACCTGAATATGCCATCCTATTGTCCTCCTGCTTTTTTAAAGGAGGAGTCAGGGGAGGATTATTCAATAACATGAATTAACCGTTATTTTGCTTCTCTTTGATTTCAGCGAGTGTTTTGCAGTCGATACATAACGTTGCAGTAGGACGAGCCTCTAAGCGACGTAGACCGATTTCAATACCACACGTTTCACAGAAACCATAGTCATCATTTTTGATTGCTTCAATTGATTGCTCAATTTTACGAATTAATTTACGTTCACGGTCACGAGTACGTAATTCAATTGCAAACTCTTCTTCTTGCGTTGCACGGTCATTGACGTCCGGCAAAGAAGATGATTCGTCCTGCATGGTATTTAATGTGCGATCAACCTCAGACATGAGTTCCGCTTTCCACGCAAGGAGGATTTTGCGGAAGTGTTCAAGCTGACCTTCAGACATGTATTCTTCATTTTTCTTAGGCTGATAAGGCTCAATACCAAACAGACTTGCTGTGGTACCTGCTTCAGCTGCCTTCGGTTTAGCTTTACGCACACGTTTTACAGATTTTTCATCTACAAGATCAACCTGATCATCCAGGGTTTGATTTTGGTTGTCATTTGCCATAAAGGGCATTCCTCATCATATACGTACTATCTATACGTAAAAAATATGGTGATATGCAAGTGTTATTATCGCACTCGATAGATTGCTGCTATCGGGGGGCATCATCATATAGAATTTTGTAGCAAGATGAAAGCCACCAATCTCTTGATTTGATTTTTTACATCGCATTTCAGATGCAATAACTTAATAGAAAAACATCAAAATTAAAAGCTAATAACCTGAAATTTCTTCATTTATTGTAATGCTGTAATTTTCGAGTCTATGTACCATAGTTTCCAGTTGCCCATCGGCTTTTAAATGTAAGCAGCGGTAACCAGGTGCAATGTGGTCAAGGGCAAAATTATGACTTAAAGGCTTGAATTGAATACAAGTTGCAGGTGTTGAAATGAACTGAATATTGTTCCAAAGAGTGATTGAATCTTGATGCACATGCCCGCAAATTACAGCTTTAATATGATTAAATTGTTTTAAAATATCGGTAAATTCGACTGTATTTTTAAGCTTATGCTGATCAATCCAATGCGATTTCATTTCAAATGGATGATGATGACAGGCCAAAATAATCTTTTTGTCTTGATATTTGTGTAACAGGGTTTGTAAAGATTGCAGTTGTTCCATCTGAATCCAACCATCGGTTTTTCCTGCAACGGCACTATTGAGCAAAATCATTGCCCATTGCCCTAACTCAATCACGGTAGGTTCAGGGTGAGGGTTATGTAGCGGAAAACAACGTAGATCGTCATGATTACCTGGAATTTGAAAAAAAGGGATGCCCAATTTTTCCATATAGTTCACATAACGTTGATAGGTCGCAGGCGAGGCAACTTGCGCTAAATCACCAGTATGGACAATCGCATCAATTTTTGGATACTGTTGTAATAGATCATTGATGACGGCATGAAAATTTTGTTCAGGATTAATTTGAATAAATTCCTGTTCAGGATGTTCCATCAAGTGTGTATCTGTAATTTGAATTACAATTTTATTACTGTGTATTTGATCACTTAAATTTTGTTGTAATGGTATAGCCATGTCTTGCCCCTAGACATTTTTTAATGTTGCCACATGTTGTTGTAGCCATTGCACCGCCATAATGACGGGTGCATTACATAAACGACTTCCTTGCAATAGATCATCGATTGCTGAATAAGGAAGGAGATGTAGTTTTATATTTTCACTTTCATCAGGCATGCCAAAAATGCCACCCTGATCAGGTAATTTAGCTTCTGTAACATACAAATGAAAAATTTCATTGCATGCCCCTGCAGAAGGATAAAAACGGAAAAGTTTTTGTAATTGATTTATTTCACAGCCCGATTCTTCTAGGCTTTCACGACGAATGCAACTTTCAGGTGTTTCATCACCGTCAAGTACCCCCGCAATAATTTCAAGTTGCCATGGCGATATTATATCGTCCATTGCACCAATACGAAACTGTTCAATGAGTGCAAATTTTTGCTGCAAATCATTATAGATTAATACGCCTGCTGCTTCTTTACGTAAGATTAATTCACGTTGAAAAACAGGGGTATAATCGGTTTGATTAAATAAACGATGTTGTAAACTGACTTTTTCAACCTGCACAAAGCCTCGATAGAGAAATTCTCGAGATTGAATCTCAACATCTGTGTGTTGATAAGTTGCTTGCTGAATAATATCCATATTTAAAAGTCAGGATGAAACATATTCACTTCATCCTAACTGAGAAATGCTTAAAGACAAATCATTTTTTTAAAAATTAGATTTTGTGGTATAGCTTTTTCCCCTGATCATGATAAGCCGTTTTCATAGCTTCGAGACCTGATTCAACATCATGTTTATCTTCAGATATTGATGCACTATTATCTAGGTTTTTAGCATAATCTCGCACGTTTTGAGTGATTTTCATCGAGCAAAATTTAGGACCACACATCGAACAGAAGTGTGCAGATTTATGTGCTTCTTTCGGCATGGTTTCATCATGCATACTTCGTGCGGTATCTGGGTCTAAACTCAAATTAAACTGATCTTCCCAACGGAATTCAAAACGTGCTTTAGATAGAGCATTATCACGCACTTGAGCGCCTGGATGACCTTTGGCAAGGTCGGCTGCATGAGCTGCAATTTTATAGGTGATAATGCCATCTTTAACGTCTTTCTTGTTCGGTAAGCCGAGATGTTCTTTAGGTGTCACGTAGCACAGCATCGCTGTACCATACCAACCAATCATCGCAGCACCAATTGCAGAGGTGATGTGATCGTAACCTGGTGCAATATCAGTGGTTAGTGGACCAAGGGTATAGAAGGGTGCTTCCTGACAGACTTCAAGCTGTAAATCCATATTTTCTTTGATCATATGCATAGGCACATGACCTGGACCTTCAATCATGACTTGGACATCATGTTTCCATGCGCGGTGCGTGAGTTCACCTAAGGTACGAAGTTCTGAAAACTGTGCTTCATCATTGGCATCCTGAATACAGCCTGGACGTAAGCCATCACCTAGACTAAATGAAATATCGTAGGCTTGCATGATTTCACAGATTTCATCGAAATGGGTATAAAGAAAGTTTTCTGTATGATGCGCTAGACACCACTGCGCCATGATAGAACCGCCACGTGATACGATGCCTGTTAGACGATTTGCTGTCATCGGTACATAACGTAATAACACACCTGCATGGATAGTGAAATAATCCACACCTTGTTCAGCTTGTTCAATCAAAGTATCTTTAAAGATTTCCCAAGTTAAATCTTCTGCAACACCATCAACTTTTTCTAAAGCCTGATAAATGGGAACAGTACCAATCGGTACAGGGGAATTACGGATAATCCATTCACGGGTTTCATGAATATTTTTACCAGTCGACAAATCCATGATGGTGTCTGCGCCCCAGCGGGTTGCCCATGTCATTTTTGACACTTCTTCATCAATGCTTGAACCAAGTGCCGAGTTACCAATATTGGCATTGATTTTCACTAGAAAATTACGCCCAATGATCATTGGTTCACATTCAGGATGGTTAATGTTGGCAGGGATGATGGCACGACCTTCCGCCACTTCTTTTCGTACAAATTCAGGCGTAATTTCCATCAGGTTATGCGCACCGAAATTTTGCCCTACATGTTGGCGCATATCCGCACCTTCATGCTGACGCTGATTTTCACGAATGGCGATATATTCCATTTCAGGGGTGATGATACCTTGTTTTGCATAATGCATTTGCGATACATTTTTGCCTGTTTTGGCACGGCGTGGTTTTTGAATATGCGCAAAACGAATTTCAGCAGTACGAATATCTTTGAGACGTTCCTGACCAAAAGTAGATGTCAGCGTGTCTAAGCGTTCAGTATCTTCTCGTTCTGCAATCCACGTTTCACGGATATTTGGCAAACCTTTGTTGAGATCAATCTGGACGCTGAGGTCGGTATAAACACCTGATGTGTCATAGACCATGATCGGTAGATTGTTTTCACCACCCAAGCCTGTCGGTGTATCAGTGAGGGCAATTTCACGCATAGGTACACGAATATCAGGGCGTGAGCCTTGAATATAGACTTTACGGGATGCAGGTAAAATACGAGTGAGATCTTTAGCATCTTGCTCATGTTGAGCTGAAATGTCTTGAGAAGATAGATTCGTTAATTGGTTCATTGCAATGATCCTTATGAATGACATCAACGAATCAAGCACGACCAAAAACAAGTAGGCTTTAGACTATTTTACTTTTGGGTACGATGCAGAGATGCGAGGGATTTATCCTAGCGTGCATGGCAAAAGCGTATTTCTACTGCAAATAGTCAAATGCGTAACATTTAGTTTTTAGATTGGCTTGATTCCTACGCAGGTCTTAACCTGATCAGGTTCAACGGTACTCATCTTCAAGGTGTGCTTAATTTCAAAATGAATTAAACGCTTTAGATGATCTCAGCGAGCGATTACTCGCGCTCCGTCAAGCGATGCAAAGATAGTAGCACAAGCACTGCTGATATTCTGTGCCGATATACAAATAAGAAAAATATTTAACTTTAGAAGATGGTTATGAATGCATTAACTTTTTGATTTATTCGGAGATAGGGGTACAAAAAATTTTTAACGACATAATGCATCACTAAAACAATCACGTTTTTTTAATGTTTTTAAATTGACTGTATGTAACTCTAAACTTTGATCTAATTGATCACTATTGTTGATGAGAAGCGGATCTTGCAGATTGACTTGTTGTTCTACTTGACGTGTAGATACAGAGCGTGCCTGAATAAAATTAGCATGATTTTGTTTGGGTTTAGCATCAACAATTTTTAAAAAACGTTGTGCTTTTTCTGCAAGTGGCCCTTGTTGTTCTGCAAGTTGTTCAACGGCAACTAAAGTTTGTGGTTGGATATCTAACTTGTCTTCATAATTCGTGGAAACAGGTTGGTCATCCAAACCTTTAAATAACAAGCTAGTATAGGTTTGATATAAATAGTTTGCATCATTCCGCCAAGTGCTTTTTGGGAAGTCTGCTAAATAGTTTTCCCAAAATAATGCGCGTTGCATTATTTCATCAGGTGAAATACTTATTTGATTGTTCTTAATTAAAGGTTGTTCATTTTGATTTGCCATTTCAGTCAGAAAAATCTCTTCAGCTTGAGGTAAATCAGGTGCAAAGACTTTAGCAAAATACTGCGGATTTCTGCGATAGAACAGATGATTTTTCCCTGCATCCATGAGTTCAATATAGGCTTGTCCTTTATGGCGAATGAGATATTGATCACGGACATGTAATTGCTCAAAAAGACTCTGTTGGAGGGTTGGGTACTGTGATTCATTTTGTGCGTATTGTTCAAAAGCCTTTTGTTGTAATGCATTACGATCAACATGTAAAAATTGGCTGTACATTTGATCGGAAAGCTTTAAGAGTTCTTTTTGTTCTTTAAAACTAATCAATGGTAAACACATACGAATATCTTGGTTAATTTGTTCCAAGGCAAAAGTTGTACGTTGATCATTCATGTCTTGCATTTGTATTTTCAAATCTTGACAGATTTTACTAAGATCAGGAGCAGTATTCGCCTGCGATACAGTATGCTCATGTTCAAGTACAATTTCAGGCGGTGGTTTCTGGCAGGCAGAAAGCACCACAATCGAACTCAAGATCAGTACACGATAAGCACGTAAATGATGAAAGTTGAAAGTCATAGAACCATTAAGAAAAGATTTAAAAATAAAAATATGCTGTCTTTAGAAGAAGACAACGTTGAGGCTATATTTCTATTCTTGCTTAAATCGTGCTAAATAAATGAAATGAATTGTAGTTTTGTTGCAGAGATAGGTAAATGAGAGCAACTTTTTTGCATCAATCCCTATGTTACTGCGTGATAAACGGATATGTCTAGCAATCGATATTTCCAAAGCCAAGCATTTGTGTAATCAAAAATGAATAAAACCTGTCTTTTTTTAAGTTTGATCGTTTTAAGTCCATTCAGTTATGCACTTGATTTAATGCAGGCAGTACAGCGTGCACAGGGTAGTGATCCTGAGTGGCAAGCGCATCAGTATCAGTATGAAGCAGACCAATTAAACTTGGGTATTGCACAAGGTGTTCTCATGCCGACGGTGACATTGTCAGGCAATATTACCCGTAAACATCAAGATATTGATGATGCTTCATTGGATGGATTAGGCAATGGAAATGGTTCAGCAGATTTGATGACAGAAACATCAACAACACGTCAGTTGACCGTTACTGCAAGACAACCGCTTTTCCGTTGGGATGCATGGCAGGGCTATAAGCAAGTCAAAACGTCGGTACAACTGAGTGAAGTCACGTTGAATTTACAACGTCAACAACATCTACTTTCTGTATCAGATGCTTATTTTAATGTCCTGCGCCAACAAGCATTAACGATGACTCATGTCCAAGAAGAAAAAGCACTATCTGAACAATTGCAAATGATGAATGCCAAACTGCGTGAAGGTTTAGTAGCAAAAAGTGATGTCAGTGAAGCCAATGCACAATTTCAAAATGCTCAGGCTAATCGTATAGCAGGTGGTGTGCAGTTGATTTTAGCACAAGAACAATTAACGCAACTTATTGGTGTATACCAAGAAAATTTAGCAGTATTGCGTGATGACTTTCAGTATGAACAACCAATTCCTGCATCGCTTGATGAATGGCGGATACTTGCGCAAAGCCATAATTTAGATATTCAAAAAGCACGGTTAGCACAGCAGTATGCAAATGATCAGCGCCGTATTGATCAGGCTGCGAACTATCCACAAATTGAAGCAGTTGCAAGTTATGGCATAAACAAGCAATCGCCTGAAACCTTGATCAGTGGCAATGGTCAAGTTAATCAAATTGGCGTTGAAATGAATTTAAATTTATTTAATGGCGGGCGTACTCAAAAGACTATTCAGCAATCGACCATTAAAGTTAAAAAAGCCGATGCCGACTTGGATGCTGCTATTCGTAAGGCATCGATTGATGTGAAAAAACAGTATTTACAGATCGATACAGATCAATCCATATTAAAGGCTCGTTTAGCAGCAATGCAGTCGGCAGAAATCGTATCTAGAGCCTCACGTGCACAATATGATGAAGGACTGAAAAATATGGTCGATGTCTTGCTTGCGCAGCGCAATGCATTTTCAGCCAAGCAAGACTATGTCAATGCACAATATGACTATGTAATGAATGTTTTACGCCTAAAAGCAAGTGTTGGACAGTTAAATGATCAAGCGATTCAAGACTTAAATCAATGGTTAGTGATGAAATAATATAAATCCTGTATTTTGTCATTAAAGCTTCATAAATGGTGTGTTTAAATGTCGCCTAATATTTGTACCATTGCACATTTTTTGTCGCAGGAGAATCTATCTTGAGCCCAAGCAATCCTGTTTTAAGCCATCACATTTCATCTCAGTTCAATGAAGACCTACAAGATGTTAATACTAAATTTATGACCATGGGTGGCTTGGTTGAACAACAGGTCGCCAACGCAATTCATGCTTTACTCGATACCAATGCAAATTTGGCAATTGATGTGCAATTTCAAGACAATGTGGTCAATCGTTATGAACGTGAAATTGATGAAGCACTGACCCTAATTTTGGCACGCCGTCACCCTGCCGCAATTGATTTACGTATGGTAATTGCGATGAGTAAAGCCAATACAGATTTAGAGCGTATTGGTGATGAAGCCTCAAAAATTGCCCGTATTGCGCAGAACTTGTGTGAAGAGGGTGAGTCACCTCGTGGTTATATGGAAACCCGTCATATTGGTAATCAGGTTCGTGTGATGATTCATGATGCACTCGATGCATTTGCACGTGCTGATGCAGAACAAGCATTAAAAGTGTTACTTGCCGATGCTGATATTGATCGTGAATATCAGTCAGCGACTCGTACACTCATGACTTATATGATTGAAGATCCACGTCATATTAGTCGTGTATTAAATGTGATGTGGGTACTACGTTCTTTAGAGCGTATTGGTGATCACGCACGTAATATCTCTGAACAGGTGATTTATCTTGCGAAAGGTTATGATGTACGTCATACCAGTGTTGAAGAAATTGAAGAAAAAGTTCAGAAAAAATAAGCTGTATTTAACTGATTGATTTGACCCACTTCGGTGGGTTTTATTTAATCTATCTTAAATGACAGACAAAAAAAATTCCTAGATTTTGGGGGAAACCTAGGAATAAAACTGAGAAACTCATTTATAAGGTATAAATGTCTAGTTCAACATATTTCACAAAACGCTTTGTACTATAATCAATCAATAACTTTGGAAATCAAGAACATTACAAGTTGCTAGGTGATAGATATAATATAGGCTTTGCTTATGTAAATTTCAGCATTATTATTGTGATGCTATGTAATATTCTGCATCTGTAGTGTTTATTTCGGCGAATTTAGATACAAATAGTTGCTTACATTTAAAATTAAACAGGCAATACAGAATCTTAATTTATTTTTAGTTTAAAAATGATAGATAAAATCTGCTTTTCAATAATAAATTTAAAGTGGTTTTACATTTTAAATTTAAAAACTGGGAGAGTATTTAACTGCTACAAAAAATGCCCCCAAATTGGGAGCATCTTTGATTTTAAATTCAAAATAGCCATTTTAAATTTAAATTATTCAGGTTTTAAACCTTCAGCTTTTTCTAAAGATTCATCATTACTCAAAAACTTCTCACGTTGTTCTTCAAGAAACTTTTTTGCATCGGCTTCAAACACATTTAAACGCTTTTCATTGATTAGCGTGGTTTGGTGTTTAAGCCATTCTTGCCAAGCTTGTTTAGATACGGTATCAAACAATTCTTGCCCCTTTGGACCTGGAAAAGGTGCAAAGTCTAAACCTTCCATTTCAGCCTGATATTTACGGCAAAAAACTTGTCGAGACATATCAATACTCCAAATTTAATTTAAATTTAATTTAAAATTAAGCGTAAAGCTTTTCTAAGCGTGTATATGCACGTGCAATTGCCGCTTCAACTTGAGCAGGCGCAGTACCACCAATGTGGTTACGTGCATTTACAGATGCTTCAAGTGTGAGGGCTTTTTCAAATACATCTGCTTGAATCAAGTCAGAGAATTGCTGAAGTTGCTCAAGTGTCAGCTCAGACAAATCTTTAGACTCAGCAACACCAAGCGCAACTGCTTTACCGACAATTTCATGTGCATCACGAAATGCCACGCCATTTTTAACAAGGTAATCTGCAAGGTCTGTCGCAGTCGAGAAACCACGAAGAGCAGCTTCACGCATGATTTCAATGTTTGGAACCAATGCAGGAATCATGTCAGCAAATGCCATGAGTGAACCACGAACGGTATCAATGGCATCAAATAATGGCTCTTTGTCTTCTTGGTTGTCTTTGTTGTATGCCAAAGGCTGACCTTTCATGAGTGTTAAAAGACTCATTAAATCACCATACACACGACCTGTCTTACCACGAATCAACTCAGGAACATCTGGGTTTTTCTTTTGTGGCATGATTGACGAGCCTGTACAGAAACGATCAGGAATATTCACAAATTTGAATTGTGCAGATGTCCATAAAATCATTTCTTCAGACATACGTGATAAATGCATCATGATTAGAGATGCAGCGGCATTGAATTCAATACCAAAATCACGGTCAGACACAGCATCGAGTGAGTTTTCACACACTGCTTCAAAACCTAAAAGTTGGGCAGTAAATTCACGTTCGATAGGGTAGGTTGTGCCTGCAAGTGCAGCAGAACCAAGTGGTAAGCGGTTAACACGTTTACGACAGTCAATTAAACGCTCAGAGTCACGTACTAGCATTTCAAACCAAGCCATGAGGTGATGACCAAAAGTCACAGGCTGAGCCGTTTGTAGATGCGTGAAACCAGGCATAATGGTATTGATGTGGTTTGCAGCGAGACCCAAAATACCTTTTTGTAATTTTTCGAGTAATTGCAAAATGGCATCGATTTCGTCACGGACATAGAGGCGAATATCGGTTGCCACTTGGTCATTACGGCTACGTCCCGTATGAAGCTTTTTACCCGTAATGCCTATGCGTTGAGTCAAGCGAGATTCAATGTTCATGTGCACATCTTCAAGGTCGATGCGCCATTCAAAGTTGCCAGCTTCAATTTCAGCTTTGATGGTGTTTAAACCATTGATGATGTCATCACGTTCTTGGTTAGTCAGTACGCCAACTTTTGCAAGCATGGTTGCGTGTGCAATAGAGCCAGCAATATCTTGTTTATAAAAGCGTTGGTCAAACTGTACAGATGCTGTAAATTCAGCAACAAAGGCATCCGTAGCTTCGGAGAAACGACCGCCCCACATGCCTGAAGTTTGGGCTTGTGACGGATTAGAGGAATTAGAAGATGTGGTCATGTCGGCTCAATAAGATAAAAAGCGGTAGAACTGTCAGCAGTATAGCAAATTCAGACGAGCATGCTAAAAAACTGCAACAGGAATCTGCAGGAAATGGACAGGCGACCTTTCATCGTTCTTATTTTTTTTCAAAAATTGGACATTGGCAATATCTTGTCGAACTGTTTATGACGAGTAATGTGTTGGCATTGTTGATTGCACTTGCTGAGGCACAATCATGGTCAAATTTACAAGCCACGCATGTGCTTGGCTATGTGCTGTATATCAATTGGATTTTGTTGGCATTTGCCGCATTGGTCGATTTTTTTCAAAATACGCTACAAAAACTCAGTACGGCTTGGAACTATGTGGGTAGTTTTTTTCTTTTACAAATGATTGTGCTACTGACCACTGTCATTTTAAATTTGTGCCATTATTTGGGGATGAGTTTATCTCTAAAAGGTTTGTCTTGGGGTGTGCTTGGGCAACATTTAACCTTACATTTGAGTTATGGCGTGTTAATCGGCGCATTTTGTTTACGCTATATTTATATGCGTGAACAATGGGTTATGCAACAAACGAGTGAGCTAAATGCAAGAATTCAAGCCATGCAAGCACGAATTCATCCGCATTTCCTGTTTAATAGCCTAAATAGTGTGGTGAGTTTAATCGGTATAGATCCCGATAAAGCCGAAGAAATGTTAATCGATTTATCACGATTATTTCGAGCGAGTTTACAAGAACTAAAGCTCGTGAGTTTAAAAGAAGAAATTGAATTGTGTCAGCATTATCTTGCGATTGAACAGATTCGTCTCGGTGATCGCTTACAAGTAGAGTGGAATATGCCGACAGTTGCATTATTAGCAGAGGCTCAAATTCCATTGCTCACATTGCAGCCGTTACTTGAAAATAGTATTTTTCATGGTGTTGAAAAAAAATTAAGCTGTGGTAGGGTTGGTATATTGGTCGAAATATTGCAAAATCAAGTCACTATAGTCATTACTAACCCGTTCATACAGGATAGAATAAGTTTAAGAGAAGGGCATGGTATTGCATTGGACAATGTAAAACAGCGGTTAAAAGCACATTTTGGTCATTCTGTACAATTTCGTCAGGTTGCGGGGCAAAATATGTTTACCACTGTGGTTCAATACCACTATAAATAAAAGAAGTCGAAAATTAACACATTAAAAAAATCATCGTTAATTGAGGTGAGGAGGAAGAATGGACATCCTGATTTGTGATGATGAGCCACTTGCTGTAGAACGCTTATCTCGATTGGTGACCCAATTGGGTCATGATGTTGTTGCAACGGCACAGCATGGTCAGCAAGCTTTACAGATGGTTCAACAATTTGAACCCGATGTCATATTGCTAGATATTCAAATGCCAGAAATGGACGGTTTGACTTGTGCGCAACATTTGAGTCAATACAACCCGATGCCAGCCATTATTTTTTGTACTGCATACGATGAGCATGCGTTGCAGGCAATTCGTTCACAAGCAAAAGGATATTTGCTTAAACCTGTTGCAAAATCAGAATTACAAAGTGTTTTAGAAAGCGTCACTCAACTCACCCAGGCACAAGTGTCTAATATAGAAAAAAAAGAACTCATGGAAGAAAAAAATCAACGTCAGCAGATTGCTGCAAAAACTTATCGTGGACTTGAATTGATTCCGTTAGAAGATGTGTATTATTTTCTTGCAGATCAAAAATATGTCACGGTACGTCATCGTAATGGCAGTGTTTTGATTGACGAAACACTGAAAGATCTTGAAACAGAATTTGCCGATAAATTCATTCGTATTCATCGAAATGCGCTCATTTCTTTAAGCTTCTTGGATGGCTTAGAGCTCGTTGCAGCAGGGCAATACCAAGTGCGTTGCCGTGAGTTGAATGAAAAATTAGCAGTGAGTCGACGTCATTTACCCTTCCTTCGTGAGCGTATGCAAAACTTATAAATCAGCATGTCTATGACGGTGTTATTGATAATTTTACTTGCATTTTTAAGCTATCAGGTTAATTTGAGTGGGTTAATAAAATCAACAGTGACCTGAAGATGATGAAAACTCTGAAAATTGCAACACGTCAAAGTCCGCTTGCACTTTGGCAGGCAGAACATATCCGTGAACGATTGGAAAGTTTACATATTGGCTTACAGGTGGAATTGGTGACTTTTGTCACTCAGGGTGACAAAATTTTAGATACACCTTTAGCAAAAATAGGTGGTAAAGGGCTTTTTGTTAAAGAACTAGAAGCGGCTTTACTTGATGGTCGTGCAGATTTAGCTGTACATTCAATGAAAGACGTTCCAATGGCACTGCCAAAAGGCTTAGAGCTTGCGGTGATTTGTGAACGTGAAGACCCTTTTGATGCCTTTGTTTCCAATAGCTATACTTCATTTGCTGAGTTACCACAGGGTGCAAAACTCGGTACTTCAAGTTTGCGCCGTAAATGCCAAATTTTAAAACAACGTCCCGATCTTGATGTTATTGATTTACGTGGCAATGTTGGCACACGTTTGTCTAAGTTAGATGCGGGTTTATATGATGCCATTATTTTGGCGAGTGCGGGTTTGAAGCGCTTGGGTCTAAATGAGCGTATTCGTCATAATTTAACTCCAGATATTAGTTTACCTGCGGTAGGACAAGGAGCTTTAGGGCTTGAGTGTCGCAGTGATGATCAGGAAGTTTTGAACTTAATTTTACCGTTGATGCATGCTGAAACAAATGCTTGTGTTCGTGCTGAACGTTCATTCAATGCTTATTTAGAAGGTGGTTGTCAGGTACCTATTGCAGGCTATGCGACATTGACCGAGAAAGGTATTCATATGGAAGGTCGTGTCGGTAGTGTGGATGGTCTAACTTTGTTGAAAGCCGAAGTGAAGGGGCAGCCTGAAGAAGCCGAAGCACTTGGTATTGTACTTGCTCAAGAATTATTGACATTGGGTGCAGGAGCATTGCTAAAAGCATTGCATGACGATCAAAATAGTTAATGACCATTTTTGACATTCATTCAACTATGACGAATTCAGCTATAACGCTTTTTGTGAATACACGACCTGCTGATCGTGCACAACCATTAACGGCTGTACTGAGACAGAATGGTTATCAGGTTGTAGAGCTACCGTTATTGGAGCTACAAGCATGTCCGTATTCGTCAACGTTGGATATCTTGTTTAAACGGTTGCCTGAGGTGCAATGCATTGTCGTGGTGAGTCCAACTGCGGTTAGCATTGGCATGCAGTATTTACAACAAAGTGGTATTCTTCTCGCACAGTTGCAACATATCCAATGGATTGCTGTTGGAAAAACTACAGCCGATTGTTTGGCAGAATATGGGATAGATGCTCTTATTCCTGAAGTTGAAACCTCAGAAGGCATGTTGAATTTACCTTTATTTTCTGAGCAAAATGATTTAAACAAAATTGCTTTTTGGCGAGGTGAAGGTGGACGCCAATTTATGATGCAACAATGCCTTGATCGTCAAATTGAAGTAATCAATTTTGTGTTATATCAACGTGCATTGCCCGAGCAGAGTTGGCATGTTTTTCAACAGTTGGACGTTTGTTTTTCTCATTTGGGCCCAAACTTAAAAAAATGGGTGTGTATTAGTAGTGAGGCAAGTTGGAATAATTGGAAATTACTTTGTCAGCATGCTCCCGACGTTTTAAATCAGATGCATTATTTGGTTTTAGGTCAGCGTTTAAGTGAAATTTTGCAATTAGATCGAAAACAACAACAATTTTGTTTTAAAATCATTCAAATTGAGTGTTTAAATCCTACGCATATTGTTCAAACCTTAGCGGAATATGAAAGAAAATCATGAAAAAATTTGTCTATTTGATTTTAGTATTGGCATTGGCGTGGCTAATAAAAATTAGCTATGACATGTATGTCATGAATCAGCAATTGGACAGTATTCAAAATGATTTACATCAAAGTGAGCAAAAAAATGCAACTTTGACAGATCAGCTTGTGGCATTGAAACGTGGAGTAGATTCAAGTTCAGCCACATCCGCACCTACAACACAGACAGCATTAGTTCAAACGGGTTTAAGTCCGATTATTTTGATTAAACAACGCTTAGAACTGGTACAGTTTGCGCTACAACAGCAACAGTTTGTGTATGCCGTTGAAAAACTCAATGAGCTCGATTATGCCATTGAGCAGTATGCTTTGGCTGAAACATTAAAGCAGAGTTTACATCAAACTATTGCACAAGATAAGACCAGTATTCAGCAATTTACCGTCGCTAAAAACCAACAACTTGAAAAGTTTGACGATGCTTTATTGCAATTGGATCATCAGTTGATGATACAAGTGGACAATACACAACTTAAACCGACTCAACAACCCGTAGCACATTTTTGGCAAAATTGGTTCAGTGTACAAAGTGTCAAACAACCTGAGGTTGAGTTGGTGAATCGCAGAATGATTTTAAAAGAAGTCCAAATTCGTATTTTGTCAGCACAGCAATCTTTGTCGCATGGGCAAATGAAAGATTATCAACAAATGCTCGATTTTGCGATTCAACAGCTCGATACTTTACCTGATGCTGATAGTCAAAAAATCAAACAACAAGTTATTCAACTCAAACAACTACCTATTCTTCTTTCTCCCAAGCTCAATAGCCTTGCGGTTATGGATTAATCCAATGAAGCACATTTTTCAGATTTATGCCTTACTTGGTTTATTGACCATCGCAGCAATGAGTGTACTCAGTTACGGTGCAGGGGCTGGTTACGTCTATGTACTTTGGCGTGATGTGCAAGTACAAACCAACTTGTGGGTTGTGGTGTTTTTTGCACTATTGGTTAGTTTTTTATTGCAAATGCTGTGGCTGTGGCTAAAGCGTTTCATGGTTAAGATGAAACGTCAGCAGGACAATATACTGAGTTTTAATCATTTACATCCGTATGAACAGTTGGGTGTGATTTGGATGCTACAGGGTGCAGAAGAGCAACAGGGTTTTATCAAGCAGACCTTTGATCAGTCAGGATTGCTCAAACATATTATTGATGCTCGTTTATTGATTCAACAAGGACAATATACTGAAGCATTGAAAGTGTTGGAAAGCAGTCCAGCGATGGCTTTTGAATTGGCAGAAATTGAACGTGTTGAAATTTTTCTTGCACAAAATGATGGTGCTCAAGCCCTGACACATTTAGAGTTTTTGAGTGCGCATGATCTTTCGCCGTGGTTAGCTCGAATTGGACAGACATTTACGCAACGACTCAGTGTTTTGTGGGGTGATTTTGCAGTGCGTTTTCCATGGTTGTATTTGGATGCAACACAGTCAGTAATATTGACAACGGAAACGCAGGTATTATGGTTAACGCAGTTACTTGCTCAATTTGAACAGGCAGATGCAGAGCATATTTTACATTTGCAACAGCGCTATGAAATTGAAGCACAGAATTTAAATGCTTTGGCTTATCCTGTTAAAAAAATGTGGTTAAAACTACTTACCCATCTCCCTGATTTAAGTCAGCAGCATGACGATTTAGCTTTGCATTTATTGGCAGAGCAGTTTGATCAAGACGTTTTTTATTTATGGTTTCAACATCAACTATTAAAACAGAATCCAAATTATATGGCTGTTGAACAACAGTTGAATCAGTTTGAAGTTCAATATCCAGGTATTCCTGTATTTACATTTGTGCGTTGGCATATTTACACTGCAACTGAGCGAATGGAAGAAGCAAATCAATTATTAGATTTATATCCTGATAATATATTGATGAACTATTTAAGAGTGAAAGCTGCATTAAATGGTAATGAAAGTCTGATTCAACAACTAAACTCTATTTATGAGAAAGACACAAATTTTATTGCATTTAAATTATGAGAAATATAATGAATATTTTGGCTGATTATCCTGTTATTTTTGAACAGAAAATTGCTTGGGGAGATATGGATGCATTTGGGCATGTTAATAATGTCATGTATTACCGTTATATGGAAAGTGCGCGTATTTGGTATTTCGATCAACTCGATATTTTTAGTTATGATGTAAATACTGTAGTTGCATCAAATCAGTGCAAATATTTAAAACCTATTTTTTATCCTGATGTATTACATATAGGGGTACGTGTTGAAGAATTGCGTAATAGTGCAATGCGTATGAGCTATGCTTTATATAGTACACAACAAAATGATATAGTGGCTCTAGGTGAAGCAGTTGTGGTTTTTGTCGATAAAGTGGAAATGAAAAAGACATTAATGCCACAAATCATTCGAGAGAAAATAATCGCACTTGAAAATACTATTCAGCATCATTTAAATTAAAGTTGTTATATTTAAAAAGTTAATTTTAATAGGTAAAATTTTATATTTTATATAATGTAGTTGTCGTATAAATGATTGTGTTTTTATTTTAGTCAGAATAAATTGCTGATATGGTGATACATAAGAATAACTATTTTGTTTATTTGTGTTGTAGCGACGCATATAAATATTGCTTATTTACCCTATTAAAAATATTATAATTTTGAAATTATTATTAAATCGCTATTCTCGGAGTATATGTAATGCCAGATATCAGTAACCTTTCTGTTGAAGAACTTCGTCGTTTGACAGCAGAGGCGGAAGCTTTAATAGAGTCTAAAAAAGATCAAGAAATTGAAGATGCATATAATAATATTATTAACATTGCTGAATCGGTTGGATATAGTCTTGAACAATTGATTGAATACGGTGCGCAAAAACGTAAAAAAACAACACGCAAAGCAGTAGAGCCACGCTATCGCAATACAAGTAATCCTGCTGAAACATGGACAGGTCGTGGTAAAAAACCACGTTGGTTAGTTGCTCAAATTGAAAAAGGCGCAAAACTTGAAGATTTCTTGATCTGATGGTCTGCTAAAGTTCATGATTGAATTTTAAAATTTTAAAAACCGAGTGAATACTCGGTTTTTTTTGCGCATTGAATTGGCGATTTGCAAAAACTATGCATAATGTCTATTCAGAGAGGTGTCATCTCGCATGGAAGAATAAATGAATAAGTTGGTGCAGTTGGATGAATAATAAATCAAAGCAAATGAGGTGGTGGATTCTTGGATTCATTTCTTTGGTCATTTTTATTTTTCTACAAATTCCTGCAACATGGCTTATTTCTAAATTTTATAAAGATAATCAAAGCCTGCAAAATGTCAGTGGCAATATTTGGATTGGTCAAGCCGATTGGCAAAAAGGCAATTTACGTGGCACAGTTTCATGGCGCACTCGTCCTTTAGATTTTATTTTACTTCGTGCCGCAGCCAATGTTGAAATCCATAGTGGACAGACACAACTACAAGGTGTGGTGGGGTATGGCTTGGGTAAAAATATTATTATTAAAAATATCACGGGACAGATTGCTCCCGATACGCTGAAAAATGTGGTCAATTGGCAATGGCCTGCAAATGCCATTCAGCTTAAAGATATTCAATTTAAAATGAATAAAGACAAAGGCTTTAGCGATGTTGATGGGCAGTTGCAATGGGCAGGTGGTGAATTGCAATATACAATGGGACAGCGTCAAGATCGTATGAGTGTGCCTTCATTGAACGGTATATTTAAAGATGAAAATACAAAATTAATCATAGATTTACAAGATGCACGTGGACAAAAAATGGCAAATATTGTGCTTGATCAGGGCATGATGCTCGATGTGCAATTGACACAACGCCTATTGCTTAATGTTCCATCGTATGATGGTAAAGCAGGTTTGGATACCTATGTTATTAGTACGCGTCAGCCTTTAATTCAGGGTGGATTCTAATGGTAGATTTTCGTGAAAATTTTGAAAATTTATCACTCAAAAAGATTGATCGTCTCGCGCCTATTGTTTTATTGCTTCTGATTCTTGCACTTTGTTGGAAGCTTGCATCCATGTTTTGGTGGGTGGTCGCACCACCACAAGTGATGCAACCGAGCTCGGTCAGTCCTGGTTCTCAGCAACAACAAATTCCAAATATTTCAGGCTTTGCATTATTTTATGAGCAAGGTGCAAGTACGTCGAGTGCAAATGATAGCTTACCAATGCAGTTGCAAGGTGTAGTCGTATCTATGCCTGCAAGATATTCTTCGGCTGTGATCAAAACGGGTGATGTTGCAGATCGTATTGTGGTTGGGCAAATGATTGGTGATAGCTCGTATCAATTGGCAGAAGTGTATTGGGATCGAGTCATTCTAAAGCAAAGTAATGGCGCAACAAAAGAATTGAAATTTAACGGTTTAGAGACACTGAATCAGCCAATAGAAGCATTGGAGGGTGGAGCAGGTGTTTCGAACTCATCAACTTCAGGTTCACCAATATCGGTTGCACCATTGAGTAATTCAAGTTCTGATCAAAATGTTTTGGGTCAAGCCATTCAAAAAATGAATGAAGACCGTGAACAATATATGAAAAATATGGGTGTCAATGCAGGAAGTGGTCAGGGTTACGAAGTGACTGATCAGACACCATCAGCATTAAAAACTAAACTCGGTTTAAGGGCTGGAGATCGTATTCTGTCGTTAAACGGGCAGCCAGTCGGGCAGGGGCAAAGCGATGTACAGTTGCTTGAACAAGCCAAAAGGGAAGGCAAAGTAAAAATTGAAATTAAACGTGGTGATCAGGTGATGACCATTCAGCAAAGTTTATAAGTGACTGTAGCTGTAAATAAATTAGGAAAGATAATAAGTTATGGCTTTTTCAAATCACAATCGACCACTTTGGGCGTTGGTCGCGGCGGCACCCCTGTTGGCAACTGTGAGTACAGTGGCTCAGGCGCAGACATGGAAAATTAATCTGCGTGACGCTGATCTGACTGCATTTATTAATGAAGTCGCAGACATTACAGGAAAAAACTTTGCAGTTGATCCACGTGTACGTGGCAATGTCACAGTCATTTCTAATAAAGCGCTAAATAAGGATGAAGTTTACGATCTTTTTCTTGGGGTCTTAAATGTCAATGGTGTAGTTGCTATACCTTCAGGCAATACTATTCGCTTAGTCCCTGATAGTAATGTAAAAAATTCAGGTGTACCCTATGATTCAAGCCGAAATGCGCGTGGTGATCAAGTGGTTACCCGTGTCATTTGGCTTGAAAATACCAACCCAAATGATTTGATTCCTGCACTTCGCCCATTGATGCCTCAGTTTGCTCATTTGGCAGCCATTCAAGGAACAAATGCATTAATTGTTTCAGATCGTGCAAGCAATATTTATCAACTTGAAACCATTGTGCGTAACTTAGATGGCACGGGTCAAAATGACATTGAGGCGATTCCATTACAACACAGTCAAGCTGAAGAAATTATTGAGCAGTTGAGTGCGATGAGTGCAACAGGTGCATCGAAAGATTTTGCAGGTTCGCGTGTACGTGTAGTTGCTGATGCGCGAACCAATCGTATTATGATTAAAGGTGATACGAGTACACGTAAACGTCTACGCTCCATGATTGAAATGTTGGATGTGCCTTCTGCAGATCGTTTAGGTGGTTTGAAAGTCTTTAAGCTGAAATATGCGAGTGCGAAAAATCTATCTGAAATTTTACAAGGACTTGTTACAGGGCAGGCAGTCAATTCAAGTTCAAATGGTTCTTCAAATAGCAATAGCTCAAATAGTAATAATAACTTAATGAATTCTGGTTCCGGGAATAGTACGTCTTCAAATAGTGGTAGTAGTACGAGTTCATCTATTAACTTGAACAGTAACTCGAACAATAATAACCAAAATAATGTAACGAGTTTTAATGCGAATGGTGTCAGTATTATTGCTGATGGTGCCCAAAATGCATTAGTGGTGAAAGCTGAACCACAACTTATGCGTGAAATTGAGGCAGCAATTCAACAGCTTGATGTGCGCCGTCAACAAGTACTTATTGAAGCGACCATTATTGAAGTGTCAGGTAATGATGCTGATCAGTTGGGTGTGCAGTGGGCGCTTGGTGATCTAAGTAGTGGTGTGGGTTTAATTAATTTTGACAATATTGGTTCAAGCTTATCTAAACTCGCAGCAGGCTATTTGGTTGGTGGTGCAGCTGGTTTGGGTAGCGCAATGGGAACGGGTACATCGCTCATCTTGGGTGACTATAAAGAAGGTGCTGATGGTTCTCGTAAATTATATGGGGCATTGATTCAAGCATTAAAGTCAAATACCAAATCTAACTTGTTGTCTACACCGTCTATTTTGACTATGGATAATGAAGAAGCCTATATTGTTGTTGGTGAAAACGTACCCTTTGTGACGGGTTCGGTAACGACTAATGGTGGTACAGCTAATCCTTATACGTCTATTGAACGTAAAGATGTCGGTGTCACGCTGAAAGTTATTCCTCATATTGGTGAGGGTGGTTCTATTCGTCTGGAAGTAGAGCAGGAGGTTTCTGCAGTTGCAGATAGTAAGGGGCAAGCCTCGGATTTGGTGACAAGTAAACGTGCCATAAAAACCTCAGTGCTTGCAGATCATGGGCAAACGATTGTTTTGGGTGGTTTAATTTCTGATGATGTTTCGCAGAGTCGTCAGTCCGTTCCTCTTTTAGGTGATATTCCAGGTCTAGGGCGTTTATTTCGTTCAGATGGGAAAAGTAGTATAAAACGTAATTTACTTGTTTTTATTCATCCAACTATTGTGGGTGATAGCAAAGATGTACGTAAATTGGCTCAAGATCGTTATAGTCAACTTTATAGTCTACAATTGGCAATGGATACCGAGGGTAATTTTGCCAAATTACCTGAAAATGTTGAAGATATAAATCAACAAAGATTGCCACTAACATCGCCTGTCAATTCAACTTTGCAAAACATGCAACCACAAAACGCTCAGCCACAAAGTTACCAACAAGTACCATCAGGTGGTGTATCACCCGTAAATACGCAAAGTAGTGTAGTGACAACTCCTGTAGCAATTGAACCTGCCATTCAACGTACAGAATCTCGTACAGAAACAGAAAGAACCAAAAATACGGTAACGACGACAACCGTTCGCCCTAAATCTTGACGGGTACATTCAGGAAATATGAATGTACGTGTTAATATAAATTGAAATTAGATTGGGAATATTGACATGGCTTGGAAACTAGAAGCGGCAGATGATCAGGCGCAAAGTGTAATTGTAGATCGTGACATGCTTGTGGGACGCCATCAGGATGCAGATGTGGTATTACAAGCTGCGGATGTATCACGCCGTCATGCAGGATTATCGCTCAAAGATAATGCTTTGTGGGTACAAGATCTTAATTCTTCCAATGGTACATTTGTGAATGATGTGCGTATTGCGGTAGAAACCGAAGTTAAAAATGGCGATAGTCTAAGTTTTGCAAGTGTGCAGTACACAGCTCAAGTTGCTGTTGTTGAGGTCGTACAGCCGATTGTAGCTGAAGAAGTTATTATTGAGTCTGAAAAAGTGGTTGTTCCTGAGATGGTTGAGCCAGAAATTACAAAATCTGAAAAAGTAATTGAACCAGCGCAAACTGAGACTCAGGACGTTTCTGAACCTGTGGCACCTACAGCGGCACAGCAAATGAATACACAAGGTATGCCAAGCCTTGCAGATCGTGCGACAGAAACGACATTACATGCTAATGGTATGCCTGTGAATGTCGGAGTGCCAAAGCCTGCACCAATTCCTAGCAATGTTGATATACATGCCCGTGTAGAAGAAGCACCAATGGAAATTCCTGCAGCTTGTGTTGAGCAAGAGCAAGACGCGCAGAAAAATGTTCAAGTTGGATTGATCTCTATTATTGTTTTGGTTGTACTTGCAATTATTGCATGGCTATTCTTTAAGTAAGTCTTGAACGATTGCGGTACACTCTAGGCATGCAATCGCATGCCTTTTGTCTTTTTTAGAAGCGAGTAAAATATGATAGATGTGGCAAAACTAGATCAACGAGACCTTCTATTATTTGATTTAGATGGGACGCTTGTAGATTCAGCTTATGACCTATATCGTGCAATGAATTTAAGCTTGGAGCGTTTGCAATTACCGACCGTGACAGAGCAACAGGTTCGTGTATGGATTGGTAAGGGTACGTCCTTATTTTGTGAAAGCACATTAAAATATTTAAAAGGCGAGATCGATCCTGTATTGCATCAACAATTACTCGATACTTTTCTTGAAATTTATAATGCCGATCCTTGTGTTGATACGCGTCCATTTGATGGCATTCTTGAGTTTTTAGAGTGGGGGATACAAAACCATAAAAAGCTTATTTGTGTCACTAATAAACCCGAGCAACCTGCACGTAAAATACTTGAAGTACTTAAAATGGATCATTACTTTGTTGATGTGATTGGTGGTGATCGTTTTGAAGTGCGCAAGCCGCATCCTAAGCCATTACTGTATTGTGTAGAGCATTATCAAAGTAATGTAGAAAAGACATTAATGATTGGTGATTCAAGCAATGATGTGGAGGCAGCAAGACGGGCAGAGGTCGATTGTGTTGTGGTGAGCTATGGTTATAATCATGGTGAAGATATTCGCTTATGTCAGCCACAGCAGGTGGTTGATAATTTAAACGAGTTGTTGGTATAAGCCGATTCTTAGGCAAAACCGCAATTTAAAACGTAGCAAAAAAGAATGAGTTCGATACTTAATATAGAAGGGTGAGGAATGAATACACAAACCGTTTTTCGATGGCGTTGCTGAAAGAAACTTTATTTCAGCTATAAATCCAATCGAAAAAGAGAAAATTCCTCATGACCACTTTAAATCAATTTGAACAACTCACTACCGCTGGCTATAACTTGATTCCTGTGTACCGTCAGCGTCTTGCTGATACAGACACACCTCTTTCTGTATTTGCACGCTTAAAAGCACATAAACAAGCATATTTATTTGAATCTGTCGAAGGTGGGGAAAATTGGGCACGCTATTCAATTATTGGACTAGGTGAGTCAACCGTATTTTCCTGTAATGATGGGGTGCTTACCGTACAGTCGCCTGATGGTGCATTACAAACAGAATCATGTAGTGATCCTTTTCAATACATTCGCGATTATTTGGCGCAGTTTAAAGTGCCTTCTGTGGCGCAGTTACCTGCATTGCCAGGCTTCACAGGAGGACTCGTTGGTTACTTTGGTTATGACTCAGTGCGTTATATCGAGCCACGTTTAAATAACATGCCAGAAGCAGATCCTGTGGGCTTACCTGATATTTGGATGATGCTGTCTAAGACGGTCATTGTTTTTGATAACTTGAAAGATACATTATTTTTAGTTGTTCACGCCGATGTGAATGATGCCGATGCTTATCAGAAAGCACAAAAGCAACTCGATGATTTAGAAGTCTTACTTGCAACGCCTGTGAGCTTACAAGCGAAAAAACATACTGCGCCACATTTTGAATCCTTAACAGGCGAAGACAAATACTTAGCGTCTATTGAAAAAGTAAAAGAATACATCCGTGCAGGGGATGTGATGCAAGTTGTTCCTGGGCATCGTATGGTGTCAGATTTCGATGGCGATGCTTTACAGGTTTATCGTGCACTGCGTCATCTCAATCCATCGCCGTATCTATTCCTTGTGCAAGGTGTAACGCTTAACGATGGTAAACCATTCCATGTGGTTGGTTCGTCACCTGAAATTTTATCTCGTCTTGAAAATGGCATAGCCACAGTACGTCCATTAGCAGGTACTCGACCACGTGGAAAGACTCGTGAAGAGGATTTAGCACTTGAGCAAGACCTATTGTCCGATGAAAAAGAAATTGCAGAACATTTAATGTTGATCGATTTAGGTCGAAATGATGTTGGACGTATTGCAAAAATTGGCAAAGTGCAAGTGACTGACCAAATGGTGATCGAACGTTATTCGCATGTTATGCATATTGTGTCCAATGTACAGGGCGAAGTTTTAGATGATGTTGATGCTTTGGATGTTTTTAAAGCAACTTTCCCCGCAGGGACACTTTCAGGTGCGCCAAAAATTCGTGCGATGGAAATTATTGATGAAGTTGAACCAGTAAAACGAGGAATTTTTGGTGGTGCTGTTGGTTATTTAGGCTGGCATGGTGAAATGGATATGTCGATTGCGATTCGAACCTGCGTAATTCGTGAAAATAAAGTCTATGTTCAGGCGGGAGCGGGCATTGTTGCGGACTCAAATCCAGCTTCAGAGTGGCAAGAAACGCAAATAAAAGCTCGCGCAGTGATCAAAGCGGTTGAATTATCATCAAATGGTTTGATTTTATGACTTTTTCACGTTTTTTTTGAAAAAAACACTTGCAAGGTTTTTCTTTTTTGCTAAACTGCACACCGTTCCGATACGAAACGTACGAAACAAAAGAAACGCCGGCATAGCTCAGTTGGTAGAGCAACTGACTTGTAATCAGTAGGTCCACAGTTCGAATCCGTGTGCCGGCACCATCTTAAGTTTTGAAGTGAAGTAAAAGAACAACACTGAAGTAAGTGTAAAGGTGAGATTCCCGAGCGGTCAAAGGGAGCAGACTGTAACTCTGCCACGAAAGTTTCGAAGGTTCGAATCCTTCTCTCACCACCATTAACTTAGATTGAAGTTGTTGATACCAACATTAAGCGGGAGTAGCTCAGTTGGTAGAGCGGTAGCCTTCCAAGCTACATGTCGCGAGTTCGACCCTCGTCTCCCGCTCCATTCTAAGTCTATGCTCTTATAGCTCAGTGGTAGAGCACTCCCTTGGTAAGGGAGAGGTCTCGAGTTCAAATCTCGATAAGAGCTCCAGATATACAGTTTAAGCGATTATTCGCACAGTTTTCCAAAAGCAGGCTTATTAGTCTGCTTTTTAAGTATCAGGTGTCTGGTTTTTTTCAGGCGATTGTCGAAACTGAGTTGTTTTGACCCGTGTTCGACGTAAACGAGGATGATTTCATGGCTAAGGCTAAGTTTGAACGTAATAAGCCACACGTAAACGTGGGCACAATCGGTCACGTT